>JAXDCA010000024.1:0-108971 GCA_034678305.1 Bellilinea sp.
CGTGGAAAACCGGGATATCCAACATGGAAATCAATTGTTTTTCGATATAGAAACACTCGGGGGATTTGATATCCTCCAGGTTTATACCGCCAAACGAACAGGCAATGGCGGCTGTGACCTTGATTACAGTCTCTGGATCGTGGGACTTGAGCTCAATATCGATGCTGTCTACATCCGCGAATTTTTTAAATAATACTGCCTTGCCTTCCATAACCGGCTTGCTCGCGAGCGCGCCGCGGTCGCCAAGTCCTAAAATCGCAGTGCCGTTTGTAACGACCGCCACAAGATTGCCTTTATTGGTATATTCGTAAACCAATTCAGGCTGCCGCTCGATCTCCAAAACCGGGTAAGCGACCCCTGGGCTGTATGCCAGGCTCAGGTCCTCTTGCGTCTCAAGAGGTTTGGTGGCGATCACCCCGAGTTTACCGGGTTTGCCGTTCAAGCGGTGATACTGCAGTGAGATTTCCTTCGTAATGGATGACATATATACTCCTGACTGATGGTTGGTATTATTTTAAATGATATTAGCCGGGTGACCGATACAGTTCTCATTTGGTTATCCGCCAACGTAGGGAGCGCCCGCGTATTCGTTTTATTGTATGGCATTCGGCTGCTTCGTGGATAGAACCAACCAGTGGGAAGGGCTGATTATTTTATCTGGTCGATCGATCTCCAGTTTCTAAGAATCAGGGGGGAGTGCGCAGGGGATATGCGGTACTGAGTGTTTTATGCGGTTAGTATCGGCTGGAGGATTCAGCACGTTATGGGTGATTAATTGTTTGAACATCAGGCACGGGCTGTGGCGTGCCCGTGATTAGCCAATAAAAATCATTGCTGTGTAAGCGTTCCGGGTGTTACCAGCCGGTTGACCTGAAGATGGCGGATTAGCCGTCGGCTCTTGCGCGATCATCGATCTACTGGCAGCTCTGATAAAACAACTGCAACCCTATGAGCGGCAGGTTGGGCTCGACGGCATCGATCACCCTGGTTTCCGGCGCGATCAGGCTGGTCAGTCCGCCGGTGGCCACCACGCGTGGATTGCCCCCCAATTCGGCCTTCATCCGCGTGACCAGTCCCTCCACCAGGGCTGCGAAGCCAAAGACAATCCCGGCGCGCATAGATTGAGTCGTATCCTTGCCAAGCGAGGTTTTAGGGTGCGCCAGTGCCAGGCGCGGCAGCATCGACGTGGAACGAAAGAGTGATTCGGTGCTGGACAGGATACCCGGCGAAATAGCCACTCCCTCCAAATCGCCTGCCGCCGAAACCGCCACAAATGTAGTAGCCGTGCCAAACGCGACGACGATCACCGGCGTGCCGTATAGTTTGCGCGCGCCAAGCGCATTGGCGATCAGATCCGGCCCGACCTCGTCAGGACGGTCGGTTTTGATCTTCATCCCAGTGACCACCTCCGCGGTGAGGACAAGCGGAGATACGCCAAAATAATGTTCAGCAAGTCCGGTAAACACCTCGGTCAGCGACGGCACAACCGAGGAAATGGCGCAGCCCGTTATTTCTTTCTTCTGCAAACCGCCGGTATCGAACAGGTTGAGAATCAGCACGGCATATTCGTCAGCTAATTTCTCGTAGTCGGTCGAGATACGCCAGAAGGCGCGCATCTGTTCGCCCTCGAACAGCCCAATTTTTATGTTGGAGTTGCCAATATCAATGCACAGCAGCATGTTATTCTCCATTCCGCCTGATGTTATCCGCCGGTTGGTGGGGTTGGTTTAATTATATGCCAGGTATGCCGTAATCAAACAGGACTCTGGCGCTCGATATGGGAACTCGCGTCAGTAAGTCAGCTATAATCATAGCAAGAGGAGGACATGCCATGCTTAAAAAATATAAATTCAGCCCATCTGAATTGACTTTCTTATGGGACGAATGCCCGCGTTGTTTCTATCTCAAGCACGTTTACAACATCAAGCGGCCGTCCGCGCCCTTCCCTTCCATCTTCGGTGCCATCGATCGGGCAATGAAGGGCTATTATGCCGGCCAGCCGACCAGCGCCATCGACTCATCTCTGCCGCCTGGGCGGATATTGATGGAGACAAGATCGGTCGAATCCGGATTGATCGAACTCCCCGGCTGCCAGGCGCGCTGCTACTTTAGCGGCCGATACGATTCGGTCATAGCCTTCGACGATGGCTCTTACGGCGTGATAGATTTCAAAACGTCCGATCCCAAACCGTCGCACGTCGAATTCTACAGCCGCCAGCTGCATGCCTATGCCCTGGCGCTGGAATTCCCTGCCCCGGGCAAATTCGGGCTGGCGCCCATTTCCTTGCTTGGGCTGCTCTCGATCACCCCGCGCTCGATGGACATGACAGCTGAAGGGCAGGTGTCGCTGCTCAGCGCGCCGACCTGGCAATGCGTGCCGCGCAATGACGCCGGTTTCTTCGACTTCCTTGGCCGGATAGTGGCCGTGCTCGAGCAGCCTGAACCGCCCGAGCCAGGCGAAAAATGCGAATTCTGCCGTTACCGGGAGGGTTCAAGGCAGCACGGATGGTAGCTTGCGGGGTGCATTCCGAACTCGCGGTTTTTGCGTCTACGGGCGTAGCGAGCGGATTCAACTAGCCGTTATTTGCGGATTATCTGTTGCATCCAACTACAGGGCGGAGGGTATTTATGGCACATAAAACGTGACACCTGACCCACTGCATATTTACCCTCATCCCCAGCCCTTCTCCCACGTGCGCGGGAGAAGGGAGGAAAGCGCTTTTGTTCGTGACACATCTTTAGTACATCTCCTGCGCGTCCCGCGGCAACGCGCGGACGTGCCGCAGGTGGGCAGTCATGTTCCTGTCATCCCCTTGATTGTAAATGTAGCCAAAATGGTCTGCGACCCGAACAGCAATGATGCGAAACAGGTCGCACATCGTGAACAATCCGTCCCAGGTGTTTTCATAGCTGCCATCCGCGTAGGTTTTGAGCAGCATTTTCCACAAGTCAGGATCTAAAAATCGTTGGAAGTACTTCCCCAATTTTCCGGGATTGATCGCAAAGCCAGTTTCTACGCCTATATACCACCTCAGCATTTTCGTCAACTGATCGCGCGTGCATTGATCATACATACGCTTTGCATAGAGAATTTCTTCCCTCCACAAACCCTTGGCAACATAGGCGGAGACCCACCAGAATTCATTGCAGCAGTCCTCGAAGTCTTTGGCGGTCGGCAGGCTGGGAAGATAGCCGCTCTCGTTCGCCAGTGGGAATTGCGGGAACATTCCGTCCTTATCCAGGAGCAGCACACTCAGGCTGTCTTTGACAACTTCGTCGAGCATCGAAAGGGGGAAAATGCCCAGATCGATGCGGTTGCCATCGATAAATTGCATCAGGTAAGTATAGAAGCCGTTGTTAACTGGCGGCGGATCGACCATATTATCGGGCAATTGCAGAATCATAAGCTCGCCAAAACGCTTGATCCACTCGAGATTGTGTTTGAACGGAGCAATGTCTTTTACGAGATAAACAACGTCAAAATCCTGAAAGAAATCCCGCGGCACGTTGGGATTGGCCCGCGAGCCGTTGAGGATCGCTGCGCGGATGCGTTCGTCGTCCCGGGCGGTGTTGATGATGAGGTCGAGCATTTCTTGTTCGCTGCGCATGTTTCTCCATCGATGTTGAGTATTGGCTGGGATATGGTCGCATCAACCTTAGAGGTTATGCTTCGAGGCAATTCATCCAAAGATAAAATACTGCGTTTTGATCAGATGATCCAGTGCAGATTATCATGATCTTGGTTTACATTCATATTACGAAAATCAGCTTCTTGGTCGCGCTGGTCTCTAGACCGAGCGCGCATCTATGCTCGACGCTCTTCTTAGAATTCGGTTGTGATGCGTCGATTTAGCCTCATCGCTGGCCTGCTCCCACGCAGGGGAGCAGGGTATCTTTGTGCAGCAAAATGATAATAAGTTACGAGAGCACTAGGGCACCGGAACACAAGAATACCAGAATACCAGAGAACCTTGATTCCTGACAACTGACACGTGGCACCTTTATTCGATTGCCCCCTTCAATTCCCGTGACATGTCCGCGAATTCGGCGGTATAGCGCATCTCGTCTTTGCGCGGGCGTGGCAGCCTCACCGTGTAGTCCAGCGCCAGCCGGCCGGGGCGCTGCGTAAAGACCAGCACCCGGTCGGAAAGCAGCAGCGCCTCCGAAATGGAGTGGGTCACCATTAGCACTGTTTTACGCTTGGCCTGCCACAGTTCCAGCAGCTCGGCCCCCATGCGCTCGCGGGTCAACGCGTCGAGCGCGCCGAAAGGCTCATCCAGCAGCAGCAGGTCCGGGTTCTGTATCAGCGCGCGGGCGATAGCCACCCGCTGGGCCATGCCGCCCGAAAGATCGCGCGGCCAGGTCTCCTCGAAGCCGGAAAGACCAGTCAATTCGATCAATTCCTGCGCCTGCCGGCGAGCATCTTCCACAGGGATTCCCTGCATTTCCAGCGGCAGGGTGATGTTTTCGATCGCTGAGCGCCAGGGCATCAAATTTGCCTGCTGAAAAACGTAGCCGATGCGCGGTTCGCGGTCTCCAATGAAATGTACCTCGCCGCTGGTAGGCGCAAGCAGCCCTGAAAGCACGCGCAGCAGAGTGCTCTTGCCGCTCCCCGAGGGACCGAGAATGCAAACAAACTCCTCGGCGCGTACCGCGAAGGTTAAATCCTGGACAGCCTGCAGCCCGCCGTCCTCGCTGGGGAAGGTGACGGTCAGGTTTGTGACCTGGAGCGCCGCAGGCTGTCCGTTGGATGCCACTATTCCTCCGGTAAGAAAGCGTTGCTATACGCCTCGCTCAAATCCAGCGGCGTGCGCATCAAGCCCATATCGAGCAGCACCTGTTGCATATTCTCCCAGGCCTGCGGATCGGAGGTGCCCCAGGGTTCCTGCTGGTATAGCTCGATGGAAGTATTCAGTACCTGCATCTGCGTCTCCTGGTCAGCCTGCGCCAAATTTTCGACGTATTTCTTCGAAACCTCGAACGCGCCCTGCGGATCAGCAACCGTGTCCTGAATACCGCGCAACATCGCCTTCACCATGCGTCTGACCAGCTCGGGATTGTCTTCGATCGTCTTTTCGTTGGTGATCAGGCCGTTGGCGACCAGTTGGAGATAATCCGCGACACGCATTACATTCACATCGTAACCCTGGCTGCGCAGCTGCACTGGCTCGTTAGTCACATAGACCACCACAGCCTGCTCTTTCTCGGAGGCCAGCGCATCCGCCTGGGTAAAGCCAATGACATCCAGGGTAACATCCTGATCAGTCAGCCCGCCAGCCGCCAGGATCGCTTCCAGGCCGATGTAGCTGGCGCCGAACAACACTGGCGTGCCGATCTTCTTGCCGCGCAGATCCCGCGGTGTTTTGATCCCCTCGGAGGCCATCGAAACGATCCCGACCGGGAAATCACGGTACCAGCAGGTTACGTATACGATTGGCAGACCCTGAGCGCGCGCCAGCAGCACCTGCTCGCCAGAAACGATGGCAAATTGCAGTTCATCCGCGCCGACCAGGACGGCGTTGTCGTTCTCCATGCTGTAATCGATGGTCACCTCAAGGCCTTCTTCCTTAAAATAGCCTTTCTCAATGGCCACATACAGCGGCGCAAATTGGATATTGGGAATGTAGCCGACGGGCAGCCGCACAGGCGTCAATGCTGCTGTTGGAGTATCAACCGGGGGTTGGGCGGTACATGCCGACAGCAGCACAGCCAGAATGATTATGTAGAAAATTACTTGTTTGGGTGCCATGTTAACCTCGTTTATTGTTCACGGAAATCCCGTTTTGTTTGCTTGGAGCTGTTTGCCAGGAGAGCAAACGGCGTTCGACCAGCGTGACCAGCAGATACAGCGCCAGCGCCAGCGTGACTAACGTAAAGACTGCCACAAAGACCAGCGCGGTGTCGTACTGTCCGCGCCCAATGTTGACCAGGAAGCCCAGCCCGCGGTTAGAACCGACCAACTCGCCGACCACCGCGCCGATCACCGAGAGCGTCGCGCCGATGCGCAGCCCGCCGAGAAAGACTGGCAGCGCCGCCGGGATTTCCAGGTATTTCAGGTTCTGCAACGGGGTCGCGCGCAGCGAGCGCATCAGCATGCGTAAATCTTCAGGCACAGCACGCAGCCCCACCACGGTATTGATCAGTACCGGGAAGAAGACGATCAGGCTGCAGATCAGCACCTTGGAGAACATGCCAGGTCCAAACCAGATTACCAGCAGCGGCGCAATCGCCACGATTGGGATGGCCTGGCTGGCGACTAGATAAGGCTCTATCAGCTTCTCGAAAGCGCTTGATTTCGCGATCCAGTAGCCGAAGAAAGTCGCCAGCAGCGTGCCGGCGAACAGTCCCAGCAGGACCTCCAACAGGGTGAAGCTTGTGTGGCGCAACAGGGTGCCGTCGCGCACAGTCTGGACCAGCCGGTTCGCTACCTGCGACGGCGCCGGCAGAGTGAAGGCCGGCAGATCGGCTGCCCGAACGATCCAGGCCCAGATGACAATCACCAGCAGCAGCGAGATGGGCGTAAGCCAGAAACGTAAACGCAGCGCCAGTTGTTCCGCGCGTCCTTGCCCGGAAGACGCCAGCGCTGGCTTATTATTTTGAGAGAAGATCTTTCGCCCTGGTTCGTCCATAGAAACAAAAAACCCGAAAATGCGTTCTTTTCGGGGCAGGTGCGAGCCAATCTAAATCAGCGGCTGGCTTGGCCTTCTTTCTTCCGGACTTTACCGTCGACCCCGGAGTTCCACCGGATCCTGCGCGATTCACGCTCGTGGGTTATCACCACCGATCGGGAATTGGGAGAGCACGCTCCCGCACCCTGCCCCGAAGGCTTCTGATTTCAGTTAGCTAAAGTATATTCTCGCCAGGTTGTACTGTCAATGGTGCCAAACATCACAAACTGCCAGTTGTTATTCCGGATAATCGCTCGTTTCAGCCGGTGCAGGCTGCGGATGCAATGGCTTCACTCTGCGCCGTACGGATGGCGTGCGCGTGATCAGCGCCACTGAACCAAGGATGACCATCGCGGCGATAACCACCCGCGAGGTGAGCGGCTCGCCGGCTAACAGCGCGCCAAGGAATATGGCCACCACTGGATTGACATAGGCGTAGGTCGAAACTAAGGTGACAGGCGCGGAGCGCAGCAGCCAGGTATAGGAGGCAAAGCCGACAAGCGACCCGAACACGATCAGGTAGAGCAAACCGAGCAGTGAGCGTCCGCTGACCGCGCTGAGTTCCAGGGAGCCCCACTCGCCGGCCAGGCTGGCGACCAGCATGCAGGCCGCGCCGCCCACCAGCGACTCCAGCGCTGTGCCCATCAGGGGAGAATCCGGCAGCTTTGCTGTGCGGCTGTATAGCGAGCCGGCAGCCCATAACAGCGAGGCCAGCAGCAATGCGCCTGCGCCGATGATGTCCACGCTCACGAGATCCCCCTTCACTTGCCAGGGTCCAACCAGCAGCACGATCCCGCCGAAGCCAATCAGGATGCCGACAATGGCAATCCAGGAAGGATGCGTGGCTTTATGAGACAGGAAACCGCGCAGGATCTCGAAAAACATGATCCACAGAGGCACCGAGCCAACCAGCAGCGCCGCGATGCTGGATGGCACCACCTGCTCGGCCCAGGAGACCAGACCGTTGCCGCCGGTCAGCAGCAGAATGCCGACCACTGCCGCCGAGCGCCAGTGCACGCGGCTAGGGCGCGGATCGCCAGCCAGCCGCCGCCACAGGTAGAGGATCAGGCCGGCGGACAGATGGCGCGCGCCGGCCATGATAAAGGGCGGGATCGTATCCACAGCAAACATGATCGCCAGGTAGGTCGATCCCCAGACGAGATAGATGCTGATCATGCCAGCCCAGATCGCCCCGGCGCTGGCGGTTTTCTGTGTCCCTGCTGTCATGCGATTCATGTTTTAACAAATGGAGATTAAGGCTAATGCCGAGCGGGAAAATCCGCCCGCTAGGTTAACCTGGAACGGTTTATTCTATCACCAATGCGCCAGAATCGCGGCGGGCAAATTCCCAGCCGAGCAGCGCTTTTTTACGCGCGCTGCCGTAGCGATAGGAACCCATCTCACCGTCTTTGCGGATGACGCGGTGGCAGGGGATGATCACCGCCAATGGGTTGCGCCCGACCGCCTGCCCTACTGCCCGCGCCGCGGAGGGCATGCCAATCGCCGCGGCGACATTCTCATAAGTGACCAGCAATCCGCTGGGGATGCGCAGCAGCGCCTCCCAGACCTTGATCTGGAAATTGGTGCCGCGCAGCAGCAGCGGAAGCGCCTGCCAGCGCCCGCCAGACGGGTAGAAAATCTGCTGAACATACGGGAACACCCCTTGCGCATCCTCGCTCAGCGCGGCGCCGGACCAGGCGGCGCGCAATTGCGCCAGCGCCTCATCACGTCCGCCAGCCTGGATGAAACCCAGGTGGCAAATGCCGCGCGCAGTGATTGCCAGCAGGCACTCGCCGAATGGCGTGGGGTGAAATCCATAGCGGATTTCCAAACTCTCGCCTTGATGTTTATACTCGCCCGGGGTGACCGCCTCGGTGACGACGAACAGGTCGTGCAAGCGCCCGGGACCGGAAAGCCCGCTGGCGTAGCTGGCTTCCAGTAGATCGACCGGCTGGCGCAGCAGCTGCTTGGCGTATTCCTTGGTCAGGTATTGCAGAAAACGCTTGGGAGAGATGCCCACCCAGCGGGTGAACAGGCGTTGGAAGTGGTACTCGCTCAGCCCGACGCTGGCAGCCACCTGACCCAGTTCGGGTTGCTGGCGAAAGCGCGCCTCCAGGTAGCGGATGGCCTGCTCGATGCGGGCGTAATCGTCGGCGGCCTGCTGCGGGGAGATGGCGGTTAAAGTCATGGACGTTTCCATCCTTGCACCTCTTTGTATCACAGATCTACCCGGAATTATAGGGATAGAAGCGCCGGATTTCCACCCGATTCTTGCGGTACTTGCAGGCGTGTTGGGCGGCGACGATGTGCACAGGGGCAGGGCTCGTCCCTGCCCGTTGCCTTTTGGCTAGTTAACGTGATCGCGCCGGTCTCAAGACCGCGCGCGGCATAAGACCGAAGGCCTCCAATGTTCATTGTTGGTGGAACTTGCCCCTACCCATTGCCAGATTGGGATGGAAACGCAGACAGCCCTACCAAATTGCTGTCCATGAGAATTCCCTCATCATTTTACCTCTTCATTCTTGCCAGCCATGCTAGAATAACTCCACCGGGAAACCCACATTGTCGCCTCGCCGCTGCCCAGCAATTCACAGGGGAGGATCCCAGGATGACTACATTTTCCGCCTTGCAGCGCTGGCTGCTCGCCTTCGCCATCTTTGCGCTCGTGATTGCGCCGGGCGCAGCCGCCTCACCCTCCGCGAGGACCGCGCAGGGGTCTATCCTCCAGCATTTCTTGATCATCACCACGGATTTATTCGCCAGCCACCTGGATGAATATATTGACCTCAAACAGTCGCAGGGATTTTTTGTGACCCTGGTCACACTGAAGGAGATTCCCGCTGATACGGCTGGCGGGATCCATGCATACATCAAAGACCTGAATGAGGTGAATCCAATCGATTACCTCCTGCTGGTTGGGGATGTTAATTTCATCCCCACCTGGGACTCCGAATCTATCACCCAGACAGATGTGTATTACGGCGATTTGAGTATTCGCCCAGATTCAATACCTGAAATCTACTATGGACGCGTGCCTGTCCGCAATGTGTTTGACCTTGGCAATTGGATCGATAAAATGCTGGCTTATGAGCAGGCCAGCGGACAAGAAGACTGGGCAAAAAAGGCTTCTTTTATTGCTGCGGGTGAAGATTATTTAGCGAAGGATGCCGAAGAGGGGCACAATCGTGTCATTGAAAATCACACCAGGACAGCTGGATTCAGCGGCGATTTTCCACCTGCGCAGGCGGAGGGCGGTGACAAGTTGTATGCAAAGAAATATGAAGCCAACCGCGATCAAGTCATCACCGCGTTGAACAGCGGGCGGATGCTGGCTGTTTACAATGGACTTAGTAGAGGGTGGAAAGATTGGAAAAGCCCCGAATTTACACAAGAGGACGTGCGCCAATTGAGCAGTCCGCCCATACCATTGGTCCTTGGTTTGACCTCGCATGATGGGGCTGATTTTTTGATCGAATCGATGGGCGACAGCTGGGTGACGCAGGTGGGCGCTGGCGCGCTGGCATTCATAGGCACGTCATCTGACTCGGATATCGAAACAAACGCAATATTTGAAGAGGGTTTCTTTGATAAATTGTTTTCCATTGACGATAAGCCTGTCAGCATCGGGCAGGCGTTCGTTGAAGGGGTGAAGGCTGTAGGATCTTTTAGAGATTGCAAATCCAATGTTAAATGCACGTTTATTGAACCCTTCCAACTCTATGGCGACCCCTCCCTGCAGATTCTGCTTGAACCAAGATCCCCTGATTTTTCGCTGAATCCGGCGCCTGCCCACACCGGCGTGTGTAAAAATGGGAATGATCATTCTTCGATCCAGCTTCAGAGAAAATATGGGTTTGATGAGCCTGTGTTTCTTGATGTAAGTGGTCTGCCCGCGGGGCTGAGCGTTACGTTCGATCCGGAGTATATCTCGCCGGAAGTTAATTCAGCGTCCATGACCATCACTGCTGGCGGCGCTCCGCCAGACGACTATCTCATCACTGTTCAAGGGCGGGTTGAGAGCCTGATTCGCCAGACAGAAGTGCTCTTCTCTGTGCATGAACAAATCCCGCAGCCTGTCATGTTGCTCCTGCCCATCCCTTATTCACCGAACGCGCCCCTGCGTCCGGTATTTACCTGGGAGACCTCTCCCGACGCGCTCAATTACGATATCGAGATAGCTACAGGTCCCCTCTTTGATGAACAAGATATCGTCCTTGTCGAAAGAGATCTACTCGGGCCGCCCTACACTCCGAGCCAAGATTTGTTATCGGGCACAACATATTGGTGGCGGGTGCGTGCGGTCAACGCCTGTGGCGAGGAAAACAGCCTGCCCTCAACGTTTACCACCCGCGCTGAGCCGGGACAGTGCGCCGCCGGCGGCGTCCGAAAGACGATATTCAATGATGACTTTGAATCCGAACCCCCCATATTGTGTCACCCCTATTATTCGGATGGTTGGGAATTATCCCAGGCGTACGGGTACAACTCGGGAACATCCTGCTTTGCTGAAAGCCAAAATTCTATTACCAACTATAAGAGCCTGATTTCCCCACTCATCCCGCTGCCTGGATTGGAGCAGGCGCCCATCGAGTTGAGTTTCTATAGCAAGCATGAGTTCGAAAGCCTGCTCGAATGCAAAGACGGCGGGCTGCTCGAGATATCGCTCGACGGCGGCGCTCACTGGGATCCCGTCCCAGAGGAATACCTGCTCAGCACGCCATACGACGATCTGATCAGCAGCGATCATGCTAATCCGCTCGGCAACCAGCGCGCCTGGTGCGGAACCCGCGATTGGGAGCGCGTGGTCGCGCTGCTGGACCCATTCGCGGGTGAGACCATCAACCTGCGCTGGCGGTTGGGCACAGACGATTTACCACTGGAAGGCGAGGGCTGGTACATCGACGATGTGGCGGTGACGAGCTGCCAGTACCCGCGCGTGTCCATCCAACCCGCGTCCTCGCGGGTCATCGGGTTGGCTGGAGCGACAGTCGTACACTCGTTATGGATCACGAACCATGAATTAGAATCGCGCGCATTAAATCTATCAATCGACAGGGACGATTGGACAACCGATGTGACTCCCGAAACGCTAACGCTGAGCCCTGATCAAAGCGAGGAAATAGAAGTAAGCGTGACCATCCCCGCTGATGCTGAGCCGGGCGATACTGACCGGGCAATGCTATCCGCTGTTGATAAAAACAATCCATCCATCCAAACCGCAGCGCTGATCGAAACCCGCGCCAGCCCCTACCGCCTGAGCCTGAATTGCATGCAACCGCGGCTAAGCGGCTTCCCGGGTAAAACAGTCAGTTTTCAAGTTGAAGTGAGCAATACCGGCGCGGAACAAGACACTTTCACGCTTAAGCTGTCTCAACCGAGTCATTGGTTGGCCGAAATCTTGGGCAATCCAGCGAGGTTAAATCCTGGCGAGACGGGCGTAATCCAGGTTAACGCGACCATCCCGGCTAGCGCCGCCGAGGGCGAGCAGGTCGAGCTTAAACTCATGGCAACTTCGTGGGGCAATGCGGAGGTCGAGGAGGAGCTTTCCTTGCGGGTGTTTGTCGAATTTCCGAAGCTCTTCTTACCGCTTATTTGGCATTAACCCTGGGAGATAGCAGCGGCGCTGTGGAAGTGGACATCAATAACGATTGCGCCGCTGCTGTACTTTGCCAATTACGGCCTATGGCGAAATGCGAGGTTAGCCAGCGTTAATTGGTGAGCTTCTCAAGGAGCTTTTTGGCAACCTGGACATTTCTAACGGTTTCGTTGTCGTCGTTTCCCAGTCTGCCCGCATCGAATATTTCACACCCCCTGAATTGATTTTTCCCTTTTAGAATGATTGCTTTCGCAATATTAATTTCCGTCATCAATATTGCCAGGATTTCTTCCTCCAGCATGCCTTCATCCAGGGCGCAGGCTATCCAGTCCGCGCTTAACTCGAAGGCTTTTTTCCCTCTGTATTGATACCGGTTGTTTTTTTCACCATCCGTAATGCCCCCTCCCACGCTGATATCGATATACGCGACATTTTCATGGGTGGTGACGGCTTCCGATCTGGCTATATAACCCCAAACCCTGGGATTGTAGTCAAGCGGTTGAGGTTTTAATGCGTCCGATAAACGACCGTAATAATTTATCCCATATCGTTCAGATTGAATTTTCGTAAGATCGTCGAGTTCTGTTTGATCGTTGATCTCCTGCAAGGCTGCCCCGCCGCATCCCACGTGGCTGGTAGAACCAAGCCCAAGGGTACACTTAGCCGCTGCTTTTTGGATACTTTTGAATATGACCGCCCTGTTATCTTCGATAAGACATCTGATCGAATCCGGAAATAATCCTTGATCACCCTTTTCCATCTGCACAACCAGGGAGGCGATAAAGCCAAATTTTATCCCCGCGATGTGGATATCATCATCCATGCATGCAATGACTCCAAACAGCTTGTCAGTGATCATTTTTTCTCGTGTGATATCCATTTTCCAGGTTCGAATATGGATCGAATTATACCTATAAGTCAGCCAGGCGCACCACAGGTAAAGCTCTTAAAATTTATATATAATCGATATATCTTTGCATTCCACAGGACGGTGTGTTATGAGCTCTGAGGGGACAATCCGCTGCCCGCATTGCGGCAAGGAGCATCCGCAAGAAACCATCTATTGTCCGGAAAGCGGCATGCCGGTTTATCCGCTCGAAAACGAGCCAGCTTTACCGGCGCGCCGCTGGAATCCCTGGATCATTGCCGGCGCGGCCGCCGGCGTCGTGGTGCTCTGCTTCGGCGCGGTGATGGCTGTGCTGCTGCTGCGGAAAACACTCACTGCCACAGCGCCGGCTTTCACGCAGCCGTTGATCGTCATCCCCACCTTGCTCCAACCAAGCGCCACTCCTGAGCCAACCCTGACCAGCCAGCCGCCAGTCATGGAAACGACCGCCGCGATCATTGAAACCGCAACCCCCGATAGCAGCCCATGGCAGGCCTGCATGGACGCCGTCTACCTCTCCCGCCTGCAGGTGGGCGAAAAAGCCAGGGTCAGTGAAGATCCGCCGCTGGCCAACCGCGTGCGCAGCCAGCCTTCGCTCAACGGCAAGGTGCTTGGATACATCGAACCAGGCGAGGAGGTGGCTGTGCTCGAAGGGCCGGGCTGCTCCTCCGGCTGGGTCTGGTGGCGGGTACGCGCCGATGAGACCGGCCTGGAAGGATGGACGGCTGAGGGCGACGATGAGGGCTACTGGCTGGTGCCGGTAACGCCCTGAAAGGGATTTGCTAATGGACTCTCCATACCTATACCAGCAGATTGCCGAAGCGTTGCGCCAGGATATTCTGGCGGAAAGAATCAAGCCCGGTGAACGGCTGCCCTCGCTGCGCGCCATGACCTCCCGTTGGGGCTGCACGCCCGGGACAATCCAGCGCGCCTACCGCGAGCTTGCCCGCCAGGGGCTGGTCACCAGCCGGCCCGGTCAGGGCACCCATGTGACAGGCGCCTTATCCACGCGCGAAGAAACACCTCTGCGGCGTGCCGAGCTGGTTCACCGCGCCGAGGCATTTTTATTGGAAGCCATCTCATCCGGATATGAACCAGAAGAAATCGAAACAGCCGTGCGCACCGCGCTGGACCGCTGGCGCAGCTTGCCGGCCGAGCCCAGGCCAGTTAGCCATGACCGGCTGCGCTTCAACGGCAGCCATGATCCGGCCCTGACCTGGGTTGCTGAGCATTTCCACCAGCAGCGGCCGCAGTACGCCATCGAGCTGGCTTTCAGCGGGAGCCTGGGCGGGTTGATCGCGCTGGCTGAAGGCCGCTGCGACATAGCCGGCTGCCATCTCTGGGATGAGGAAAGCAGCAGCTACAATGCGCCTTATGTTCGGCGTATCCTGCCGGGTAAGCGAATTGCGCTGGTACATTTCGCTGAACGCCGCCTGGGATTGATCCTTGGCGCGGGCAATCCTCTTGGCATCCATCATTTGATCGATCTGGCGCGCAGCGACGTGCGCTTCGTCAACCGGCAACCGGGCTCGGGCACGCGTGTCTGGCTGGACGGGGCTTTGAAAAGGCTTGGCATACCACACGAAGAGATCGCCGGTTATGAGATAGAAAAGCTCAGCCATTCTGAGGTAGCTCGCGCGGTCGCCGAGGGAAAGGCTAACGCCGGTTTTGGCCTGGAAACTTCTGCGCGGGTCTATGGGCTGGATTTTATCCTGCTCACTCAGGAAACCTATCATCTCGTTCTGTTGGCATCCATGTTGGAGCATCCTGCCGTCCAGGCGCTTTTGGAATGGTTAGTGATCCCCCAGGTCAAAGCGGCCATTGCCGGGATGGGCGGTTACGATACGGCTCATTGCGGCGAGATCGAAATCCTGTCAACTTAATCCAGGGGTGATCCTGTGATGAGAATTACAAGCACTGTGGAATGGAGCGCCGCCCATCCCGGGTCAGCGATTGGATTGCTGGAGCTGATGGACGTGGAGAACAAACTGCCCAGCCCGCCGCTCAATCAACGCAAACGCGAAACCGAAGAGCGGCTAAGAAAAATGTACGCAGGCTTCAGCCGGAAGGATTTCTTAGCGCTGCCCGTGATGGCCGCTTACGACCAATACTATAAGCGCTTCGATAAAACCTACCACGTGCTGCTGCAGTTGGAATCGATTGTGTTGAGGCATAAGAGCCTGCCGGATGTGTCGCCGCTGGTGGACGCAAATTTCACTGCCGAGGTGGATACACTGGTGTTGACTGCCGGGCATGATGCGGCAAAGCTGGAATCGCCGGTGATCATCGATGTGACGCGCAGCGGCGAGGTAATGACGACCATGAGCGGCGAAATCAAAGCAATCCGCGCAGGCGATATGGTCATGCGCGACCGCCTCGGCGCGTGCTGCACGATCCTGTATGGGCAGGATAACCGCTCGCTGATCACCGCTGAAACCCGGCATGTGTTATATGTGGCGTATGCCCCGCCGGGAGTGCCGGCAGAGGCGGTCGAGGCTCAATTGCGGCAGATCGAGGAGAATGCGAGGCTGATCAGCCCGCGATTAAGGGTGGAGCAAAGCAGACTGCTGGTTGCGTAATAAGTTATACGATCCTCTGCGGGCTTGCTTATTGAACCTCACCCCAGCCCGCTCCTAAGAGGAGAGGGAGTTTTCTCTGTGCAAACAAGGCGCCCTTCTCCTACGTTTTTTATGGGAGAAGGGAAGGGCATGAGGACTGCCCCTGCAGATTTAAACCCTATCCCTGCCCGCTGCCTGGAGGGGAAGTAATACAGCCGATCTCTTGTGCTGTTGTTTGTTTGACCGTATGGGCGGGTTCCTACCCGCCCGAAACTGCTCTTCAGGATGTCAGGAGACAATACGACCTGTCTGGCATCACAATTGCAACATCAGAGATCAGGGCATGCAAATACCAACCAGGCCGGCTTCCCTGTTGACTTTATAGGCGTCCATGAATCGAACCATCTATTACCGCAAAAAAAGACCGCTAGCGCACACTCACACCTACTTTGAGGAAGCGCTGCAAAAATCGCAGCAGGTGCTGCGCCAGTTTGTGCACACGCTGCCGGTTGCCATCTGCATTCTTGACCGCAATCAGCACACCTATCTGGATATCAACGACCGTTTTGCCGAGTTGACCGGCTTTGACCGGGCTGAAATCATAGACCGGCGCAACCAGGATCTGCCTGCCGGCCTGGATGAGGTCAGCCTGGCAGGCATTCTGGCGAGCCTCGAGCGTGGACAGCCAATCGACCACTTGGAAATTACCTTCCAGACAGCCCATCAATGGCTGCGAGGATCGGTCCACGCTGAGCTGATCGAATACGGCGGGCGCGATTGCGTGTTGCTCACCTTCCTTGCCGAAAATCCAACCGAGGGATCTTCTATCGCAGACAGCACAGATTCCCAGCTGGCTATCGCCGGAGATATCGGGCGCAGTCTGGCTGACACTGTCGAGATAGACGAAGTTTATCGCCGGCTGAGTGGATCCATTTTTCAGATGCTGCCGGACATTTGCTCGGTTTTTATCTCTCTGATCGATGAGGATCACCAGCGATTGCGTGTAGTTTACGCCAGCCACGATAATCAGCAAATCGACTCTGACTTGTTCAGAAAGCAGCCTTGTCCCAGTTCCATTAATGACCTGCAGCGTCAGGCCCTGCGTACCCGCCGTGTTGTGATCGTCAATGACTTGCGGCAGCGCCTACTCAACCCGGCCTTAAGCCTGCCGGTTACTCAAATCGGAAAACCCGCCAGCTCTGGCATCTACGCGCCGATGGTCGCTAAGGGCGAATTGATCGGCATGATCCAGGCGTACAGCTGCAAGCCAGACCGGTTTCAGCGGCCGGACGCTTCCCTGCTGACCCTGATCAGCAATACCGCCGCCATTGCTGTGCAAAATATCCGCCTATCTCAAAATCTCGAGCAGACCAGCCATGATCTGGCGCAGACCTACGAAGCCACCATCGAAGGGTGGACGCGCGCATTACTCCTGCGCGATTCGATCACCGAGGGGCATACTCACCGTGTAATCGGCCTTACCGTGGAATTGAGCAAAAAACTTGGTCTGGAATCGACGGATCTTGTGCATGTTAAACGCGGCGCCCAGCTGCACGATATCGGCAAGATCGGCATCGAGGATAAAATTCTGCGTAAAAAGGGTCCGCTGGATGAAAAAGAATGGCGGGAGATGCGCAAGCACCCCCTGTACGCCTACGAGCTGTTACGCCCCATTCCGCACTTCAGCCAGGTTCTCGATATTCCCTACTGCCATCACGAAAAATGGGACGGCAGCGGCTATCCACGCCATCTGAAAGGCGAGGAAATACCACTCTCGGCGCGTATTTTTTCGATCGTCGACGTGTGGGACGCGCTCAGTTCCAACCGCCCCTACCGGCGGGCATGGCCGCGGGCCAAGGTGATCGATTACATCCAATCGGAGAATGAAAAGCACTTCGAGCCGGATGTCACCAGCGCGTTTCTCGAACTGGTCAAAGGCAGGAGTTGCATCCCGCGCCTGCCGGGTGTGTTGGTGCGCGGCGCATCTTCCACCTTCTTTTTGCGCTAAGAGCAGCGCTCAGCGCCGAGAAACGAAACGCGCGTAAATTCCCAGTCCGATGCCGGCCAGTATGACCAATCCGCCAAGGAGGCCAAGCAAGGGCGAACGCCCGCCCTCGCCAATTGGCGTCGGCTGCGCATTCGAGCTGACTTGCGCGCCGAAATCCAGCGTGGAGGTGTCGCCGGCCATAAGCGGGAGCGTGTAATCCATGCGCGTGGTGGGGTTGTAGCCTTCAGGCGCAGCCACGGATATGTTGTATTCCCCCTCAGGCAGATCAGCAAAACAGCTGGGTTCCTCGAGGCTTGCTCCGGTCTTTCCGATCAATGATATTTTTCCAAGGCGGTCGGTCAGGCTGATAGCGCCGTCAGAAATTGGCATTTCCCCTTCTTCAGCCAGGGCATTGCCGTTGAGGTCGTTGAACAGAACCACGCACACCTTTCCGGTACCCTTGAAGGGAGTTGGCGAGGGCAGCAGCGGGGTAGGCGTGGCGGTGGGTCCGCTTTGGGTAGGCGCTGCCGCCGCGGTGCCAAGCAGCAACTTATTTCCGGGGATCAGTACACAATCTGCGTTGAGGTTGTTCAAAATACGCAGTTGGTCGAGTTCCACATAATTCAGCAGTGAGATGCTGATGCATGTGTCGCCTTCTTTGATGACGTATAATATCCTGCCGTCCGCATCCGGCGTCGGTGTGTAGTAATACGCCTGCGCTTGCGGGCTTTCCCTTGCGGGTAAAGCCAGGCTAACCGCCATAACTGCCAGCGCCGATACTGCCAGCAACGACAAGAATTTTCGTTTAGAATCCATGGGCCTTTTCGAGATTATATCATCCTTTGGAATACGCCTATAAAGCTCGGAATGATCCTTCACTATGACATTTTTCCCGAATTTTTACCTAAGAAATCACTGCTGCGCGTAAATGGATTGGAAGCGCAACCCAGAGTTGTATAATAAAATACGCGGACGCATTTCCTTAAAAAAAACGTGCAACCCCGAGAGGAGGGATTCATGCCTCTGGATATTGTCATTGGAACTCAATGGGGGGATGAGGGTAAAGGGAGAATCGTTGACCTGTTGGCTGCCAAAGCAGATGTTGTCGCCAGGTTCAACGGTGGAGATAATGCCGGGCATACTGTTACCGTAGGAAACCACACATTTAAGCTGCATTTGATCCCTTCCGGAATCATTCACCCGCACACCATTTGCGTGCTTGGTAATGGGATGGTCTTCAATCCGGTCACCTTTCTGCATGAGATTGAAATGCTCCAATCAGCGGGGGTGAACGTTGAGCCGTCGCGGCTGCGTATTTCTCATGCTGCCCATTTAATTACCCCGGCTCACCGCGCTCTTGACCAAGCGCAGGAAATTGACCGTGGCAAGGAGCAGATTGGCACTACCGGGCGCGGTATTGGCCCTGCATATACTGAAAAAACTGCTCGCAACGGTCTGCGCATGGAAGATATGCTCAACGCTACAGAATTTCAACATAAAATGGTTCGCCACGTTGATGCAATCAACCGCCTGCTGGTGGATATTTACGCAGCGGACCCTTTGGAAGCAAAGACAGTCGCGCGCGAGTACGCCAATTATGCCGCTCACTTGCTGCCGTACATCGACGACACCGGCTCGTATATTCATCAAGCGCTGGAAAAAGGCTTGCGGGTATTGGCGGAAGGTGCGCAGGGAACCCTGCTCGACCTGGATCACGGCACCTACCCATACGTGACCAGTTCAGCAACCACTGCCGGGGCTGTTTTTAATGGTTTGGGTATTGGTATTCATCCTGTGGAGCGGGTGATCGGCGTGACAAAAGCCTTCCAAACCCGTGTCGGCGCCGGCCCCTTTCCGACGGAGGTGCTTGGACGAACTGCTGAACGCTTGCGCGGGACAGGTAAGAATCCGTGGGACGAGTACGGTACCACCACCGGACGCCCGCGCCGAGTCGGCTGGCTGGACGGCGTATTGCTGCGTTACGCTCTGCGTGTCAACGGCGTGACCGAACTGATGGTTACAAAAATGGACATACTCAGCGGACTGTCCAATTTGAGATTGTGCGTTGCATACAATTACGCCGGACGGACCATCCAAAATCTACCCATGGGACCCGCCAATCTGATTCCATTCAAACCGGTCTATGACGAACTGGCTGGCTGGGACCAAGACATTTCCAGCGTTCGACGCTGGCAGGATTTGCCTGAGGAGGCGCGCGGGTACATTCGCCGGATCGAGGATTTTTGCGGCGTGCCGGTAAGGCGTGTTTCTGTAGGCCCCGAACGTTCGCAAGTGGTTGAAGTATCCACGTGAAAATTCTGCGCATTGCCCTGCTCCTGATTCTACTGGTAGGGGCTGGCTGCGCGCCAAGAAGTGACGAAGGCCTGCCTGAATTGGCTGCCGCCAGTTTCACTGCCAGTCCTGCCCCAACCGATACTATTGACTGGTTTCCGGCGACAGGCACGCCAACCCCTGTCTCCACCCGAGTTGAAACGACAACCCCTACTCCTGAACTTGGATTAAGTGAGGTGTTGCTGACGGATGATTTCAGCCAGAGCGGGCAAATGTCGGTATACAAGACCGCTAACGGCAGTGCTGCTTACGGCAGGAAGGAATTTACTCTGGCGGTCGCGGCTGCCAGGGGTTATCTGACCAGCCTGCGCAGCCAGCCTGAGTTGGGTGATTTTTACCTGGAGGTCACCGTCAATCCCAGCCTGTGCCGCGAGGGGGATAGCTACGGGCTGCTGTTACGCGCTGCTAACGAGTGGAACTATTACCGCTGGGTGGTGACCTGCAGCGGAGAAACTCGCCTGGAACGCGTCAAAGATGGATTTGCAGTGCTATTGCAGGATTGGCTGTACAGCGCTCAAATTCCACAGGGACCTGAGGCGAATCTGCGCCTGGGCGTCTGGATGCACGGCGATCAAATGCGCTTCTTCATCGATGGTGTCGAGCAGTTCGACGCGCGTGATCCGCTTTGGACGAGCGGTTTACTGGGCTTCTTTGCGCGGGCGAAGGGTGACACCCCGCTTACGGTAAATTTCAGCGATTTGAGTGTGCGCGCGATCGACCCCTTGGCGCTGCCGTCCGAGACCGTTATGCCGTCCATCACGTCCAGCCCCTAAGGTTCAATCTATGCAAGAGATTGGTCTGGCGCGGGCGTGCGTCTCGCGCGAATTCGATGGTTTGAACATGCCGTACATTCGGATGCTTCGGGCATGGGCTGCAGATGGAGAAAAGCGGCGTGAAAATAACTCCTTCTCCGTGATCAAACCATTTCATTTCTCGTGTACAATAAAGGTGAAGCAATTGACCGTAATTTGAACAGCCTAATCAGCGGTTCACCTTCGATGCAACGTGTGAGGAAATCACTCTACATACTTGCCAACAGCGCCCTATCCTCACATGCCATGCCCGGAGCAACTGTCTAAATCGAGTTTTGACACAGGAGTTCATATGTATCACACCATCATCATTGTTGGCAACCTTGGACGCGACCCGGAAATGCGCTACACTCCAACCGGACAGGCGGTGACCAGTTTCAATGTGGCGACGAATCGTGTGTACAACAATGCGACCGGTCAAAAGGTTAAAGAGACCGTCTGGTTTCGTGTCAGCGCCTGGGGCAAACTGGCAGAGACATGCAACAACTATCTGCGAAAGGGCAGCAAAGTCCTGGTAGAAGGCCGGCTGGTGGCGGATGCCAATTCGGGCGGTCCGCGCATCTGGAACCGCGCTGACGGTACGCCGGGCGCATCCTTCGAAATCAATGCAGCGACCGTGCGTTTCATCTCAAGCCGCGTTGAAGGCGAAGGCGAATTTGGCGGCGAAGAAATGCCTGAGGGCGACGCGGGCGATGAAATTCCGTTCTAAGCCAGGAGAACTGGCATGACACAGCAGCCCCATCCCCTCCCTGGGCTGCAGATGGAGCTGCCTGAGGATCTGGCGCCGATCTACTCCAACACTGCGCGCATCAGCCACACGCCCTTCGACTTCACCCTGGATTTCACCCGCATCTTGCCGGCTGATCCTAAGGTGCGTGTGCTGGCGCGACTGATCATGTCGCCGGTGGCAACCAAGCTGTTCCTGCGCGCCCTGACCGAGAACCTGGCCCGCTACGAAAGCACCTTTGGAGAGGTCGTCCTGCCGAAAGGCGACAGCGGCCTGGCTGATAATCTGTTCCGACGCGCCCAGCCGCCCGATTCCCCCAAGCCTCCTGAGCAGGATTGAATGGAAAATTTTCGCGAGTTTTCCGAACAGGTACACCAGGTATTCGAAACCCTCAACCAGGCGCGAGACAATGCTCTCCTGCAGGCGCGCCAGCTAACCCGCCTGTCAGCCCAGACCATCCGGGCTATCCATCGCAGCGAGATGGAGGAAGCTGCCAGAGGCCTCGAAGAGGCGGGCAAATTGGCGGTTTCACTGAGGGAAATGCTGGCGGAGTTCCAACAACTCTTTTACGCCGGCTATACCCAGGATGCGCTCAAGGAATTCGCTGAAGCCAGCATCACCTACGCTGTCATCAAGAACGAGCCGCTGCCCACCCCCGCGTCGCTCAATATCGATTACGCCACCTACCTTAACGGCCTGGCGGAAGTTACCGGCGAGCTGCGCCGGCGCTGCCTGGATATTTTGCGCCAGGGTTACTCTGAGGAAGCAGAACGGCTGCTGGGCTGGATGGACGAAATCTACAACCTGCTGGTCACTGTGGACTATCCGGATGCGCTTACCAGTGGATTGCGCCGCCAGACCGATTTGGTGCGCGGCATTGTTGAACGCACCCGCGGCGACATGACCCTCAGCCTGCGCGAAGAACGCCTGCAGCAAGCCCTGAACCGGCTGGCCGCGCAACTTCCAGACGGAGACAGCCCGGATGAGGGCCATACGCGCGTCTGAGATCAGCGCCTATCTGTATTGCAGGCGTGCCTGGCGCTATCAGCAGTCAGGGGCTCGCTCAGAAAACGAGATCGAATTGAGCGAAGGCAGCGCGTATCACCGCGCTCACGGGCGGGGAGTGCTTACTGCGCGTTTGCTGCGCGCCGCAGGCTGGATCCTCTTATTGGCTGCCTTAGCTTTGGCAGTTATAGCGCTTACCAGCCGTCTGCTTGGCTGAGGCAGCATGGAATTCATCCTTGCATTTCTGCTGGCGGCGCTGGCCCTTTTCCTGCTCTGGTTTGGTACACGCCAGCGGCGCGCCAGCGGGCTGCCTGCCGGGCGGGTGCTGTATGCTGATCCTAGACCAATCGGCACCCCGGAGCGCCCCTTGTTTGACGCGGATACCATGCTGACCGGCAAGCCGGATTATCTGGTCGAAGAAGATGGGGCAGTCATTCCGGTGGAGGTCAAGAGCGGTTGGGCGCCGCCCGAACCGCATGAGGGGCATATTTACCAACTGCTGGCATACTGCCTGCTGGTCGAACGTCATACTGGCAAACGACCGCCTTACGGTATCCTGCGCTACCGCAATCGATCTTTCGCCGTCGATTTCACCCGCGAGGCTGAAATAGGATTATTAAGATTGCTCGATGAAATGCACGATGCTTGCCGGCTGCGCGAGTTGCACCGCTCGCACGAGGAACAGGCGCGGTGTCTGCGTTGTGGATACCGCTCTGGCTGCGAGGAGAAGCTCTAAGGGGAAAATTAACTTGCACCCGATGAGCCTGTTGGCGTCTCTTGACGCGCTGGTATAATATCCGATATGGATGCAACTCAACCCGCTCCGCGCCGTATTGCTATCGCTATGCACCCATTCATGCCCGAGGCTGCGGAAGAAGCGGATAAACTAAAAATCTACCTGCAGCAGCAGGGCGTTCAAATGATTCTACAAGCGCCATTGCCTGATGAGCAGTTCCACCGCAGACTGGCCGATGAGAAATTCGACCTGTTGATTGCCCTCGGCGGTGATGGCACCATGCTGCGCGCAGGACATCTGTGCGGTCCTCTTGGCATCCCGATACTGGGCATCAATCTTGGCAGATTCGGCTTCCTGATCGAAGTTAAACGAGAGCATTGGATGGAGATGCTGCCCCTGCTCTTCGAGGGGCGCTACCGGCTGGAATCCCGCATGATGCTGAATGTCGAGCACTTGCGTGGAGATCAATGCCTGACCAGTTGGAAGGCACTCAACGAAGTCGTTGTCTGCCGCGGGCAGTACGTGCGGCCAATCCGCCTAAAAGCCTGCGTCGATGGCTACCAGCTGGCGACCTACATCGCGGACGGGTTGATTGTCGCCACTGCCACAGGCTCGACCGCTTATGCAATGGCGGCGGGTGGGCCGATTATGCCGCCCGATATGCGCAACATTCTCATTGTGGCGGTCGCGCCGCATCTCTCGGTTGACCGCGCAATGATTCTTGCCGAAGGGTCGGTGGTTACCTTGAGCGTCAATACCAGCCACCAGGCGGTTATGAGCGTCGATGGTCAGTTGCCTGTCCCGATCCAAAATAGCGATACAGTGCGCGTCCAGTCAAATCACGATACGGTCAAATTCGTGCGCTTCCACGACCGTGGATACTTTTATAAAAATCTCACCGAATACATGGAACAAAATCCAACCGCAGGTGACCTTTCATGATCGAAAAGCCAGCCACGACTGCTCAATTTTGCGTCAATCACCCGCAGCGTGAAACCTTGCTGCGTTGCAACCGTTGCGATCGGCCAATCTGTACCGAATGCGCGGTGCTGACCCCAACCGGTTACCGCTGCAAAGAGTGCGTGCGCGGGCAGCAGAAGATTTTCAACACTGCCCAGTGGTACGATTATCCGCTTGTGATCCTTATCGCGGGCGGTCTGGCGCTGATAGGCAGCCTGTTGGTGTCATTTGTCGGTTTTTTCACCCTGTTCATCGCCCCGATTGTGGGGGTAGTCATCGCTGAGGTGATTCGCTGGGTCACTCGCCGCCGGCGATCCTGGTGGCTGTCGCGCGCCACGTTGATCGCGACCGTCGCTGGCGGGTTGCTGCTGCCAGCCGTCAATCTTCTTGGAGCGCTGCTCGGCGGCGGCTTCAGCTTATGGGGCTTGATCTGGGCAGGCGCCTATGTCCTGCTGTGCAGCAGCGCCATGTATTACCGCCTGACGGGCATCCAGATCCGTTGATTAATGGTATGCTGACCGAACTGCGCATCGAAAATTTCGCGATCATCCAGAAGCTCGAACTGGCATTTAAACCCGGTCTGACCACCTTCACGGGTGAAACCGGCGCGGGCAAGTCCATTATTCTGGATGCGATCATGACTTTGCTTGGCGAGCGCGCCGATATCACGCTGATTCGCACTGGCGCTGAGCGAGCCAATGTCGAGGGCGTTTTTACCATACCGGAGGTCAACCGCGAAGCGATTCATGCCTTATTGGAGGGTGAAGGCCTGCTCGACGAGCCCCAATTGATCACCCTGGCACGCGAGCTGCGTGCGAACGGGCGCAGCCTGGCGCGGGTGAACGGGCGGGTCGTGAACATTGGCCTGCTGCGCGACCTTGGCGCTTATTTGGTGGACATCCACGGGCAGTCGGAGCACCTCTCGCTGCTCAATGTGCGCCAGCATTTGCGACTGCTCGATCATTTTGCCGACGCAGAGAGCGAGCTTGGCGCATACCAAACCACCTACCACGAGCTGCGCCGCGTGCAGAAAGAACTGGGGACGCTGCGTGAGAGTGAGCGCGATGCCGCCCGGCGCATCGATTTGCTCGATTACCAGGCCAGAGAGATCGAGTCCGCAAATCTTAAACCCGATGAGGAAGAACCGCTGCGCCAGGAGCTCACTCGCCTGGCTAACGCTGAAAACCTGGCGGAGCTCAGCCAGCAGGCGCTGATCCTGTTGGATGAGGGTTCAGAAGAAGCGCTATCGGTCAGCGACCTGCTTGGTCAGGCAGCTGCGGCGCTGGATGCGTTGAGCCGCATCGACAAAGATCAGGCTGGACTGGCTGAGAGCGCCCGAACAGCCAGCGATACTCTGGCTGAGGTTGCGCATGATCTGCGCGCTTACAGCGATTCGATCGAATTCAATCCGCGCCGCCTGGAGCAGGCCGAGGAACGCCTGGATCTGATCCAGCGATTAAAGCGAAAATACGGCGGCAGCATCCAGGCTGTGCTCGAATTTGCCCGCGTTGCCCGCCAGCAATTGGAAACGATCTCGCATGCCAGCGAGCGTATCGTCGAATTGGAAGCGCAGGAAAGCGGCCTGCTCGAGAAATTGGCTGTGCATGCCGAGCTTCTCTCACAACACCGCAAGCAAGCTTCCGTCGCGCTGGCAGCGGCAGTTGAACGGGAACTTGACGACCTGAATATGGCCGGCGCGAAATTTGCGGTCGATATTCATCTACAACCGGATAAAAAAGGCTTGCTGCTAGCAGACGGCAGCCGCAGCGCGTTCGACGAGACCGGCATCGACCGAGTCGAATTCCTGATCGCGCCAAACCTTGGCGAAGGGCTGAAACCGCTGGTCAAAATTGCCTCCGGCGGCGAAACTTCACGCCTGATGCTGGCGCTCAAAAAGACGTTGATCGAGGCTGATTCGATTCCAACCTTGATCTTTGACGAGATCGACCAGGGCATCGGCGGTCGGGTTGGCGCGGTAGTTGGGGAGAAATTGTGGGCGCTGGGACGCCAACACCAGGTGCTGTGCGTGACGCATCTGCCGCAATTGGCAGCTTATGGCGACCAGCAACTCTCGGTGCGCAAGGGCGTCGATGGCGGACGCACCACAACGCGCGTCGAGGCGCTTTCGGACGAAGCGCGGTTGGAGGAGCTGGCGCAAATGCTCGGCGCGGTGACGCAAGTGAACCTGGATGCCGCGCGAGAAACGCTGCAGCTGGCGCAGGGGCGCGCCGCGCAACTCGCATCCCGCCTGGAACGGTGAAGCTCGTAGCGGCCTGGTCTATTGGTTGACCGGGCAATCTCAGAGAGCTGTTGCCTGGCGAGGGCGCAGTCTCAACATGCGGAAATGAAACCTTCGGGAAGAATCCCTGGCTGCTGCGATGACAGGACACTACTAGCTCAACTTCCTCGATGCTTTTCGATTAGTCAGCGCAATGCTCTCGCTTGGGCGCAATTTATGGTAACTGGAAGGTTGCTGGAAACCGGCGCGAGTTAAGTTTCACTTGTGATGAAGAGGAGCATTCACCCTCACATTGAGGATTTTCGCGATATTAAATCCTCAGAAAGCTATTAGAGTCCTGCCAAACAAGCTTCACATAGTATATAGATTGGTATATAATAGTAGTTAATAATGTAGAAGCCAAGGCGGATGAGCTAGGGAGCTTCCGCGAAAGTCGACAGTGTACGGGGACGACCACTGTCGACTTTTCATTTATATTTATTTCAGGCAGTCAGAATGATGCTTATGCAATGCGCCCCTGCAGGTGCGCCAGCAGCCCGTCCACCGGCACGCGAATCTGTTCCAGGCTGTCGCGGTCGCGTACGGTGACTGTGTCCGATTCTAATGTTTGAAAATCCACTGTCACACAGAAGGGTGTGCCGATTTCATCCTGGGCATAATATCGTTTGCCGATGTTGCCGCGCTCATCCCATGCGACTGCCATTCGCCGCGACAGCTCGCGGTAAATCGAGCGCGCCTTCTCCACCAGTTCAGGCTTATTCTTCAACAACGGGAAGACGGCTGCTTTAAAGGGCGCCAGAGCCGGCTTGAGGCGCAGCACCACCCGCTGGTTGGCTTCATCTTCCCAATAGGCGTCGCACAGCGCCATCAGCAGCATGCGGTTGATGCCGGCTGACGGCTCGATCACATGCGGCAGGAAGTTGCGCCCCGAGCGTGGATCGGTGTAGCGAAGGTCGCGCCCGGAATGGTCCATTTGCTGGCGCAGATCGTAATCGGCGCGGTAGGCAATGCCCCATAATTCCTTGAAGCCGAAGGGAAAGCGGTAATCCAGATCAGAGGTTTCCAGCGAGTAATGGCTGCGTTCCTGATCGGAATGCCGCCGCCAGCGCAGATTCTCGGCGCGGATGCCAAGCGTATCGACCACAAAACTCCACATCACCTGCTGCCACTGCTGGAACAGATCCCGCCAATTGGTCGTCTCGGGATCGAAGAAATATTCGATCTCAGCCTGCTCGAATTCCAGCGTGCGGAAGATGAATTGTCCCGAGGTCATCTCGTTGCGAAATGCCTTGCCGATTTGCCCGATGCCAAAGGGCAGCTGCAGACGCGAAGCGTTCAGCACCTGCCCGAAATTAGTGAAGATGCCCTGAGCGGTTTCACCGCGCAGGTAAACCGGCAACTTTTCACCCTCGACCACGCCGATGGCCGACTCGAACATAATGTTGTAAGCTTTCGGCGG
Source organism: Bellilinea sp. (assembly GCA_034678305.1). GTDB lineage: Bacteria > Chloroflexota > Anaerolineae > Anaerolineales > Anaerolineaceae > Bellilinea. The sequence goes on from JAXDCA010000024.1 coordinate 27,986, forward strand.
CAGCAGCGGATTGCCCTCCGGGCTGGTAACATGCAGCCTGCGGACCAGAGCCCCCATTTGCGCCAGATCGAGCTCATCGACGTTGATTTCCTCCGGCTGAGGATGCTTTTCTAACCACGCGGTGATGGCCTGGTCGGCGCGGTAGCGCTTATGGGTGACGCTGTCCTCGACCAGTGGATCGTTGAAAGCATTGACGTGCCCAGAAGCTACCCAGGTCTGCGGGTGGAGCATGATCTGCGTATCCACGCCGATCATGTCCTCGCGGAAGGTGATCATCTCGTCCCACCATAGGTTGCGCAAGGTGCGCAGCAATTCAGCCCCTAACGGACCGTAATCGTAGGAGCTGACCAGCCCCCCGTAGATTTCCGACGTCGGAAAGACAAATCCGCGCCGCTTGCACAGCGAGACGATTTTATCCAGCGTAACCATGTTTTCAGCAACCATTAAGGCTCCTCCGTAAGGACAGTTCTTTGCCTTGGGGATTAAAAACCCCGCAGCACAATCGATGCTGCAGGGACGACTGTTCCAGCCGCGGTTCCACCCTGCTTCCCCCGTGATGGGGACACTCTTTATTTGCGCAGCTCCCGCTTGCCAAAGGCGTTCGACGCTGCTGCACGTTTATTATACCTGAATCCCCTTATACGGACTACTCATTGCTGAGATGTGCGACAGTCACCCCATCGCCGCCCTCTTTTTCCTCTCCCGGCTCGAATCTTTTAACATAAACCAGGTCCTTCAATGCCTGCCGTATCACTTCGCGCAACTTTCCGGTGCCCTTGCCGTGGATAATACGCACGAAAGGCATGCCTGCCATGTATGCTGAATCGATATAGCGCTCGAGCGCATCCAGCGCATCTTCTGCGCGCTGCCCGCGCAGATCGAGCTCCATGCCGGGAGAAGGTCTGAAGATTTCCGGGCGTTTTCTTCCTTCAACCGCGCCTGCGCGTTTCGCGGCTGCCGCTGGAGCTGTTTGCGCTGTTTCCGGCGGTTGACCGCTGCGCTGCACGTCGCTCAACTTTGCACGAATGCGCAGCGCGCCAAGCTGGACCTCGACCTCTGACTCACCCAGCGCCGTCACCGTGCCATCCATCTTCAACGAGCGCAGGTAAACCTTGTCCCCCAGCCGCAGCGGGCGTGGTCCGCCAGATTGCACCACTCGACGCGTAACCGGCTGTTCGAGATTTTCCTGCAATCCTTCCAGTCGCTCCTGGATGGGTTTCAAGGCGTCCAAGGGCTGGTGCGCGCGCTGCAATTCTTTGCGCAGCGTTTCGAACTCTTCGCGCAGCGCGGCAGCCTCCTGGGCCTGCGCCGCGCGCGCCTTCTCCAACACCGCCTGGCGTTCATCCTCGATCTTCTCCAGGCGCTGGGCTAACTGCAGGCGCAACTGCTCAGCTTCGTAACGGGCGCGGTCAGCTGCTCCGCGCGCCTTGCGGCTGGCGTCGCGTTGATAATGGATTTCATTGAGTAAATCATCCGCTTTTAACTCGCTCGGATCGATCATCGAGCGCGCCGACTGGATCAGATCCTTGTCCAATCCCAGGCGGTTGGCGATCGCCAACGCGTTCGAGCGCCCAGGCAGGCCGATCATCAGATGGAAGGTCGGCTTGAGGGTTTTAAGGTCGAATTCCATGCTGGCGTTGACCACGCCCGGGGTGGCGTGGGCGAATGCCTTCAACTCGGGATAGTGCGTGGCGACCAGACTGGTCACGCGCTTATCGACCAGGTGCGCCAGAATAGCGCGCGCCAGCGCCGAGCCTTCCTGCGGATCAGTGCCGGCACCCAGCTCATCCAGCAACACCAAAGAGAACGAATTCATGCGTTTGAGGATGCGCACGATGTTCGTGATGTGTCCGGAAAAAGTGGAGAGCGACTGTTCGATCGATTGCTCGTCGCCGATGTCAGCGTAGATGTTGCTGAACAGGCTGAGCGAGGAGCCGGATTGGGCCGGGATGTGCAGGCCGGATTGAGCCATCAGAGCCAATAAACCGACCGTCTTGAGCGTGACCGTCTTACCGCCAGTGTTCGGCCCGGTGATGACCAGCGCGAAGGTGCGCTCATCCAGTGTCACGTCGATGGGCACGACCGCAGCCGGATCGAGCAGCGGGTGGCGGGCGTGGTAAAGCATGATCGTGCTGCCCGGGTGATTCTCCCGGCCGGTTTTATGGAAAGGCACCAGCAGCGGCTCGGCAGCGTGGGTGTCATCAGCGTATTTGGCGCAGGCGAGCGCCAAGTCGATCTGCGCCAGTGCCTCGACCAGCTTGACCAACAGGGGGTGAAAAACACCGACCTGGTCGGTCAGTTCGGTCAGAATGCGCCGCTCTTCGTCGCGTTCTGCCAGTTGCAGCTCGTGCCAGGCGTTGTTCAACTCGACCACCACCAACGGCTCGACGAATAGCGTAGCCCCGGAAGAGGACTGGTCGTGAATAATGGCGCGTATCCGGCTGCGCGATTCGGCGCGCAGCGGGATGACATAACGCCCGTTGCGCTGGGTAATAATGTTCTCCTGCAGGTGAGGCGCATTCTTTGGATCGTTGAGGATGCGCGTCAGCCGCGCCAGCAGCCGCTCGTGGGCAATTTTAATCTCCGCGCGCAAGTGAGCAAGTTTGACTGAGGCGCTGTCGAGCACCTCGCCGCGCTCGGAGATGGCGCGGGTGACGGCTTCGATCAAGCCCGGCGGCGGCATGAGCTGCTGCGCGATCACCACCAGGTGCGGGTATTCGCTTTCCTTGTGCTCGAAAGCGCGGTAGAGCTCGCGCGCTGAAACCAGCGTGTATTTGATCTCGAGCAGCTCGCCTGGCAGCAGCACGCTGGAGCGTGCCGCGCGGTCGCTTAAAGGGCGTATGTCGCGCACTCCGCCGATCGTCACCTCGGATTTGACACTGAGCAGCCGGCGCGCCTCAGTGGTGGCCGCCAGACAGTCTAGCGCCTGTTGAAAATCATCCGTTGGGCGTATGGCGCGCGCCAATTCAGCCGACGCGGAGAAATCCGTGTAGGCTGCCAGGCGTTCGAGCACCTTGTAGTATTCGAGGGTCGTCAGCGACTTCTCATCCATTGCGCAGTGATTTTACCCCGAATTGATTAAACCATGGTCGTAAATAACTTGCCACAGGCAGTGTGTGGCAGAGGCGGTTGCACCATGCTTGCCTCCACGACAGTCAATTCCGCCAGTGGCATCTCGACCTTGCGCGATTGGACAAGGCTCTTACGCTGCAAGGTTGCCAGACCAGTGCTGCGGTCCAGGTCGAGCGTGACGCGGCTGGAGAAAAGCAGCATAGCAAGCGCCATGAGCGCGAATAACGTCCCAATGACAAAATTAACCAGGCTGCTTTTTTGCTTGATCACCACGCTGGTCTGGCTTGTATCCATCGTTGAATTGTTGACCTGATCGTACACCAGTTTATGACCACCATAATCAGACGAATATTAGTCTCCTCGCCAGATCAACCCGGTATCGGTGATCACCTGAACCGAATAAGCCGTTTTGCCCATCTCCTTGTGGCTCAACGCGCAACTGCCGCTCTCCGGGGTTGTTCGGCTGCATTCGAACGTTTGTGACTTTCCAATTGGCTGGAGGACGCCGCCAATGACCAGGAATACGATGGCAAGTAAGGTAACCATGCTTGGGTTGATGCGCAATCGTAGATCGTCTAATTGCTGTGCTTTGTTCAAAAAAATCCTTTGTAGAAATCAATCTAATGAGAAGAGGCGCATATCATGATTCAGAGGGATGGGACGCTCGCGCCGTTTGCCTGGCATGAGTAAATCCCCAGATTAGCAAGACTACCGCCAGTGCCAATCCCAGGAGCGACGCCGTGTTAAATTTAGCCAGAATCCCCAGCGACCACAACAGCGGGCCAAGGAGATATGCTGCTCCGCAGGCCACACCCCACAGGCCCATCCAGGGAAGAACTTGTGTGTAACGATTCACACCTTCGTTTAGGACGAAAACCAGCAGCAGTCCGGTCAATAAAGCGCATGGAATCAACCCATAAGCGGCTATTGCATAACCAGTTTGAAACGATGATGGCATGCTGAAAGCCAGGATCAGCCAGAGAAGCCCGACTGGGATCAGCAGCAGCCATTTCCACCAGACCTGGCGGAAGGGCAGGCTCAAGCTGCCAAATGCCAACCCGGCTAACAACAATCCAACCAGCAGATGGGAAGCCAGCAGGTTGAATAAGCGTTTGAAGGTCAGCCCGCGCTCGAAGGCATACGGCCCTACGCTGGCCCAGCGCCATTCCCCGACTGCAGTATAAACCAGCACGCCCTCATGACCCATGGCAAAAACGACATTCCCTGTCTGCGGGTCTTTCAGCGCAGCCAAGGGGGTGTCGCCGAGATAGTTATTAGCAGCGGATGAACGGAGAAGATAATACTCGCGATCAGCTTCAGCCAGCGGCTTGAACGGGTGGATGACCTGCCAGGTCCGCCCGCCGTCACTGCTGCGCTCGACTGTCTGCCCCGGGGTGTAGCGTAACTCTTCTGCGCCGGTCACCGGGATTGGCTGCCCGCTTCCATTGGCCTGCGCGCACATCTGCCCCCGGAAGAGCTCGCTTTCCTGCCAACTCAGGCCGCCGTCGGAAGAAACATAGATACTGGCCCAATCAGCGGCTTTCAAAAAGCCGTCGCCCGCCTCCAGACAGGAAATACCCGGATTCGGCATGGTCATATCCGCGGCGATTAGCACCGCGGAAACTGCCATAATCGCCAAACTGGCGCGGCTGGTGCGTATTGGAGTCAGGCGCGGCTTCAACCAGATCAACAGGCTGAGCATGCTGCCAGAAAGCGCTGCTGCCAGGTCGCCGGGATCGAAGACGAGCTTGAGCGTTAGCCCGCTGCTGACTGCCGCATGCAAAACGGACTGATGTACAACCGGGATGGTCTTGACAGCCGTGAATCCTGCCAGCGCCAGCCCAAAGGCTAATCCGCCAGCAACCTTCTCATTTCGCAACCGGCGTGGCAATATCAACGCAATCAGGGCTGCCAGCAGGTAAGGAGCAAACAGAAACCAGGCGAAATCGCTTAACTTGCCAGTCAGCCAGGAAGGCGCAAGCCTTTGGAAGACCAGATCGTTAAGCGTCAGCAGCGCCATACCGCCCAGCGCCAGTGGATGAGCTAATAAGCCCGCAAATACATGAAACGGTTTGTTCATCATTTTTGGATTCCTGTATAGATTCTATCAATTTTTGGCGCTAAAACAACCAGAGTTTCGATCATAAAAAACTCTCGCTCCATTGATCTGATTGGGAAGGTCTGACAGTATAATCAAACCTGAATGATAAGTGGAAATTACACCCGACTGCCTCTACCAGATCTCGCAGTCAGCGCGCTGATCATCGTGGATATGCAGGATTTCTTCTTCCGTAAGTCCGAGCGGCGTTCCGGGCTCGATGGCGTACTCGCCAACATCAATCTCCTGATCGATTACTTTGATAAGAAGGGCATGCCGGTGGTGCATGTACGCTCCGCCTACCGCAGCGACGGCTCGAATTGGGATTTGAAGATGCGTGCGGCTGGCTTATCAGAACTCATCGACGGTACGCCGGAAGCCGCGCTGCTGCCGCAAATCGCGGCTCGCGCGCAGCACCTGCAGATCGTCAAGACACGCTACTCCGCCTTTTTCAAGACCGGCCTGGCCGAGATGCTGGGCAGGTTAGGCGTCAGCCGGGTGATGGTGGCTGGCGCGTACACGCATTATTGCGTCAACGCCACCGTGTTCGATGCGTACGCGCACGATTTTGTCCCTGGCTTGATCAGCGACGCCGTCATTTCGCATCTGGTGGAGGAGTCGGCGTTGATGGTGGAGCGCATGCGCCGCAATGGTTACCATGTGATGACGACCGCCGAGTTCCTGGCTGGCGCGGAAGGATGATATCCAGCCCAACAGAGAGATTGCCGCGCCGGGTAAAAACCGCCAGGCTCGTATCGACACTTCCTTGTATTGAAAATGATTATCATTTACAATTAACCGCATGAACGATCTTTCTCCCGTCAACATCTGGCTGGATTCGCTGCAAGCCTCTGGCTACCGCCTGACGGCACCAAGGCGCGCGATTGTGGAGCTGCTGGCTGAAACCGACCGCGCGCTCGGCCCAATCGAGATTTACGATCTGGCGCGTACTGCCTGCCCTGGCATCGGGCTGGTCACCGTCTATCGCACCATCGAAAAGCTGGAGGAGCTCAGGCTGCTGCAGCGCGTTCACCTGCCCGATGGCTGCCACCGCTACCTGCCGGCTGTGCAGGGACATCAGCACCTGTTGCTGTGTACCGAATGCGGGTTGGCGCGCTATTTCTCAGGAGATGATTTCAAACCGCTGTCGGGCAGTGTATCCCGTGACACCGGTTATCAAATCACCGACCACTGGCTGCAGTTGTATGGTCTATGCCCGCAATGCTGCATGCACGTGAAAATGCAGTCCGATGCCAGTCATGCTGTTGCGTGAGGGACGCCAGATATGCTCCGCTTCCATTTTATTAATCTCTTCCTGATCATCACGCTCCTGTTGGCTGGCTGTGGGGCAGCGCCTGCCGCAGGTCAGCAATCCAGCGGCAGCCTGTCGGTGATCGCCACCACCACTATCGCGGCAGATGTCGTCCGTCAGGTTGGCGGGGATTTGCTTCAAGTGGATGCGCTGCTGCCGGTTGGAGCTGATCCGCACTCCTTTGATCCGGCTCCGCAAGACATGGCAAAAATCGCCAACGCCGACCTGATTTTTGCCAGCGGCGCCGGTTTGGAAGAGTTCCTTGCCCCGTTGATCGAAAACGCCGGCGCGCAGGGTCTTGTGATTGACCTGTCGCAGGGCATCCAACTGCTAGAAGGCGACGGTGAAGAACACGGCTATGATCCGCACGTCTGGATGGACCCGAACAATGTACTGGTCTGGGTCGAGAACATCCGCGCCGCGCTCAGTCAGGCCGATCCCCAGCACGCCGCGAACTACGAAGTCAATGCGGATAACTATTCTGCTGAACTCATCAAGCTGGATGCCTGGGTGAGCGAGCAAGTTGCTTCCATACCGCAGGCCAACCGCAGGATTGTCACCGATCATCTGGTGTTTAGCTACTTTAGCGAACGCTACGGTCTGGAGCAGGTTGGCGCGCTGGTGCCTGGTTACAGTACGCTTTCCTCCCCATCTGCCAGGGAGCTCGCTGAGATCGAATCCGACATCCTCCAATACGGCGTGAAAGCAGTATTCGTCGGAAAATCGGTCAATCCGAGCATAGCTCAACGAATCGCCGAGGACACCCAGGTCAGGCTGGTGTATCTCTACACCGGATCGCTCTCCGCGGCGGACGGACCAGCGGCGAATTATATTGATTACATTCGCTACAATGTCAGCGAAATAAGCGCGGCGCTGAAGTAACCGCGCAGGATAAGACAGATGTTATTCGATAGAATCCGCAAGTCCAACTTCCGTTTCCTGTACCACTCTTCTCCGCATGAGCCGGGCCGGCCTATTTTACGCGTCGAACATCTTAGCGTTGAATACTTATCCGGGCTGGCGTTGGATGATATCAGTTTCGAGCTGCAGGTTGGAGAGCGCCTGGCAGTGGTCGGACCGAACGGGGCAGGCAAGAGCACCCTGTTCAAAGTCGTCGCTGGGGTGTTGCGTCCCGATCAGGGCCTGGTCGAGGTTGCCGGGCATGAACCGGGCGGGCACAACTGCATCGCCTACGTTCCGCAGCGAAGCCAGGTCGATTGGAATTTCCCCGCGACCGTTGCGGATGTGATCATGATGGGGCGTATCGCGCAAATCGGATATTTTCGCTGGCCGTCAGCGCAAGACTGGCGGCTGGTGCGCAATGTGTTAAAAACAGTCAATCTCGAAGATCACTCGCATCGACAAATTGGGCAGCTGTCGGGCGGACAGCAACAGCGCATGTTCATTGCCAGAGCCCTGGCGCAAGAGGCGCAATTAATACTTATGGATGAACCCTTGAGCGGTTTAGACCTGCCCGCTCAGGACGATATTTTCCGCATCATGGATACCCTGCGTGAGCAAGGCGTAACCGTGGCGGTTGCATTGCATGACCTGGAAACGGCATCAAAGCGCTTCGACCGCGTGATGCTGCTCAACCACCGTTTGATCAGTATCGGCCGCGCAGAGGAAGTCTTTACGGCCGAGAACCTATTGAAATCCTACGGCGGGCATTTGCGCCTGGTGCCCACTCCAGACGGCTGGACGGCTCTGGGTGATTCCTGCTGTGATGAAGGAGACCATCCGCATGCTTGATATCCTGCTGCAACCCCTGCAATATCCCTTTATGTTGCGTGGCATGGCAGCGGCAATCCTGGTCGGCATCGTGTGCGCGGTGCTCGGCACTTACGTGGTGCTGCGCGGCATGGCGTTTTTCGGCGACGCGCTGGCGCACGCCATTCTGCCCGGCATCGCCGCCGGCTATCTGATCGGCGGCGGCGCGCGCGGGCCGCTTTTCTGGTGGGCGCTGCTCACGGCGGTGGTCAGTTCACTCGGCATCGGCGCGATCAGCCGCAGCGCGAAGATCAAGGAAGATACCGCCATTGGCATCCTCTTCGCTGGCATGTTCGCGCTTGGCATTGCGTTGATTTCTTCAGTGCGCAGCTACTCGGTCGATCTGGCGCATTTTCTCTTCGGCGATGTTCTCGGCGTGCGCAGCCAGGACCTGTTGCTGACCGCCATTTTCAGTGGACTGGCGCTGCTGGTGGTGTTCCTGTTTTATAAAGAATTTATGGTGCTTGCCTTCGACCAGGTGCTGGCCGCCACCCTGCGCCTGCCGGTGCGCCTGCTCGAATCGATGCTGCTGGTGCTGATCGCGGTCGCGATTGTCGTCTCGCTACAAACGGTGGGCGTGGCGCTGATGGTAGCCATGCTGGTCACGCCAGCCGCGACAGCCTTCCTGCTCACACGCCGTCTGCCGGTGATGATGATCCTGGCAGCTGTCTTTGCTGCTTTCTCTGGCGTAACCGGTCTCTATCTTTCTTATTACCTCAATCTGGCTTCAGGCGCGGCCATTGTGTTGACTTGCACCGCGTTATTCGTCATGATCTGGCTGGGGCAGCTGGTCCTCCGGCGGGGGAAAGCGCGGTAATAAAGACCGCGCCCAGGGATGGGCGCGCTACGATGATCGACCCGTAGAGCGGGCATCCCTGCCCGCCGCACCAAAGAATGTTGTCCTTTCGACGAGCGAAGCGAGGAGAAATCTTCACGCAAAATGGAAAGATATCTCGCTTCGCTGGAAATGACAAAACAGGGGCAGCAAAAACGGTCAATGTTGAGACTCTGATTGAACAACCCCCTCCCGGCCTCCCCCAAAAACTCATCGGATTTTTGGGGGAGGTGAAGGAGGGGGTAATTATCGATATTGAATGGCTGCTGAAGATTGCTTCGCTGCGCTCGCAATGACAGCCGTAGAGCGGGCATCCCTGCCCGCCGCAACAAAGAATGTTGTCCTTTCGACGAGCGAAGCAAAAACCGCGCCCAGGGATGGGCGCGCTACGATGATCGGCCCGTAGAGCGGGCATCCCTGCCCGCTGCTCTTGTCATATCTGATAAAATGATTGTATAAAACATGCACAAATCCACCCCGGCAGCAAGATTCCAGCCGGCTTTGTTAAAGGTAAATAATCACCCCATTTAGATATTGATCGCCGCTTCACTGTGAATGTTCATCAGGGAGGTTTGTTATGGATACCACCAGCGACATTCTGGCAGTAATCCTTGGCGGGGGGCGCGGCGCGCGCTTGTATCCGCTGACCGCGTTGCGGTCCAAGCCAGCCGTGCCAATTGCCGGCAAGTACCGGCTGATCGATATTCCGATCAGCAACTGCATCAATTCCGACATATTCCGCATCGCGGTATTGACGCAATTCAACTCGGTTTCGTTGCACCGTCACATTGCGGTCACCTATTCGTTCGATTCCTTCCACAGCGGTTGGGTCGAAGTATGGGCAGCAGAACAGACCTTCTCCAGCGCCGATTGGTACCAGGGTACAGCGGATGCAGTGCGTAAGCAGATATATGAAATCCGCGCAACCCATGCGCGCCACGTACTCATTTTAGCCGGCGACCATCTTTATCGTATGGATTTTCGACCGATGTTCGAGCTTCACCTGGCAAAAAACGCCGCGATCACCATTGCTGTACATCCGGTATCTACCAGTAACGCCGGGCGCTTTGGCATTCTAAAACGCGACAGTAGTAATCGCATCGTCCGCTTTGCCGAAAAACCAAAAGATCCTGCTTTGCTGAAAGAAATGGTCAGCAGCGATGATCCGGCGCGCCCATTTTTCGGATCGATGGGTATCTACTTGTTCAAGACCGAAACTCTCTTTGATTTATTGGAACAAAATATCGCTTTCGACGATTTTGGCGGAGATGTCATTCCGTACGCAATTAGCTGCACCAATGTGTATGGGTACGATTTTGACGATTACTGGGAAGACATCGGAACAATCCGCTCGTTTTACGAAACCAACCTGGCCTTGACCATCCCCAACGCGCCCTTTAAATTCAACGATCCGCAAAACCCAATCTACACCCATGCGCGCTTTCTGCCAGGATCGACCATCGAGAACAGCAAACTGCAGAATGTGCTGCTGGCTGAGGGCTGTTGCATCCGTGAGGCTGAGATTTACCATTCGATTATCGGCCTGCGCAGCCAGATCAACAACGGCGTCAAAATCAGCGATTGTGTCATGATGGGCGCCGACTACTATGATAGCGTCGGCAGCAATAGCACCCCCGGATCGTCACCAGCGTTGATTCCACTTGGCATCGGCGCGAATAGCGAGATTTCGGGAGCAATTATCGATAAGAATGTACGCATTGGGCGGGATGTGGTTATCCGACCCTTCCCGCGCGGCATAGACCATGACGGCGAGAACTAGGTCGTGCGCGATGGCGTCGTAGTTATCCCTAAACGGGCGATTCTACCGGATGGGACGTACATTGGTCCAGATCGGGTTTCGGATTGACCTACCTGCGGAGACACGAATCGTAGGGGCAATTCATGAATTGCCCCTACGATTTACAACTGTTGCTTAGGGGCGGGGCGTCTGATATTTAATCCATCCATCGCCTTGAACGCCCTCAGCCCAACCTACGGATTGACCGGGTCCGCCGGGCAGATGCCAGTATCCGGCGTGAAATTCGGCTGCGGGATGAGCGTTGGCAGGATCTCTTCCGGCGAACTCAAGTAATTGCGGCTGGCGACGTCGAAATAATGCAGCGCTCCGCTTTCGTCCTGCAGGGTAAGCACCAATCCGTTTGCGGCGATAATGATCAGCCTGCCGCCGCGCGTTGGCGCGGGATAGCTGCCAAAGTCGCTGGTATAGTCGACCAGCACCCAAATCTCTCCCTGTTGCGGGTCCTGCGCCTGCCTGCCGGCGTACGCGCGCACCCACAACCCGGCCCACTCGCCCTGCCACTGGTTGGAAGGGGTGAACTCCTCCGGATTGATGGATACTTCGCTGACTGGGCTGATGCCAGCGGTGCGATCGATGAATTTTGTCGGCTCGGGCGTCGGCCGCAAGGCGCAGGGATCAGCCGGCTTGGTCGGTGCGTTGCGCATTGCCTGCAGACGATTCTGCTCGATTCTCTCCATGCGCGCCAGCTTGTCCTGCAAGAAGGCCTGCTCAGTTGGATTGGTCGATACCGACAGGGTGGCGCGGTATTCATGGATGTTTTTCTCGACCCAGGAGGGCCCGCCGCCGTCCTCGGATTTAACGACCAATAAGATGGCGATCAGCGCTCCCAGCGCGAGGAGCAATCCGCCTAGAACAATAATGGTCGATCGTTTCGAAAAGCGTTTCACCGTACGCTCCTATCTACTTAATTTGCCAGCGAATATCGGTCACCCAGCGCAGCACGTCTTGGGCGGTGCGTGGATCACTATTTAGCGCATCATAGAGCTGCTGCCAGCCCTCTTCAGGTGTATTGTCAAGGCCGTAACCGTCTGTGCGGGTGCATTCTTTCCCGCCGCGCTGTTGGCAAGACTGCCACTGGGTCATTGGACCAGGGAAGTTTATCCTGCCATATGAAGGCCGGTAAAGCACGCCGTACAGGCTGATCGCCTGCCACTGTTTGGCCAGGTAGCCGTCGTTTCGGTAAATCTCCGGCACGGTAAGTGCAGGCGGTGCTCCCCATGAGACGTACCAGATGTGGTCCTGGGTCCACGGAACGGCATCTGAATATTTCCAATCCGGTTTTGGCACTATCGGGCAGCCTACGCAGGCGCCAAAATTAAAATATACCAGGGAGTCGTTATTGTCGCGCGAATCGAAGCCATCCACCCAGGCGCGGGTGACGGCAGGTGTATTCCAGCCCGAGTTCGAGGCCCATTCGATGTCGATTGCCCCTGCGACCGCCACCTGATGGGCGTAGCCGCTGCTGACTGCCCACTGATTCAAGCGTGTGACCATTTCTCCCCATAACTGTCCGCCCATGGTGTACCGGCTGATTCGAACCTCCTGGCTCGGATTATCCAGCATCATCCCGCCAAAATTATTAGTGCCAACCCCAATGAAGACAAACGATTCCCGATCGGTCGCGCTGCAGTTGTAATAGCCCCTGGCGTACTGCCTTACAGCTTCCTCGACCTTCGCGAGAGGGATGAAATGCCAGTAAGGAGTGAAGGAACCTGTTCCAAACTCGCCGTTATCGATCCACATCTGGCCAAAATTAAGGATGACCAGGCTGTCCTGGTAACCTACGACATTGCGGACATGGCTACCCAGATCACAGCCGAGCGTATACAAGGCAGAACCGGATTCATCTTGAATGTAATAGCTGGAAACGATATAAGATCGATCTTTATAAATCAGCGGCAGCCATGAGACCGGCGGCAGGGTGGCAGTCGGCGTTGCGGTTTTAGTGGGGGTATTGGTAATTGTGGGAGTAAGGGTAGGCGTCGAGGTGACCGTCGCGGTGGGTGTCGTGGTGGGTGTAAAGGTGGCGTCTTTGCGGATGATCGGCAGAAAGACTTGCGGGGTCGCGGATTGCGACAGCGCGCCCTTTGCCTGGATCAGCAACGCCGCGAGGATTACAATGGTCAATCCGGCGATACGGGGAATGCGTCGATTGATGTTCATCAAGAAAACCGTAGTTGATGTTTACTGGTCGATTACGCCCAGGAAAAGAGGAGCAGGTCTGGTAAAGATATTCAATGGGGACATAGCTCCCAAGTATAGCCTTTTTGTCAAGGTTTGTAAAACCGTGAAAAATGGTGAACGCCGCATCTGAAATTTTCAGCTTTCTGCTATAATTCTGTAACGGTTTCAACAAGCTTAGAATGTTGCCTTTATTTCGCAATTAGATTGCGCGGGTTCATCCATTGGAGAGATGAGAAAATGGGTAAAGTGTACAGCAGAAAACACCACCTCGCGCTGAAACGCAAGCGCAGCAAGCGCGAGAAGATTCGTAAACTGTTGGAAAAATACAACAACGCCGATCCGAAGACAAAAGAGCAGTTGGCAGCGAAGATTCACAGCCTCTCGCCCTGGTATCCGCTGCCCGGCTCGGGGCGGTGACTCGGCAAGAAAAAACCCCAGCGCAATCTGAGAACAAGCTCATGCCTCTCTCTGCGCGATGGTGGATTCGTCCGTGTTGTTAATCTCGGTAGATTGAGCGTTGGAATCTGATTGCGCCGATCAGGCCAATGATTATTACAGCTGCCAGCGCAAATCCGCAGGAAGCCCGCCGTATCGACGGATAGAGGAACCAGACGACTGTCAACGCGACCGCCAGCAACCCCGCCAAAATAAAAATTCCATAATTCTTTATAAATCGTATCATTGCACCACCAATCACATGGTTGTATTGATTTTAAATCGTTCGAGATAAATGATTACTGTTTAAATCAAGGTTTTTATGACATGGGCGGCATTAAAACATTGTACAAACCATGTACTTCTCAAAGATTTCATGTCATAATCTCACTAACGAATAATTGATGTTTTTAGGAGAGAGAAATGGAAACCGAAATGAAGTACAAAGGTCTGCGAAGATTCAATCTGGTGATGGGCTTTTTACACCTGATCCAGGGCGTTTTTATGTGGGTGGTCAGCAACGACACCGCCTACCCGGTATTCACCAATTACCTCAAGTTCGACCCTGCTCTGAGGACTTTGGTTCCCAATCCAACCTTGATCGGAGAGTTGCGCTTCGGCCCGTTCGTGGCCATCTTCCTGCTGCTTTCGGCTGTGGCGCATTTCTTCCTGGCCAGCGTTGGTTACAAGCTGTACGTGCGCAACCTGGAAAAAGGCATGAATCCGGTGCGCTTTTACGAGTACGCGCTGAGCTCCTCGGTGATGATCGTCCTAATCGGCATGCTGGTGGGCATGACCGATCTGGGCGCGCTGATCCTGATCTTCGCGGTCAACGCTACAATGAACCTGTTCGGGATCATGATGGAAACCCATAACCAGTACACCAAAAAGGTTGACTGGACCGCGTTTATCTACGGCAGCATCGCCGGCATCGTACCCTGGATCGTGATCGTGCTCTACTTCGTCGGCTCGATCAACTCGAGTGACGCCAAGCCGCCGGCCTTCGTCTACGCCATTGTGCCTTCATTGTTCGTCTTCTTCAACATCTTCGCGGTCAATATGGTGCTGCAGTACAAGAAAGTCGGACCGTGGAAGGATTACCTGTTCGGTGAGCGGGTCTATATTATCCTCAGCCTGACGGCCAAGACGCTGCTCGCCTGGCAAATATTTGGCGGCACACTCAGACCATAAATCCACTTGGAAACCATGACAGCTAAAGCGCCCAGAGAAAGGGCGCTTTTTCTATTGGGAATAACAATTCTGTAAACAAAAATCCCACAAAATAGTGATAATAAAATGGTTTTATCCAGTATAATACTATTATTACGAGTGGGACTTTATTGTTATTTGTTCTACCTGCCCATTTGGCGCAATTAAATACCATCTTGTACGTGAGAAACCATTTCTCAATTTAACGTTGCAAAATCGCTAACCCATCCCATTTTCTCTGACGATGACATCACAGACAAAATTGCTCACGCAGATATGCATGCCTGTCCGTCGAGCAAAATTCGCCGAGGCGTTGAATTTGTATTTAAGAAACCAACCGTCCGGCGGACGCCATAGCACGCCATCTGCAAAAACCTGGTCAACAGGTTAAATAAGGAGGCATAGAATTGTCAATATATTTACCCCTGATCCTCTACTTCATTGTCTTTCCACTGGGTTTATATTTCTATTTTTGCCGAAATTCACAGGTTGATGTCGAGGCGCAAGAGAAGAAACCTGCTGCAAGTGCGAGCCGTAGGCCTGCTGTAACAGGCCAGCGAATTACGCTTGCCAGCACCGTGCCCGTCGAAGCGCCGGAAAAACGAGAGTGATTTTATTGTTACGTTAAGTTGAATATCTGCCTTGAGAGGTGCTTTTTCATTTACTGGCTAGAGGAATTCATCCGTGAAATCGCCGTCGATGACAAAGCGATCGATGGCGTAAACGTCTAGCCAGGGATCGTCACACTCGTCAGTGGGCGGCGGTGGCTGGCGAAATGCGCGCGTTGTGAATTGGACGGCTTTGATGGTGCCTATGACCACGAGGATGAAAAGGATGAGTGGGCAAATGGGGTGCATGGGGAGTGTCAGTCTTTATGAGGTTATTGTGGTTGCTGAATGAAAAGTATAAAAATAAGACAAAATAGTCTATTAATTATACAATAATTTCTTGATTAGTGGGATCTTATTGTCGTAAAGCTTTGTTCACCAAAATAGAAGGAACGGTGCCCCGCCCAGCTCTAAAGGTAAAGGATTCGGAGAACCTTATCTTGAGGAAGCCACCTTTGCCCGCTGACTTTCTGAATCGCTGCTGTGAGCTGCAAAAAGATGCCAAGGATGTCGAGAAATTAATGTAGACCGAAGATGTGGTCAGAGTAAATGCGGAGGGCTAGTGGACAGATCCAAAAATCGCTGCCACTCCTCACTCCAGCCCGCACAGCGCCAGCAAATTCGGGTGCGGCGGCTGAAGGATATCGACCACCGGCGACGCAGTGACTGCCGCCCGCACCGCCTCCAGCAGCTCGACCTTGTCCACATACGCGGCGATGTACCAGCCAGTCTGCTGCAGATAACGCGGGTAGAATGGGTTGACCGTGATGAAGTGCAGCGGCATTGGCTCGGCATAAGCCGCCTGCCCGCCAAGCTGCCCCAGCTGCTCGAAGCTCGCCTGCCAGAGCAGCGGGCTGCCGGAGGCCAGCAGATTGAGCGGGCTGGCGAAGACGAACTCCTTGCCAGCCAGCCGGTCGCCGCCCTCCTCCAACAGCTGCTGAAACAACCGCGGCGCAAACACGCCCGGGATCCAGCACGCGCCGCGCCCACCAGGCGCCAACCGGTCAGCAAGCAGCCGCAGCGTTTCCTCGTCCAACAGCGAACCGCTCTGCAACTGCCAGGCGTCCCCTGATGAGTCCGTGTAGCTGACCACATCCGGCGCGCCCGCAGAATAGTCCCCCCGGCGCGGAAAATGAAACAGGCTCTCCAGCGCCGCGGCATGCTCAGCCAGCGCGGGGATATGTTCATCGAAGGCTGCGCCGGTAGAGAGCAGCATGCCGTCTGCTGCGGTCAGCGCTGCCAGGCGGTTCAAGGCGCCATCCACCATGGCGAGTTCAATGCCTAACCCCTTCAATTGGTCGAGCAGCGCTTTCAGGTCCTTGCGCCGGTTTGGCCCGGCCAGCACGACAAAACCCGGCTTGCTCACTTCAGCGATGACGATCTCGCCAAGGATGGTCTTCAACCCGGTCGGCAGCAGGGCTTTATATTCCGCGCTGCCAATGCCCAGGCAGCCGCGCGCCGTGGCGATCATCATCCCCTTGCTGACAATGTAGCGCGGCTTTGGCAAGCCGGTGATGTGGTCAACATTCTCGCCGTCATAACCAATGCTGGTCAGAGCAGTATGGATGCCAGCAGAGTTGACCAGGTCGAGCATGTGCAGCGCGGTGGTGGTCTTGCCAGCGTTCTTGGCCGTGCCCACGAAGCCGAGGGTTTTCATCGCTTATCCGCGCACTGTCCCGCTGCCGGCGCGGCCCGGATACAATCCGTCCTCCTGGCTGCCAAGCTGTCCCTCGTAGATAGAGGCGACGAAATCGCCGCGAGCTGCCACCTTCGCCAGGGTTTCGGCAATCTTCTGGTGGATTTCCTCTTTGATCAACTCGGCCGCTGGCGAGAGCGTCGCCTTCAGCCCCCCCTGGAAGCGCAGTTGATCGCGGACCGCGCGCAGCGTGTCCACGCGCGCTTGAACAGAAATCGGTCCTTTGGAATAAGCCTCATCGGACGAAGCGATGGTGACCGCGTCCACGCCCATGCTGGCGGCCAGCGTGGCATGCAGCGAGGTCTGCAGCGCCGACTGCACTCGGTCGGGGGTGTGGGTCATAAAGCCGACTGGCTCGCCCGGCCAGATGGGCGTGTCGACGATATCGCGCCAGACGGCCAGCTTGCCAAGGTTCATATCGATCATGTTGTCGTCCATGCGCCCATGGATGGTCATATAAGGCGAGTAGCACAGCAGCGGCTTGGGGATCGGCTTTGCGCCTAGTTTGAGCCCCAGCGCCATCATAATCAGTATGCCCGCGAAGGTCTTCCAGGGCGGCACTCCGCTCAGCTCGTCGTTGCCGGGGATATCGAAGGGAATACCGTAGCCGGCTGCCAGCATCAGCGAGTAGACTCCATCTACGGTCAGCCGCCGCGGATCGGTGCCGCCGCCCGTGCTGCCATAGGGGATGTTGATCTTGAATAAGTCCGCGCCGGCGGCGTGACCCAGCACCTGTGTCTCAGGCGTATTGAGCCCGCGGTGACCGCGCACGTTCCACAGCGTGTAAGGCTCCAGGTAGTGGTTTATAAAGCGCAGGTTGTCCAAGGTCAGGATGGTGCCGTCATGCTCGTGGGTGAGATGCCCCTCGAGCAAGCCCTCGCGTTGTGCATTCCAGGAAGGGTCGAAGTGGAAAACGCCGTCGATGCCCCAGGCCTCGGCGACCTTGATGTGCATCACATCCATGATCGGGCAGCCGGTGCCGTATTGCGAGAAAAACAGCGGCTTGCTGCCGATATGGCGCAGCGGGGTGAACTCGCCGTGCGCAGCGGCGAATAAATCCGGCACGCGCTGTATCTCCTCCGGATCCAGCCAGCGCACGCCGCTCGGAAGCTGCCTGCTGCGGTAAAAGGCATGGATCTCCGCATCGCACAGGGCTACATATTTTTCGATCAAGCGATCGCGGGCGCTGCTTTGATCGGCGCCAATCGCTATCAACTCCGCGCGGATTTTAGCGCGCTCGATGCCGTCCGTGGTCTTCTTGCCCACCCAGGCGATGATCTGCTGGACGATCCTGTCCAAATGAACAGCGATGGCGGAGTCGTAAAACTGGTAGGTGTAACCGGCGGTGATGTCCGGCTTGACGCGGGTGATGCGCTGCATGCCGTCTGCCGCGCTCGAGGTCTCGCGTTCCTCGATAAAGTCGATTACCTCGTTCATCCTCAACTCGCCGACAAAGCAGCCGTCGAAGCCGAGTTCGACGCCAATCTCCTTGGTGATGGCCATCCCGCCGATGCCAAGGCGGGTGTGGTCGCGGATACCGGCGGCGTCAGCCAGATCGACCAGATGGCCAAGGATTTCGCCTACCTTATAGCCGAGCGTGCGACTGACCAGGATTACCTGCGGGTGGAGGATCAATGCCTTTTGAACGACCTCTTCCGGCGTGGTGCCTGGCGGCATGGAAACTGCCTGGTAGCCTGCCTCGCTCAGCTTGCGCTGCAACAGCTTGATTGCGTTGTCGTGAACTGGATCCAGCGGGGCGAGCAGCACGGTTTTCATGCTTCACCTCCGCTTTCCAGCCAGCGGTAATGATCGCCGGGGTGATGGATGTAAGATCGGATGCGCACGCGCGCCCCCCAGGCTTTATGTTCTAGGAAGACGATGTCTGCTCGCGGAAGGTTCAATTCCAGGGCCAGGGCTTCAGCCAGCTCCTTGGCCTCCTCCTCAGAGGTACAGTATAAAAATGTTTCGATATCGACGGCGTCGACGACTCGGTCGAGAGCTTTACTCATCGCACCCTCCATTGGCAACCCGCACCTGTCTGGATTTTCACTGCATGGATTTCCGCTTTGACAAACAGGCAGGGCATTGTGATTTCCGAAATAATGGTGACTCCGGCGATATCACGCTGCCCTGCCATCTGCAACTCCGGGAGGAAGACCGGGGTCGAAAGTCAGACTGTTTAGATCAATCCGGCATAGCGGCTGATCACCTCGACAGATTTAAAGCAGGCTTTGACCGACAACCGGGTGGGCAGTTCCATCAAATTGCCTTCTTCATCCAGGTTGCCGACGCCGTTCGAGACGTAGATGTTGCCGTCGTAGGCGATGGTTGGAATCAATCCCATGCTCGACATGCAATTCTGTAAGATCTGGCTGCCGGCGTACATATCTTCCATCGAGAAGACCGGGATGCCGAATTCGCCTTCGCGCCAGGTGTCGTAATAATTCAGCTCGACTGCCAGCGAGTTGACGGATTTATAGATCGACCAGCCCTTCTTGAGACCTTCGGGCAGCAGCTCGAATTCCTCCAGGCAGATTTTATACAGATCGTCGAGGGCTTTCAGCGTAATATCCGGCTGGTCTTTGAGGATCTTCATCGCTGCCAGAGCGCCCGCCAGCGCTTCTTTGCCGGGATCGAAGCCAACGTAGGCAGCCTTGCCGTGCGACGAGAGCGTGCCGTAGCGCGCGCCGTGTATGCCAAGCCCGCGGCGTATCGGCACCATGGACTCTTCCTTGCCGATGATCAGTCCGCAGGTGGGCGCGCCGGAGGCTTTATCCATGCTGTAGATGATCACATCGCAGCCGATCTTACGGATGTCCGTGCCAATAAATGGCGCGCCCCAGGCGTTATCGATAATGTAGGGCACGTCGTACTTGGCAGCCAGCTCGGCGAGACCGGTCTGCAGTACGGGGATGCCACCGCGTTTATCGCTGTATCCGTAACCAGGCGAGTCATAGCCAAGGGAGGCGATTCCGGCGAAAGTGTCTGCATGACGGGCGGCGATCTCTGCAAATTTCTTCACCGTTGCGCTGCCATCGACATGCATCAGATCCGGGCAGGGGCAGTATTTGATGCCGTGGCAGTCGTAATGGGCGCCAACCGGCTTGACAAAAACTGCGTCAACATTGTAAGCGCGTTTGCCTTGCACGCCGTATTCGCCGGCAGCCTCGCCGCGCTCCGAGTTGACCTCTTTATACCGCGGCGGGAAGGGCTTGCCGTAGGCGCCCTGATGGTGCATATGCCGTTCGTATGGCGCCAGATAGCGGCTGCGGTAGTCATCCCCTTTGCCGAGGGTGGGGGGCATGACCAGGGTGTCGAAAGCAACTACCAGACCAGCCTCGCAGGTGCTGATCAACGCCGCATCGTATTCATCGCCGTAATACGATTTCACGAGATCGCGGATTTTTTCATCGAAAACAGCCGAAGGGATCACCTTGCGAGCAACATCCGACATGGCCTTATCTACCTCGCGGCTGAGCAGGCCGTGGCAGCCCGAAACCGCGCCGGTCAGACCGATGTTGCCCTTAAGCTCGGGCGTGATGCCAATCTGCTCCGCAATCTGTTTGACTTCGGCGTAAATGGCCGGTTGATTGGCCTGCAGATGTTTGTACATTTGATATTTAAAATCCCATTTTTTTACCATTGGCAATCCTCCTGGGGGGTTCTATATAAATTTACGGGGAGTGAAAGAGAAGCACGATAAGAATTATATTGTATATCATATATCTTATATTATTGTAATCGCTTCTCAATTAAAGTCAAGCTGCTATTACTATTGATTTCTTGAACCGTCATCGATTATGCTGCTCCCACCGTCGGGTCAGCATTTTCGTAATTTCAGCCGCAACCGAAGGAACCAGGATCAGCGGTAAGATACGCAGCCACTCGCCCCATCCCAAGGGCACTGTTTTGAAGATTGTATTGAGGAAGGGAACGTACAGCACCATCAGGATCAAAATCATCGAGGCGCCAACTGCGTAATTCATATACTTGTTGCCAAAAATGCCGATCTTGAATATCGGGTAATATTCTGAGCGCGCCGTATATGCCCGGAACAGCTCTGATACTGACAGGGTGATGAACGCCATCGTCTGGGCATAGACTATGTCATGATTCAGCCCGATGAAATAGGCGATTAGCGTGGCTGTGGTAATAAACACTGTCTGCACCAATACTCCCAGCTGCATCTTGCGGTTGATGATCGGCTCATCGGACGGGCGCGGTTGTTGCTGCATGATATCCGGATCACCCTTCTCGGTGCCAAGGGCAAGCGCCGGAGCGCCATCGGTCACCAGGTTCAACCAGAGCAGCTGGATCGCCTGCAGCGGTGAACCGTAGCCAAACAGCGTCGGCAGGAAGATGACCAGGATTTCCGCCATGTTACAGGAGATCAGGTAATAGACGAACTTACGGATATTACTGTAAATGATGCGCCCCTGCTCGACCGCGGAGACGATGCTGGCGTAATTGTCATCGGTCAGCACCATATCAGCTGTCTCTTTTGCGACATCCGTGCCGGTGATGCCCATGGCAACGCCGATATCAGCCAGTTTGATCGCTGGGGCGTCATTGACGCCATCACCGGTCATCGCCACAACCTGCCTGTTCTCTTGCAGCGCCTTGACGATGCGCATTTTATGCTCGGGCGATACGCGGGCAAACACGCTGGTCTTTTTCACCGCTTCCGTCATGGCATCGTCATCCATATCGTCCAGTTGTTTGCCGGTCAGGGCAAAATCGCCGGGTTGCAGCAAAGTAATCTTCTCGGCAATTGCGCAAGCCGTGTTGGGATAGTCGCCGGTGATCATGATAGTGCGGATGCCCGCCTGCCTTGCCTCCTGCAATGCAGGCATGACTTCAGGACGGGCAGGGTCGATCATGCCGACCAGCCCGATAAAGACCAGATTCTTCTCTAACTCATCGCTGCTGTACTCCTCAGGGGGTTGATCGACAAGATGGTATGCCAGACCCAGCACACGCAGAGCGTCTTTGGTCAGGGCGTCATTCGCCGCCAGGATTTCGTCGCGCTTGAGGATCGTCATTGGACGCGGGTTCGAGTTGTCCATTGGATAATAGTGCGAGCATAAATTGAGGACGATATCTGGCGCGCCTTTCACCGCCACGACATATAATTCGCGCGATGTGTCTTCCGCGAAGGGTGATATGTCTTCTTTGTGCGGATCGCTGACCTTGTGGACGGTCACCATGCGCTTGCGGGTAGAGTCAAAAGGTATTTCGCCGTCGCGCGGAAACGAGCGGGTAAGATGGTGCGGCAATGCGCCGGCTTTCGCCGCAGCGACCAGGATGGAGCCCTCGGTCGGGTCGCCCACCATGCGCAGGAAATTACCTTTCTTGTCGAATTCCAGTTCGGCGTCGTTGTTAAGCACGCCTGCCCAGAGGGAGGTCAACAGGCCCGGGTAATCATTCGGCTTGATCTTGCGTCCATCAATGTAGAAATCGCCTTCCGGTTGGTAGCCGATGCCGCTGATATCGACAAAGGTGCCATCCACCCACATGCGTGTGACGGTCATTTCGTTCTGGGTGAGGGTGCCCGTCTTATCCGAGCAGATGACAGTTGCAGATCCAAGCGTTTCGACCGATGCCAGCCGGCGGATGAGCGCATGACGGCGCACCATTTCGCGCATGCCCAGAGCCAGGCTGATCGTCACGATCGCTGGCAGACCTTCCGGAACGGCTGCAATTGCCAGGCTGACCGCCACCATAAAGGTATCCAGCAGCTCGCCTCCGCGAAGCCAGCCGACGGTAAAAACCAGCGCGCAAATCCCCAGGCAGGCGTAACCGAGGACTTTTCCCAACTGTTCCAGCTTCCTTTGGAGCGGCGTCTCTTCAGTCTTAACCGATTGCAGCATGGTGGCGATCATGCCAAGCTGGGTATACATGCCGGTGCTGACTACAACTCCCTTGCCACGTCCGTAGGTGATGGTTGTGCCCATAAAAGCGGTGTTCTTTCGATCGCCGAGCGAAACGTCTGTCGGCATGATTTCTATTGCGTTCTTCTGCACCGGCACCGATTCTCCAGTCAGAGATGCCTCGTCGATGCGTAAGTTAACCGCTTCCAACAGCCGCAGGTCTGCCGGGACAAAGTTGCCGGCTTCCAGAAAAACGATGTCGCCGGGCACCAACAAGCGGGCAGGCACCATCACCCTGTGCCCGTCTCGCAATACCTGCGCCTCAGGAGCGGCAAGCTTTTTCAAGGCAGCCAGCGCTTCCTCCGCGCGGCTCTCCTGGATCACGCCCATCACGGTGTTGAGCACCACGATGGCAATAATAGCAGTCGCATCAACCCATTCGCCCAGGAGGGCGGAAACGATCGCGGCGCCAATCAACAAGAGGACAACAAAGCTCTTTAATTGGTTCAGAACCATGATCAAAAAGGTTGGACGCGGCGCTTCGACCAATTGATTCAGGCCATAATTGGCCAACCTCGCTTCGGCCTCCTGGCTGGATAAGCCAATGTGATGAGCTGTCACCAGTTTTTCCAATACCTCATTCGTGTCCAGCGAATGCCAGGAGATGCTGATATCCTGCTTTTCTTTGGTGGCGGTTGGCGCTTTTGATATTGTCATGTTACCTCCATTGATTTCTTATTAATAATGCCTGTAAAAAGAATGTCCGATGATAGCGAGCGAAACCTGGATCAGGCTAACTGGCGGGCGGCTATCTGCCCGTTTCGCTTCGAAGAGATCCAGAATGTAAACGGCACGGTAATCAATGCCAGCACGATAATTAATAGAAACGAAGAATAAAAACCGCTTAGTTCATTCTTTACGCCTCCCTCGAACAGGATGCCGAAGACAGTCGATCCTAAGGACGCCATAAGAAAACGAAGCATGTGAAAGAACCCGGTAGCGGAGCCGGTCATTTCTTTGGGGGAGGCTTGAATAGCCGCTACCGTGGATCCGGATTGAATCGAACCAAAGCCGGCGCCAAAGATGACCAGGGATAAAATAAATGGCAGCCAGTTCACTCCGGCAGCTGCTGGCGAGTGCTGCGAGAACATCAGCAGCGCGCCTATTCCAATCAGCAGCGTGCCTGCCAGGCAGAGCCACCGGCTTGAATATCTATCGATCAGCCTGCCGGCAAATGGGCTGGTGATTGCCATCATGACCGTCATGGACATGATTAATAATCCGGCGACTTGTTTTTCGATGCCGTTTGCATCGATCAAAAATACCGGCAGCGATACTAACAAGCCAAACTGAGTAAACGCCTGCAAAGAAATGGGGACGATCGAGGCGAGGTAATCCTTACGGGCAAACAGGGCAGGGTCGATGAATGGGCTGGCAGTCCGCCGCTCACGCCAGAGCAGGAACGCAAATGAGATGAATGCAACCATAAATAATGTAATCGTAGCGCTGGCGCCGAGACCAACCTTAGCCGCTTGTGAAATCCCCAGCATCGTCGAAAAGACCAGGGTGGTCATCGCAGCAGCCCCTGACCAGTCGAAGGAGGGATTGGGAATAAGCTCATCCTGCGGGAAGACTTTTACCGCTGCCACGATAGCGATGATAGCGAGCGGAATGTTGATCCAGAAGATGGCCTGCCAGGAAAAATAGCTGAGTAAAAAGCCGCCCACCGGCGGACCGATGGCGTGACCGAGGCTATTCACAAACGCCCAGTAGCCGGTGGCCCGTCCCTGCATCTCCGCAGGAAAGTAGTGCGAAATCACGCCCATAATGACCGGCAGGATTGTCGCCACGCCGATGCCGATCAAAATCCGGGCAAGCAGGAAAAGTAGAAAATTCGGCGCGATGATGCACAAAAAAGAACTGACAGCAGTCAGCGCCATGCCGGCTGTGAACAGGCGCTTGAAGCCAATGGCGCGGCTCAAGCTGCCAAACACCGGGATGAGAACTGAAAAAGTCAGAGTATACAGGGTGATCGCCCAGGCCGCAGAGGTGAGCGGTATGGAATAGTACTCCATCAGTGATGGCAGAGCGATGGAAACAATGCTGTTGCCCATCGTTCCAACCAATGTACCGATGAGCAGAGCGGAAAGGGTTGCCCATAATGAGGAGATTTTAATGGCTTGCGGCGACATAGATGATTTTGTTCTCGGCTTCTATAAACGATATCGATCGACCCCAAATTCTGGGTGGTTCTATCTAATTTGCAAGGTGAATGGTTGCATCACGGCAATTATCGGGTAGGCCGTCAAGTGAAAATGGTTTGCCTGCTAAGGATCTCAAGCTCTGAGCCGCATATAGGGCATTGGGATCGGCCCTCCCCGATTTCGTCTTTGGAAAAAACCCGCAAGCACGCGCGACAGACAACCCTATTTCCTGCATCATTCAGCAGATCGTAGCGATTGTGGAGCGGGATCCCTTGCCCGAAGAGTAATGCAAATATCTCATCCAGCAGTGGTTTATGTGGTCGAACCCTGGCATCTCGAGGAATTTGATCCATGTCAAAAACCTTCTCACCATGCCCGGCTGGAATACTTTTTTCCAAATATTTCAGGATCATCCATTTGAATTGCTTTCTTCTTGGGGTTCTGCATGGATATAGACCCGATCAATTTGGGGAATCAGGCTCAGTAATTTTCGTTCCATCGTGGCGGTAATTTTATGCACCGCAGCAACATTCAGATCAGCGGGGACCGCGCAATGAAAAGATAGCGATACACTCTCCCCTTCTTTGTAAACAATGATGTTATGACAATTATTAACCTCGGGAAATGATTGCGGCAAGGAGTTTACAATTTCTCGTATCTGATCAGAAATCGTCACATCTACCGTGTGACGGCTTTCCCGATCTCCACGCGGTTCGATGTGTGAAAATATTTCACCAAGGTTTAGAATTTCAGCGCGGAATTGTTGCTCTACACGCTCAACCCGCTCGTGAGCTTGGTGGATCGTATCTGATTCGGGCACCTCAATGTGCAATTCAAGGTCGATGGTCGAATTGTTCTTATTAATGCGAATACTGTGTACGCTCAGGCCATTCCTCCCAGCAATGCTTTGCACGCTCTCGATAATGCTTTCCCGATCTTGAACCATGGGATCCATGTGGATGATTATATCCACCCTATCGATCAGCCTTTTAACAATCGCCTTAGCCTCGACGGTAATGTTATGGGCTTCTTCCAAACTGGCTGCTCTTGGGACTTCCAATATCATGTCGACAAAAGTCGAAGGTCCGCTTGGTCGAATACGCACCTGGCGGACTTTAAGCAATCCGGGGATTTTCGATACTTCCTGGACAATCTGCGTATTAAGCCCTTTTGGCGCCTTATCCAGCAGTCCATCAATCGTTCTCTTGCCAAGGTTGATGCTTACGTAGATGACGATGAACGAAACGCCCAACGCAGCGATCGCATCTGCCCTATGCAGCCAGACAATAACAGATTCTGGGACAAGGGCGCGAGCTTTGAGAAACTCTCCCAGCGTCACCAGAAGTAAACCCCCGATGACAACACTGGATGACCACACATCGGTCGAAAAATGCAGAGCATCCGCTTCTAGAGCCTGACTGCCGTGTTTCTTGGCTGCTTTCATCAAAGCCCGCGATCGAGAGACATCCACGACGATGGATGTGAGCATGACGATGAAACTCCAAATGGATACTTCAACCTGCACAGACTTAAAGAAAAGACGCTGGACGGCTTCGTAAATAATCCAAACACAAGTTACTAATAACAGGAATGTCTCGAAAAGCGCAGAAAGATTTTCGACTTTGCCATAACCGAACATCTGTTTTTCATCCGGCGGGCGGCCTGAGATGCGCACGGCGAAGAATGTCACAGCAGCAGCGACCAGATCCAATCCACTGTGAGCCGCTTCTGCTAAGATACCCAACGAGTGAGTTAACAATCCGACGGCAAATTTGAAACAGGTGATAAAGATGGCGGCAAGCACAGATGATAGCGCCACCAACCTCTTTTCTTTTTCAGCTGCTTTTTCAACTTCAACGTAGCTTGCCATTGTTTCTACTCCGGGGATACTTTGAAGCAATCTATTTTGATCTATTGGGTGGATTGAAATCACCCCATTTCATAAATTTCCAATAGGGGATGATCAAAATAATGATCATGATCAATCCGACCAATCCATAAAAATTGGAAAAATCGCCCGATACAAGACCTGTCGTGATGTATCCGGAGAGCACCAGAACGCCATAACCAATCACGCCCCATTTCCGCCAACTCCAGATGCCGATGGCACAAATGACATTCCCCAGGCAAACAATCATACTAAAAATGACCATTGCCTGGGTCATGGTGGCATAAGCTCCTTCAGCAATTCCAATAACGTTCAAAAAAAAGATGAATCCGACAAAAGAATTCGCAAGAATGATGAGGATCAATAAAACGGTTAAAAGGATGTTCCTTTTAACTTTCGGAGTTTCATTTGTCTTAGTCATTTTTCTCCTCAATTATAGTATCAGAAGGCGTCCCCGAAGGCTTTGCTTTAATGCGATCGGGGACGTCTTCTATTTCAGCGAAACAGTCGCCTTTACTATAATTCTACATCAGGAAACAAGCAAGAATAGTGGCAGCGATCAAGCCAGCCATCACAGGGATGAAATTACGGCGACCGACATCCATAGCGGACGTGCCGGTGATGGCGGACACCGCGATCAACGACCAGGGCACCACACAACCGGCGCCAATCCAGATCATGGTGATTTGTCCAAGGGCAGCCAGATACGGAACCTTGATGCCGATCGCGTTGCCCCAGGCAGCCGCAAGACCACCCATCAACGGCAGATCATTGAACCCTGATCCATCCAGACCGGTCAGCGCGGACAGGAGCATATGCAAAGGTCCGACCGCCCACTTTGTCAGCGGGACTACATTGTTGATTGACATGACCAGGTCGTTGACGATATTCGGGGCTGCAGCACCCAGGATTTGCTGTGCGTACCCCTCGACGCCCATCAGATAGAATCCTGCTACCAGGAAGACTGGCGCAAAACAGTGCATGCCAAACTTGAACCCTTCCTGAACGCCTGCAGTAATCTTCTCGATCCCTTTGTATTTGTACTCCCAAACCAGGAAGATTGACATCATGACAATACATGTGCCGCCCAGAACCGCAGTCGCGTCTCCTCCGCGAATTTCCAGGAAAATTAGTGCGATAGCGTCCAGTACCAGCACGATTGGGATTGTAATGGCAGCCACCTTCGCAGGCGTGCTGAAAACGCGAGATTCAACATCCCGGAATTCTTCGCTCTGGATATATGAGCTTGGATACTTAGCGGTGGTTCCTGCAAAGTCCTTGATATCTTTTCTGGCGTAGAAGAACCAGGCGATCGTAATACAAACGATCGAAGCGACAATGTTCAGAGGCATGCTGGCAGATAAGATATCATTGACTGGCACGAGGGCAGTTGTTGCGGTTAAGTTTGGCGCAGCCTGAATCAGGAGGTCTTGTGAGAGCATGACGCCGTGACCAAAGAGGTTCATCGACATAGCCATGGTGATGGCAGGCACGCCCACGGCAAGGCCGGCTGGCAGCAGCAGACCACCGATCAGAGCAGAGGCAGGTGATGGCCACAGGAACAGAGAGAACAAATACATCATGATACCCGTGATCCACCAGGTTAATGTGGGGGTTCTGAAGAATTTCTTGAAGGGGCGTACCATCAAAACCATCACCCCCATAGGTTCCAGAGCTTTTGCCATGCCGACCACAATTGAAATGATCGCAACGATTTCGATCAAGACGATTCCCGCTCTGGTAATCCCATTGAAAATAGCTTGCAATCCCGCGATAGGGGTACCCAGGGTGATCCACCCCAATATGAACATACCCAATACCGCGACTACGGCTGTATCCAATTTAATAGCAATGGATACGAATACGAGAATTACAAAAAGCGCGTATACCCAATGAGCAGCAGTCAAAATGATGGGCTCCATTTTTCTACATCTCCCTTCTTTAAGATTGGATATTTAAAAAAGCTGGGTGCGAGATTGATTTATCCTTTAATTCGTTTTATCCCTAATGCACCTCCTGGCCAAAGAAGTTGACCATGCCTGCATCCGCTACACGTTTTTGAATAGACGGGATATCCGTCGTGTAAAGTCCGGCTTCCTTCATGTGTTTGAAGTAAGTCGCTCCTGAGAAGGTGAATTTTTGCGCCATGCCCTCCTCTGTTTCCATCGCCTCGCGCACGTAGGTGATCGCATCGCCGATGGATATGGTCGCGGGGATGGTCACCAGCGGTTTATTCATGGCGCGCCGGACGGCATTATGCCCGGCAAGAACGCCGGTCACGATCGCCTCGGTGTGACCCACCAACAACCCGGCTTTTTCACCCGCGCAGAATAAATTCTCCAGGCCGGTGACCTGCAAATGATCGTCGCGGGGGGAGAGCGCCAGATAGCGTATCGAGTTGCCCTTGCCACCCGAATACGGATCTTCGTAGCGCGAATTTTCCATGCCGGGCACCTGCCGCAGCTCTTCCAATGGGAAGAAGGGGGTCATCAGTTTTACGTGACCGGTGTCGAGCAGGACGACGTTTTCTGCAAATTCAGGCAGCGCGTATTGCTGGCAGGCTTTCGTCGCAAGTTTTTCGGTGTGCACCAGATCCTTAGGGATCGGCACGACCGATACGCCGGTTGTGCGCAGCTGCTCGGCAATTTCAGGTGAAACAGAATCGAAATGCAGCTTGCATGAGCCGGACATCGCGCCGATGCTGCCGTCGGGCTTGCGACCCATCTTTTCGGATATGCCAGCCCGGGCAGCGATGCTGACCCGTCCGCCAAAGCTTGGGCAGCGCAGAACGCACATCGCGCAGCCGTTGCCGTAGCGCAAACAATTGCCCTGCGGCCCCGCGGTGCCAGTGGTCTCGATGAATACATCCCCTTCAATGTTGTCGCGCCCCTCGATCACAATCGCCTTGATGCTCTTGCAGGATTGGACGACGTCCATGGCGCGGTGCTGCATGCGCAGCTCGATACCCTTGCTGAGCATATAGCGCTTGACAGACGGCTCCATCAGGCTGACATCGTACAGGCTGGCGTGTTTATGCCCGGGGAAATCAACGTTCTTGTGACGCGCGGCCTGGTCCATCAGCACGAACAGATCGCCGGCGCCCATGGCGATCATCTCTTCGGCGGCGGTAAAACGCCCGTTGTTACGGAAGATACCGCCTACCAAACCGGTGCCGAGCAAGCAATCTGTGCGTTCAAGGACAACTACATCGGCGCCGGCTGCTCTGGCAGAAAGGGCTGCGGCGCAACCAGCCCAGCCGCCTCCAATTACAACGACTTTTGGCATAGTTCCTCCAATAGAAGCAAGTGATTATTCAAAGATTTACATTATGGGGAAATCGTTGGGAAAAGAACAGGTTATACAACTACAACATATACTATATATGTTATATCTTATATATGTTACCGATATTTCACTATTTTGTCAACTACTTTATGGATTTATATTTCCGCCAAGAAATGGATTTCTAAGCAAGGGTGATATTAATCCCCCGTCTGCCAAGACCTGAGATTGGTACGATAACGAGTCGGCAGGCTAATCAATCGATTTTTCTCGGTCTATGCTGTTTTTCTGGTAACAACCTCAGTTTCCAGTTCGTTGTGAAGCGCAAAAAAAATCACACCGGCGCTTATATATCTGGCGTGATTGTTTCCTAATGCCTGGTAATTTTTCCTTATTTTGCGCTCAAACGCCAAAGCGCTGAAATATCAGCACAGGGCAGGTGAATCGCGACGCCTGATCCAGTCTCATTTTCCAAGGCTCAGGCGCAGAATGCGTTCCAGTTCCTCATAATCCTGACCATACAAATCTTGCATCGCGCTTTGCAGGTGCACTCGCATGGCGGTTTCGGCCCCCTGTGGGTTGCGGGCGCGGAGATTTTCTAGAATCGTGCGATGCTCGGGCACTGATTTCTCGGTACGGGTCCACTGTGAAATAGATAACAGCCGGTAGCGTTTCAGATGATCGTCCAGGTTGTGCAGCATTTGTTCTAGCAGCGGATTGTCGCAGCGGTTGATGATCACATTATGGAAGATGCTGTTGATGATCGATACATTGGCGACATCGCGGCGAGCCAGTGACTCCTCATGCTGAACAATCAATTCGTCCATCCGGCGAAAATCTTCCTCAGTCAATTTTTCAGTCGCCAGTTGAATCGCCAGGCCTTCCAAAGCAATGCGGATCATGAAGATGTTTTCCATGTCCTGGTTGTTGATATCCGAAACATGCGTGCCTTTATATGGGATGCGGATGACCAGCCCCTCTTTTTCGAGCCGTAATAATGCGTCACGCACCGGAGTTTTGCTGATGCCAAGCTGGATTGCCAGCTCGCCTTCGACCAGCGCCTGATTGGGAAGGAATTGAAAGGTCAGGATGGCTTCTTTGATTTTCTCGTAAGCCAGTTTATCCAGGGACGGCGTCTCTTCAAGTGGGGTAAGTGTGTTCATCCAACCTCATATTTAATCGATATAGTTAAGATATCTCAATTGTACCAATGATCAGGGATTATTGAATAAGATATATATTCTATTATATATAATATAGCAAAAAACCATATATGTTATACTATATAATATATACAATAACAATCCCAGGGTTTCACAAATAAGAAGGGAATACGGTCGATGAAACAGAATGTTGTTGTGGATGCCAATGAAGCAACTGCTAATGCAGCCTATCGCACCAATGAAGTGATTGCCATTTATCCGATCACCCCCTCGTCCGGGATGGGTGAATTATCAGATGAATGGGCTGCGGTAAACAAACCGAACTTGTGGGGGTCCATCCCGTTGGTTGTAGAAATGCAATCGGAGGGAGGCGCCGCGGGGGCTGTCCATGGCTCTTTGCAAACCGGCGCGCTCACCACGACCTTCACCGCGTCTCAAGGTTTGCTTTTGATGATCCCAAATATGTTCAAAATCGCGGGTGAACTCACCTCGACGGTTTTTCACGTTTCAGCCAGAGCTCTTGCCTACCAGGCTATCTCTATCTACGGCGACCATTCCGACGTAATGGCGACCCGCGGCACTGGGTTCGCATTGATGCCGTCCTGCTCAGTCCAGGAAGCGCACGACATGGCTGTCATCGCGCAAGCCTCGACGCTAGAATCCCGCGTCCCTTTCCTGCATTTCTTTGACGGATTTCGCACCTCGCATGAGGTAAACAAGATCGAATATCTTTCCGATAAGCAACTCGAGCGGATGATTTCTTTTGAGTTGATCGCAGCGCACCGAGCACGCGCGCTAAATCCTGAACGAGCATTTATCCGCGGGACGCTGCATAACTGGGATGTTTATTTTCAAGGCCGTGAAACTGTTAATCCATATTACCTGTCGTGTCCGGACATCGTCCAAAACACAATGGATCAATTCAAGACTGTGACCGGCAGAGAATATCACCTGTTCGATTATGCAGGCGCTCCCGACGCCGAGAGAATTCTCATCCTGATGGCTTCAGGCGCTCAAACCGCTGCTGAAACTGCCAAATATCTTTGCGCGAAGGGAGAGAGGGTTGGTGTTGTCACCGTTCGACTGTTTCGTCCATTCTCTGTCAAACACCTGATGAAAGCATTGCCGCCAACGGTAAAATCGATCGCTGTGCTTGACCGCACGAAAGAAGCCGGCTCGCTTGGCGAACCACTCTATCTGGATGTTGTTGCAGCCATCCAGGAGGGATTGACCAGCGGGAGCGCGCCATATCGATTAGCGCCGCGCGTCATTGGCGGGCGATACGGTTTGGCTTCCAAAGAATTTTCCCCAGCAATGGTTAAGGCGGTCTTTGACGAGCTTCGTCTGGAAAGCCCTAAAAATCACTTCACGATTGGAATAAATGATGACATCACTCACAGCAGCCTCGATTACGATCCAACATTCTCCATTCTGCCTGAGGATACGATCGAGTGCGTGTTTTTTGGCCTTGGCGCTGACGGCACGGTAGGCGCAAACAAGAATTCCATCAAAATTATCGGTGACGGAACCGATTACTTCTCCCAAGGATACTTCGTTTACGATTCAAAAAAGTCCGGGTCGATCACGATCTCCCACCTGCGGTTTGGGCCCAACCCGATCCGCGCCCCATACCTGATCGGCGAGAAACAAGCCTCATTTGTAGCCTGCCATCAATTCTCATTTCTCGAGCGGTTGGACATGCTGAAATTCGCAAAGCCGGGCGGGGTTTTCTTGATCAACAGTTTATATGGGCCAGACGAGGTCTGGGATCAGCTGCCAATCGAAGTGCAGAACCAAATTCTTGGCAAGAATTTACGCCTCTATGTAATCGACGGGTATGATGTGGCCAGGCAGGCTGGCATGGGCGGGCGCGTCAATACCATTATGCAAACCTGCTTTTTTGCAATCAGCGGCATTCTGGAGCGCGAGGAGGCGATTAAGCAGATCAAGAAATCCATCCTGAAGACATATGGGAAGCGAGGCGAGGCAGTTGTCCAGCAGAATTACCAGGCCGTGGATAAAACCCTGGCAAATTTGCACGAGGTCAAGCTCCCCAGGTCTGCATCCAGCAAGCTGACCATGCGGCAGGAAATACCCGCTGACGCGCCTGCGTATGTTCAGCAGGTCGTTGACCAGATTCTGGTTTTTAATGGCGATTCGCTGCCCGTCAGCGCATTGCCAGTCGACGGCACGTATCCGTCGGGAACAGCGAAATGGGAAAAAAGGAATATCGCGCTGGAAATCCCGGTATGGGATCCTGAGGTGTGCATCCAATGTGGGAAGTGTGTGCTGGTCTGTCCGCATGCCGCCATTCGAATGAAGGTGTATGATCCTCAGTTATTGAGTGCTGCTCCTGCTCATTTCAAATCAACGTCAGCAAAATTCGCCGAGTTTCCAGGCACGAAATACACCTTGCAGGTCGCGCCGGAGGACTGTACGGGGTGCAGCCTGTGCGTATCGAATTGTCCGGCAAAGAACAAAAGCCAGGCCGGTAAGAAGGCCATCAACCTGGCGGCGCAACCGCCATTGCGCGAACAGGAGAAAGAAAATTGGAATTTCTTCTTGAATATCCCCGATGTTGACCGCACAAAAATATCTCTGACAACGATCAAGAATGCGCAACTGTTGCAGCCATTATTTGAGTTTTCCGGCGCATGCTCCGGATGCGGCGAGACCCCTTATGTAAAATTAATTTCCCAGCTATTTGGCGATCGGGCAATCATCGCAAATGCCACTGGCTGCTCTTCTGTCTATGGCGGCAGCCTGCCCACCACACCCTGGGCGGTTAATCATGAGGGCCGCGGTCCAGCCTGGTCCAATTCATTATTTGAGGACAACGCGGAATTTGGGCTGGGGATGAGGCTGGCTACCGAAAAAAAGCACCAGGTTGCTTGCGAACTGGTGAAACAATTGGCTGATAAGATTGGCGAGAAATTAGTCGACGAACTGCTCGCCGCTGACCAATCTACCGAGACTGGTCTCCTCCAGCAGCGTGAAAGGGTCGCAATCCTCAAGACGATTCTTAAAGATATACATGCTCCTGAAGCAAAACGGTTGGCAACTCTGGCTGATGATCTGATTCGAAAGAGCATCTGGATCATCGGCGGAGATGGTTGGGCTTACGATATTGGTTACGGCGGACTGGATCATGTCCTTGCCAACGGACGGAATGTCAACATCCTTGTGCTGGATACCGAGGTGTATTCCAACACTGGCGGACAAGCTTCGAAAGCCACGCCGCGCGCTGCGGTTGCCAAATTTGCCGCCAATGGCAAAGGGCTGGCAAAGAAAGACCTGGGATTGATCGCGATGTCGTACGGGAATATCTACGTGGCTAAGGTAGCTATGGGATATTCCGATACCCAGACTTTAAAGGCTTTCCTTGAGGCAGATGCCTACGATGGTCCTGCGCTGATCGTTGCATATTGCCATTGCATCTCTCACGGCATAAATATGGAAAACGGGCTGGAACAGCAAAAGATGGCTGTACAATCCGGAGCCTGGTCGCTATATCGATATAACCCTATGCTGGCAGCATCCGGTTCAAATCCCTTGACGATCGACTCGAAAGCTCCAAGCATCCCTGTTTCGGAATATGCCTATAACGAAACACGCTACCGCATGCTGGTAAACAGCGACGAGGTGCGCGCCGAGCAATTAATGAAAGCGGCAGATGATGATGCTAAATTAAGGTGGCTCAGGATCCAACGTTTGGCAGAATTAGAAGCGCAATTGCACGCTCCTAAATAATTGCATTTGGCTGAGGGACTCCACGTTCCTTGAATCAATCGTTCAAGGAACGCTTTTTATATTACTATTTTGGGGTAATGAAGCGCAGAGAAATTCGGTTCGCTGCTACAGCCATTAGCGCGGCTAAAAGATAAATCCATAAGCTGCCGGTCACGGGCAATAACCAGGCAATCGTTACATAGAAACCCGCAATCCCAAACGAGCCTAATATGCTCCCTCGAAGAAGTTGCCGGGCTGCCATACCCCCGTGTTGGGCATGGGCAAAAGCCGCAAGGATAAGACCAAAAACAGGGAAGGCGGAGAGGATGCCGCTTAATTGCGGGCCGAGATATCTGGATGCGCTGGTCAGACCTGCCACAAAAACCAGGGCAGTGACCATGCGCGCCGGCAAATCCCACCAGGGGTGTGTCGCGCCGATTAACTGCACCTTCTCCGCGGGGATAAAGCGGGCTAATAACATTACAATCGCCAGTAGAATGAACAGAGCGGGTAACAATGATAATGAAACCGCATTCCATGCAGCTGTAGAGGCTGAAAAGGCTGTCAACGCCAGTATGCTGCTAAGCCACCAGGGCATATTTTTTGCCGTCAGGATGTACACCAGCGCGAACATGCATACACAAGCCTGACCTCCCAGGGTGCCTAATGCAGCGTTGGCAGAAAAATCAAGTCCGTTTTGCAGCGCCAAAACAATGGATATCGGCGCAGAAATAAACGGGAAGCCTGTGAACCAACAGCTAACAGCAGGGCCCCATTTTCGCCCGATCAATGAAGCCGCAGCAATTAACAAGGGGGATAATAATAATTTTAATGCGACGATCATGAATGGCTGCTGTCCGAAATGATAGTATGATAATGGAAGACAACAAGAGACACTGGTCTATAGCCGGGATTTAATTATTCTAGCAGAATGCCGCGGGGATTTCCTCCGCCATCGCGTCAGCCTCGTGCAATATGATGAGTAGAAAACCAATATACATGTTCTATGTCGATTTGTGTGCGTTCTGAAAATTGCGATGATCGAAATTTTTAACCCATAAATTCAGGCGTTATATTATTATATATATCAGCTAGTTGCAATCCTGTTTGGGGAGGTATCCATGGTCGAGAAGCTCGATTTACGGAAAAGTTTGAGCTACCTTTACGCGCCTTCTGCAAAGAAGATGGAGGTCGTAAACGTCCCAAACTTCAATTTTATCAAGGTTGATGGTCAAATCCTGCCAGGCGAGTTGATCGAGGTTTCTTCGAGCTTTCAGGACGCCATGACGGCCATCTACGGTCTCGCGTTTACTCTGAAATTCATGTCAAAGCTGCGCAAGCAGAATCCCATTGATTATTCGGTCATGGCCGTCGAAGGGCTGTGGTGGCTGGAGTCGGGGAAATTCAAGATCGACCCTACCGAATCCTGGTACTTCACGCTGATGATGCTGCAGCCAGATCACATCACTATGGAGATGTACCTCGAAGCCCTGGGGCAGCTCAAAAAGAAAAAGGACAGCCCCATCTTATCCCGGGTGCGCTTCGAGCCTTTCCACGAAGGGTTGAGCATCCAGATCATGCATATTGGTCCCTACGCAGAAGAACCGGCCACGATTGCCAGGATGAAATCCTTTGCCGAAGAAAATGGCTACCGCTACCGAGGTTTGCACCACGAGATTTACCTTGGAGATCCCAGGCGCGCCAAACCGGAAAAGCTGCGCACGATCCTGCGCCAGCCTGTGGAGAGAACCACAGGGGAATAGTGATTCCTGACCTAACCCCCAACCCCCTTCCCAATTTGGGAAGGGGGCTTTACTTCTCTTTTCACTCCGGGCTTGTGTGAAGACCGAGCAGATAGGTTAACCATGTTCGGAAGGTGCAAGGGGCATTGACCAGCCATGTATATGGGTAGAACCCTGCGCCCCTACCATAGAAACGACCTGCCGGGAAAAATACTGTTATCCCAGCTCGACCTCTACAAGGTAAGTCTTGCCTGGCACGCCGGGCGGGATAAGATTGCCTGCCAGCAGCTCTCCGTCCACCGTCATGCGCGTGACCCCCTTGCTAATATGGCAGGGATTGCGAACGATGATTTGGTAGCTCGCTCCGCGAAAGCGGCGCGCGGCGCGGAAGCCGTCCCAGGCGGATGGAATGCACGGATCGACGCGCAGCCCGTCCGACTCTGGGCGGATGCCCAGGATGTACTGCGCCGCGCTGAAGTAGCTCCAGGCGGCTGCGCCCGTCAGCCAGGAGGTGCGGGCGTTGCCTGCCCGCGGTGAATAGGTCGAGTAGGTTGTCTGCGCCTGCACGTAAGGCTCGCACTGGCGGATTTCCGCGCGGTCGTTGTAAGCGGCTGGCATCGCGGCGCGGTAATATTCATAAGCGCGGTCGCCGTTGCCGAGCAGGCACTCGGCCATCACCGCCCAGCCCTGGGTATGGTTGAAAATGCCCGCATTTTCTTTGATGCCGGGGTTGAAAACCACCGCGCGCATCACATCGATCGGCGTTTTGACGAATGGCGGCGCGCAGAGCATCAATCCAAAGGGAGTCGCCAGCCGCTCTTTGACGGTTTGCATGCAGCGATCCGCCTGCTCGGCAGAGGCCGCTCCACTGATGACCGACCAGACCTGAGTGTTGAGGTAAACCTGTCCCTCCTCGTATTCATGCGTGCCGTAAACTGTGCCGTCCTCGCCGATGGCCCAGATGAACCATTCCCCGTCCCAGGCGCAGGCCTGGATGCTGCCATCCAGTTTTTCGCGCTCATTCAGCGCCCATCGGCAATCCTCGGAATTTTCCAGCCTCTCGGCGATGCCCGCATAGACCGTCAATCCTAACCGCAGCTGAAAGGCGACGAACATGCTCTCGCCGTAATAACCCAGCCGCAGGCAATCGTTCCAGTCTGCAGCCAGGCCGCAGGGGAGACCGCGCCTGCCCTTTCGCTGCAGGTTGAACTCCAATGCCCGGCGCAAGTGCTCGAACACCGTCCCCTCGCCCTGATCGGCAAAGGGCAAGACTTTGTGATAGAAGTCGAAATCGCCGGTCTCGTTGACATACGCCGGCACAGCGTTGAAGAACCACAGGCAGTCGTCCGAGCGGTACTCCTGCTCGTCCGGCGGCGGTTCGCTGCCGGGGCGGTGCTCGAACGGTCTGACGATGGGCAGCGCTCCGCCCGTCGACACCTGACCAGTCAGCATCAGCTCCAGCCGTTGGCGGGTTTCGTCTGGCGCAGCCGCTGCCACGCCGAGCACATCCTGCACCGAGTCGCGGAAACCCAGCCCGTCACGCTCGCCGTTGTATACCAGGCTGGCGGAGCGAGACCAGTTGAAGGCAATCAGACAGTTGTACAGCCCCCAGACATTTAGGGTGTGGTTCAAGTCTTCGTCGGGGGAGTCCACCACCAGGCTGCCCAGCCTGTCCTGCCAGTGCGATTTCAACTTCTGGAATTCCTGCCCGGCGCGCTCGAGTGAACCAAATTCAGCCATCGTCTTTACGCCAACGGCGCGCGCGTCGCCAATGCTGAGCAGCAGCAATACCTCGCGGGTTTCGCCCGGCGCGAGGGTCAGGTCGGTCTGCAAGACCCCGCAGGCATTGTCGCCGTAGGCGCGGCTATTGGTGCAATGCCCCTGTTCGACGACCAGCGGGTTGTGATAACCGCGGTATCGCCCGAGGAAAGCCTCGCGGCTGGTATCGAATCCGCTCAGGGAGGCGCCGGTCAGGCTCATCCAGGCGTGCCGGGCAATGTCGTGCAGGTAAATGCCGTCGCTCTCGCCGGTCAGATGATCCTGGATGGCGATGCGCAGCAGGGAATCGTCGGTCAGCTCGCCGCGCACGATGAAGAGTGAATATTGAAGGTTGACGTTATCCTGGAAGGTGTCCCACTGGTTGGCGAACTCGCAGAACGAGAAAAGCGAAAGCTCGCGCGGCTGATTGCCCTCATTGGTCAGCTTCAGCCGCCAGTATTCGAAGGTCTGCCCCAATGGAATGAAATAGGTCGTTTCCGTCAGGATGCCTGTGTATCGCGAAGAGATGATGGTATAGCCCAGACCGTGCCGGCAGGTGGACTGGTACTGATCAAGCGGCTTGCCAACCGGCTGCCAGGAGGCTGACCAGAAATCACCGCTCTGCCGGTCGCGGATATAGAAGTAGCGCCCGGGTTGATCGAGAGGGACGCTGTTGAAGCGCAAGCGCAGATAGCGGCCGCGCGCGCCCGACTGGAAAAATCCGTAGCCGCCGGCGTTGTTGGTGATGATCCCGCCGAAATTGGTCGAGCCGAGGTAATTGCTCCAGGATTGCGGCGTATCAGGGCGAGTGATGACATACTCGCGATTTTTGTCGTCGAAATAACCAAAACGCATAAGTGCTCCTATGTGCTTTCAGGCAAAGCCTTCAGCTTACG
The DNA here is from genome assembly GCA_034678305.1 of Bellilinea sp. Lineage (GTDB taxonomy): Bacteria > Chloroflexota > Anaerolineae > Anaerolineales > Anaerolineaceae > Bellilinea. Next base: position 67,556 of record JAXDCA010000024.1, read on the forward strand.
ATTCATCTCATGCCAACCGGTGGATATTCGCAAAACTCGCTTTCAACGCCGGATACAAATCCTTATAGAGGGGATACCTGTTTCGATAAATGGCCGCATCCTTCTCATCCGGCAGTGTGCTGCCGGTCACTTTCAGCACTTGCGTTGTGGCAGTTTCCACATCCGGCCAATTACCGGCGCCGACAGCCGCCAGCAGCGCCGCTCCGAAAGCCGCCCCTTCGGTGGTGTTGACCGTTTTCAGTTCGCATTCCAATACTGAGGCCAGAATTTGACGCCAACATGCGCCTTTGGCGCCGCCGCCCGAGGCGCGCACCTCGCTCATCTTTTGCAGCCCAGCCTGTTGAATGAGGGTGAAGATGTCTTTCAATCCAAAGGCTACCCCTTCCAGTACCGCGCGGGTCATGTGCGCCCGGGTGTGACGCAGCGTCAGGCCGATGAACGCTCCGCGCGCCTGTGGATCGGGGTGCGGAGTGCGTTCGCCACTCAGATAGGGCAGGAAAAGCAGCCCATCGGCGCCGGCGGGGACTTGTTCCGCCTCGCGCAGCAATTCATCGAAACTCATGCCGGGCGCCAGCGCGTCGCGGTACCATTGCAGGCTGCCAGCCGCCGAGAGCATCACGCCCATAAAATGCCAGCGATCAGGTAAAGCATGACAAAAGGCATGCAGCAATCCATTTGGCTCGATCAGCGCGGAAGGCGTAGCGGCGAAAACCACGCCGCTGGTGCCAACCGTCAGGGCAACGATGCCAGGTTTGACTGCGCCAACGCCAACCGCCTGCGCTGACTGGTCGCCGCCGCCCGCGGCGACCGGCGTGCCTTCAGCCAGGCCTGTGTCAAGCGACGCGGCGGCAGTTATCCTGCCGGTGAATTCAGGCCCTTCGAAGGTTGGCGGCATCCACCCGAATGGAATCTCCAAAGCAGCCAGGAGCTCCATAGACCACTGCCGTTTTTTCAAGTCGAACAGAGCTGTGCCCGAGCCATCGGATTTATCCATGGCAAACTCACCTGTCAGGCGGTAGCGGATGTAATCCTTTGGTAAAAGCACATGCCGGGCGCGGGCGTACACTTCAGGCTCATTTTCCGCCACCCACAGGATCTTGGAGGCGGTAAATCCGGTCAGCGAGACGTTGCCGGAAATTTGGATGAATTTCTCCCGGCCTATGCGGCGGTGGATTTCATCGCATTGCGCCTGCGTGCGCTGATCGTTCCATAAGATGGCTGGGCGGAGCACATTTCCACTGCCATCCAGCAGCACCAGCCCGTGCATTTGACCGGTCAAGCCGACCGCCGCGATTGACTGCGGAGCTACGCCGGTTTGCTTCAATACCGTTTGAATACTGCCGCGGGCTGCGATCCACCACTCTTCCGGATCCTGCTCGGACCAGAGCGGTTTGGGCGTGGATAATGTGTGCGGCGCGGAACAAACACCGGCAACCGTGCCCTGCTCGTCAATCAGCAAGGCTTTTGTGCCGGTCGTGGAAACATCGATCCCCAGGAAAAAATTCATTTTCTGCCCTCCTGCTGATATCCAAACTATCATGGCGTCAATTGCCGAACTGCTGCCGGGCGACCAATTTTTTCTGGCAGGCAGGCTGCGCCGGTCGGACACCAGAAGCTTGCTGCCAGCGGACCGAACTCCAGCGGATTAGCGCATACCCAGCAGCAGATCGACGGTGAGTTGATCGAGTCGTTCGTATTTGAGCCCGCGGCTCGCAATCGCGCCCCGGTCGAAGGGGTGGGCCTTCAGCGCCCTGGCTTTTTCGGCGGTGTATTGACCGAAGTAGGGCGTCAAAGTGGCATCGCCGGCGTTGATCTCAGCCAGCAGCGCCCGGATTTCCGGATCAGCATTGAACTGCGCTGCTTTCTCTTTCAGCATCAGGTAGGTGCGCATGCAGCCGCGCGCAAAATCCTTCACGCCTTCATAATCCTCCGTGCGGTAGGCGTGCGCATCGAAGTGGCGCGAGCCGGCGTAGCCAACATCTTCGAGGAACTTGACCAGAAAAAATGCCGCTTTGATGTCGCGCGAGCCGAAGCGCAGGTCCTGATCGTAACGCCCGGGGTACTGGTCGTTCAGGTCGATGTGGAACAGCTTGCCGGCTTCCCAGGCCTGGGCGACGCCGTGCATAAAATTGATGCCAGCCATATGCTCGTGCGCCACCTCCGGATTGACGCCGACCATCTCAGGATGATCGAGAGTTGCAATGAAGCCCAGCATGTGCCCGGTTGTGGGGTTGTAGATGTCGCCGCGCGGTTCGTTTGGTTTGGCTTCCAGCGCAAATTTGAGGTCATAGTGGTTATCCAACGCGTATTCGCACAGGAAATTCATCGCTTCGCGCATGCGCTTGATCGCATCCACTGGATTCTTGCCAGCGTCTGTTTCGGTGCCTTCACGACCGCCCCAAAAGACGTATACCTTAGCCCCGAATTCAACGCCGAGGTCGATGGCTTTCATCGTCTTTTGAAGCGCATAGGCGCGAACTTTGGCGTCATTGGATGTGAAGGCTCCGTCCTTGAATATGGGATCGCCGAATAGATTGGTGGTCGCCATGGGCACTTTCAATCCGGTGTCCTGCAGAGCCTTGTGGAATTCCTTCTTGACTGCTTCTGCTTCACCTGACGTGGCGTCGATCGGGATCAGATCGTTGTCATGGAAATTTACGCCATAAGCGCCGACCTCGCCAAGCAGATAGACCAGCTCAGCCGGTGTTTTGAGTTCGCGAACGGGCGCGCCGAACGGATCGCGTCCGATCGAGCCAACTGTCCATAATCCAAAAGTAAATTTGTGCTCGGGTTTGGGAGTAAAATCGATCATCACCTGCCTCCTTGCAGTAGGTTCCTTTGGACATAATTATATACTCAGCTAATAATGCCGCAATCAGGATAATCTGATTTCGATTGTTTTTGGCATGTCATGATCATAACTTGTATAGTGAAATGCATGCCCCCATCATCATACCGGTCTAATCGGCTATAATCCTGATCAAGGATGTGTTAAACTATCTTCCGAAAAATCAGCCTTGTCATCCCTGGTCAGATGAGGAAAGGATTAGCAGCATGAATTACAGACCGTTTGGACGTACTGGCTGGCAGGTATCAGAAATCGGCTTCGGCGCCTGGGCAATCGGCTCTGAATGGGGGCATGTCAGCGAAGAGGATGCGCTTGACGCCCTGCGGGCCGCTATCAAAGCAGGGGTCAATTTCATCGACACCGCCGATGTTTACGGCGACGGGCGCAGCGAAAGGCTGGTGGGGAAAGTCATTAAGGAATTACCCGAGAAAATCTACGTGGCGACGAAAGCCGGCCGGCGCTTGAGTCCGCACACTGCGGAAGGCTACAACCGCGAGAATTTGACCGCCTTCGTCGAGCGCAGCCTGACAAACCTCGGCGTCGAGCGGTTGGATTTGCTGCAGCTCCACTGCCCGCCCACCCAGGTATATTACATGCCCGAAGTCTTCGGCGTCCTGGACGACATGATCCAGACTGGCAAGCTGCAGTACTACGGCGTGAGCGTGGAAAAAGTGGAAGAAGCGCTCAAAGCGGTCGAGTATCCCAATGTGCAAAGCGTGCAAATTATCTTCAACATCTTCAGGCAGCGCCCGGCTGAGCGGTTCTTCCCGCTCGCGGAAGAGAAACGGGTCGGCATCCTCGCCCGGGTGCCGCTGGCCAGTGGCCTTCTCTCTGGCAAAATGAGCCGCGACACGCAATTCGACGAGAGCGACCACCGCAAATACAACCGGCGCGGTGAATTCTTCGATGTCGGCGAGACCTTCTCAGGCGTGGACTTCGAGACCGGGCTGGCGGCGGTGGAAGAGCTGCGCGCGCTGATCCCAACGGGAGCAAGCATGGCGCAATTTGCGCTCCGCTGGATCTTGATGCATCCCGCGGTCAGCCTGGCCATCCCTGGCGCCAAGAATCCCCGGCAGGCGCAGGATAATGCTGCCGCGGTGAGCCTGCCGGCGCTGGATGAGCCAACCATGCGGGCGATTCGCGGTATATACGAACGCCGCATTCGCGAGCAGGTGCATCAGCGCTGGTAGCTGTTTGTTGGGCGTTAAATCCACCTATAAGACCAGCTATCACCCTGACACCATCTCTAAACTACAGGAGAGGAATCAAGTTGGAGGACATTCACTCTTGCACAACCTTGAATAACAACGTAAAAATGCCCTGGCTGGGTTTTGGAACCTTTCGAATCGCCGAGGGCGAGGAAGCGTATCAATCGGTGCGTCATGCGCTGGACGCTGGCTATCGCAGCGTCGATACCGCCAGCATGTACGGCAATGAAATCAGCATCGGTCGCGCAGTGCGTGACAGCGGCATCCCGCGTGGAGAAATCTTCATCACCACCAAACTACGCAATGAAGACCAGCGCAGCGGGCGCGTATTCCAGGCATTCGAGGAGAGCCTGGAGCAACTGCAGATGGACTACGTCGACCTGTACCTGGTGCACTGGCCGGTTCCCGGGAAATACGTGGACACCTGGGCAGCGATGCAGGATATCTATCGAACTGGAAAAACGCGCGCGATTGGGGTAAGCAACTTCCTTGTCCATCACCTGCAGGCGATTATGACGCCCGGCGCGGTGGCGCCGGCGGTCGATCAGGTGGAATTCCATCCGTTGCTGCAATCGCCAGATTTATATGCGTTCTGCCGCCAGCAAGGCATTCAGCTGGAGGCCTGGGCGCCGCTGATGAAGGGTCAGGGCTTGATTCACCCCGTCATTCAGGAGATTGCTGCCCGGCACCACAAAACTGCGGCGCAGGTGGTCATCCGTTGGGAGCTGCAAAAGGGCGTGGTGACCATCCCCAAGTCGGTGCAGAAGGAGCGTATTTACGCAAACCGGAACGTGTTCGATTTCAGCCTGGACGAGGAGGACATGCGACGTATCGCAGAGCTGGATCAAAATCACCGCTACGGGACGCATCCGGATAATATTGTGTTTTAGCCGGGCAAATGCCTGGTTTTTCGCCGGCGCGAAGGATTTACAGAGATTGTAAGCTTGCCGGTCTGTAAAAGGGGATTGATTTGCTTTCTGTTACTTGTGCCTGATCAACCGATAGAGGGCGATCGCGATGATCCCGCCGATGACCGCTACGATAATGCTCCTGAGGTTGACGCCAGTCACCAGGTTAACCCCATATAACAGGTCGGTGATCCAACCGCCTATGATGGCGCCAACCACGCCAAGGATCAGATCGATCCAGATGGTGGTTCTGGTCTTCATGATCAATGAAGCCAACCAACCTGCGATAAGGCCTACGATAATGAATGAAAGCAGACCCATGGTTTTTTCTCCTTACATCTTTCTTGATAAGGGCATTATCTTCTTGGCTCGAATTGCGTCTATGGATTGCCGGTTGGCGGAGGATGCTGGTCTCCACCAGCGTAAACAATGAGCAGGCAGCAGTTCAAACAAATAGTAAACAAAAAACTTTCTCTTTCAAATATTTACTATAGCACTAATTAATTAGTTTTAATACCACAAATGTGCCATTATTTCACTCGTTGATACCAGTTCGATGCTAAGACATCCGTTTCCAGTCAGGCAGTCATTGGATACAGGCACGTAATTAACAACCAACAGAACTCATAAACTTCCGATGAATGGAGGTCGCTTGTGATGCGTTCTTTGTCCCTGCCAACGGATTAATGATCCTCTGTCCACTGAAGGACATCGAGAAAAACCCCGCTGTCGAGAATATCGGCGCCGGTGCAGCCCAGTTTATGCAAAATTTCGGTCAAGCAGGTTGTTTGCAAAGACTACGCTCGATTGCGCAGCGTACCGCAGAATAACCTCAGCGACAATGAATCTATCCAAGGAGGATAGCACTGGGGTAGACGCTCAGTTCCTCCCCGCAAGGATTATCGTTAGCTGGCAGGATTTGTCAACAAGCGTTGCAGTTCGCTCTCTGCTTGTTCTTGTGAAACGGACAGGGCATATCCCCACTCGGCGCAAAGCATGTTCTGCGCCCTGTGCAGAATATTTTTATCATCGTCATTGAGCGGTTTCTTTTGTGACAGGGCAGAGAGGTCGCATATAACCTGGCAGATCGTCTCAGCTTTTCCATCTGCCAATCTCTTGCGCAAAAGCGCTTTCCGCTCCATCCGGTCTTCTGATAAGGAACTGCCTGACCCTTGTAAAATTGCAAACAACTTTTTAAATTCACGCGGCAAAGTTGGAGGACGCAAACGGCTCTGCGTATTGCTATCCTTTGGGACGTAGATCGTCAGATCTCGAATATTCACAATATAGAAAATTGTAATTTTTCCGGATATCATCCGTTCTTCCGCGCCTACGATCTTCCCGATACCAAAGGACCAGTGAACGACCGTATCGCCCACGTGGAAATCCATTGCAGCCTCCTATCTGGCCTTGCCAAAAAAAGGCCAATCCATTAATAGGATTGGCAACTCTGTATTGCTCTCCTAAGATCCCTTCCTTTATTATAACATCATCCTGCTTTTTTTTAATGATCCTCGAAGTGAGTTCGATGCTATGGATGCGTGCCGAGGATCAGCCCAAGGAAGCGCTTAAATTCGCTTGATAACGACCAGGGTAAAGTCGTCCGTGTAACTCTGGGAACCGGAAAACTCACGGGTATCCTGGATGATCATTTGTACCAATTCAGACGCGGTACAATTCCTGCCCTTGAGCAAGGCGTGTTTCAGCCTTTCCGCCCCATATACCAACCCATCCGGATTGGTCATTTCCACCACGCCGTCAGTATACAAGATCAAGATGTCGCCATGGGTTATCAGCAGCGTTTCTGCCTGGTAATTTACCTTTTTAATGATCCCTAAAGCGGGTCCATGCATGTCGAGGGATTGCACGCGGCTGTCCGAATGAAGCAGTAAGGGCGGTTGGTGACCACAACTGACGTAAGAGAACTCGTCAGCTGTTAAATCCATATTGATATAGACCGCCGTAATAAAGTATCCACTTCCCGTGAATTCAGGCAGCAAACGGTTGATCGCCCGCACAATTTTAGCCGGCCCAAGCTTCCCGTGGACATGCATCCTGAGCAGCCCGCGGAAAGCTGTCATCACCAACGCAGGAGCGATGCCGTGACCGGAGATATCCGCCACGGTAATGCCTAATCTTCTATTCGGCAATTTAATGAAGTCAAAATAGTCGCCGCCGATTTCTTCGGAGGGGATGCAGATGCCGGCAATATCATAGCCGGGGATGCGCGGCGGCTCGCCTGGGAATAACTGGAACTGTACGTCGCGAGCTAATTGCAGTTGTTTGTCGATCAGTTCTTTTTCCAGGATTTGACGGTGAAGCATGGCTTTCTCGATCGCGATCGCTGTCGCGTCCGCAAAAAATTGGAGCACTTCCAGATCGCTCTCGTCATAGGCCGACAATTGATCGCTTTCCAAATTCAATGCGCCGATTGCCCGGTCATTGCGAATAATTGGCACGGCGATCTCTGAGCGTGTCCGCTGGCGGCCCACAACGTAGCGCGGATCGAGCTGCACATCGGGGGAGATCACGCTGCTGGCAGAGAAAATCACGTGCCCGACGATGCCCTTTCCCGAGGTCAGCATAGCGTCATCCTCTATGGGAATATTGTCGTAGCCGCGGCGGAACACCCCCGCGATAACTTCTTTGGGTTGGGCATGTTTTCCATGAACCAAATCCTGATTCAACACGAAAATGCCAGCCGCGTCATAATTTATCACGGTTTTGATCGTGTCCAGCAGATGTTCCAAAATCTCATCGAGATCGAGCGTATCGCGAATTTTTTGCGATATCTCAGAGAGAATCTGATATTTCGTTTCATCTTTCAGGTTCATGATATCAATATATTACCATTTTCTATAAGAAAACATATTCATTTTTAACCGCAAGGATTACCCCGCTCCCCAACTGAGACCGGGGCTGTCAGGCTAATATCAATGGATCGAACTCAGATGATAGAACGGCGGACGGCTGGCATATTTTCCTTCAATCCCAGGCTGTCAACCGACTGGTTGGTGATAATCGATACCACTTCCGTCCCGCCATCCAGGCGGATAATCACCTCTGCGTTGACCGCGCCGCGAGTGACCTTGAAGAGGGTCCCTTTGAGGATATTTCGGGCGCTGAGTTTCATTTTTACCCTCCCTTTCGGCTCTACTCGTCTGCTTCCCAATCCCGTTCAAAATCGTTGTATTCGTCGCCCGGGTCACAAAAGGCGTCATTGTATTCCCCATCGATAACACCGGCAGGACCCTTTCCGCGCCGACTGTATTCTTTTTTTCGCTCCGCAGGCGTGAAGCGCCCGCTCCTGAATATCGACCTCGCGGTTGGATACGCGGTGATATCGTCGGGATCAACCTCAGATGGCAGTCCGTGTTTCTTGAACATCTCCCCTCCTGAATAAATCGAATCGTCCTGTTCAATGGATATTATAGTATGAATGAATGAACCATACACACCGCTCCTGAATGCAGGATCATCCAGGTTGATTTCTTGCGAGAGTTTTACAGTATCAAATCAACGCGGTGCTGAAATAACGCTCGGCTCGATCCGGCAAGACGGTTACAATCCGATTCCGGCCATTGTCCATCTGCAGCGCAGCCCACACGTTCGCGCCCGATGAAGTGCCTACCAATAAGCCCTCATCTTTCGCCAGCAGGCGGGTAGTTTCTACTGCGTCATCGTCAGAGACTGTGATGACTGTATCGACGAGATTTTTATCCAACACGTCAGGCACAAATCCGTCCCCGATGCCCTGAATGACGTGCAATCCCGGCTCTCTTCCCAACAGAGAAGCGGCATTACGAGGCTCGACCGCAACTATTTTTATCTGAGGTTTGACCTCCCTCAAAAAGGTGCCAATGCCTTGCAAGGTTCCACCGCTGCCTATTCCAGCCACGAACACATCGATCTGCCCGCCGGTATCGCGCCAAATCTCCGGGCCGGTTTGCAGGTAGTGTACCTCAGGATTGCGTGGATTTTCAAACTGGTTAACCAAGAAATACTTGCCTGGATCCGTTTGGATGATCTCGCGCAGCTTCTTGATGCATCCCTTCAGGCTTTCTTCTGCCGGCGTTAGAATTACCTCCCCTCCAAAAGCCATGATGATTTTCTTGCGCTCTTCGCTGGCGTTCTCTGGCATGACGCACACGACTCGGAAGCCTTTTTGAACACCCACCAGCGCCAGGCCGATGCCGGTGTTTCCCGATGTGGCTTCGATGATGGTCATGCCAGGCGCAAGCGAGCCGTCGGCGATAGCGGTTTCGAGGATGAATTTAGCGACCCGGTCTTTGATACTTCCACCTGGATTTAGATACTCTGCTTTGGCAAACACTTTTCCAGATGATAATTTCTCTAAGCAGATCAGCGGCACACTGCCAATGGCTTCCAATATACTTTTCATAATCAGAAATTCTCCGATAATATAGAATCTGTTTCGAGTTTTCCCTTATTCGTCGCAACCTAGAATCGCCTGACTTTTTCTCCCGGCGGCATCCTTTCAATGGATGATCAGATAGTCAATCGATTGAGATAACGTATACCTGGATCGTTGATTTTGTTGCAATATCAATACCACGATATTCATAAAAGGGTTAGTGCAGCCAGCCAATCTCGGCGGAGGCGGCAACAGCTGCCTTGCACCATTGCTGGCGCTATTCGCTAGATCGTCCAGGCGACACATACTCGGCAACAGTGGGATTGCTAGCCCTGTTGGCGAGTGGATAAAAAATTTCACTTTGTGAGATGCCCATCCTATCTTATTAACACCGAAACATTCACCTCGGCAACTTCACTTGCGGGAATTGGGAGCAGGGTTCCTGAAATTGGTGTTCCATCCACACTTAATTGCAGGTTATTCCCTTTGCCTATTCTTTTCACCTGGATCTTGTAATCAACCCCCCGAAATTTCCGTACGGCGGTGAAACCATTCCAGCCAGATGGGATCACCGGTTGAATGCGCAAACCGTCATAATCCGGGCGGATGCCGAGGATATGTTGGGTGAAGGCGACGTAATTCCAGGCTGCGCTGCCCGTCAGCCAGGAGTTCTTTGCCTCGCCTTGTTTACCGGCCTCTTTGCCCGAGATCATTTGCGCATAAACGTATGGCTCGCAACGGTGAATCTCGCTTTGCTGTTCCCTGGCTGAAGGATTGATGCGTGAATAATAGTCGAAGGCTTGGCCGCCCCTCCCGATTTTGGTTTCCGCGATCATCACCCAGGGATTGGTGTGACAAAACACGCTGCCGTTTTCTTTATAGCCTGGGGGATAGGAAGAAATTTCGCCTAAATGGAGATAATATTTTTGATATGCCGGGCTTAGCAGCACGATCCCATGTTGACAGGCCAGGTATTTTTGGACGGAATCGAGAGCTTGCTGGGCTTTTCCATCTTCGATCCCGATCTCAGCCATCACGCACATTCCCTGCGGTTCGATGAAAATCTGGCCTTCCTGGCATTCTTTTGAACCGACGGGATTACCAAAGGCATCATAAGCCCGTCGGAACCACTCTCCGTCCCAGCCGGCAGTAAGTACTGCCTTTCCCATTTTTTCAATGGATCGTTCGAGCCCGTCGACTTCATCGTTGTTGCCAAGACGCCTTGCGATCGCTTTCATTTCTCTCGCCGCCAGGACGAAAAGCCCTGCGATAAATACGCTCTCAGCTATTTTTCCATCCTTGCTTGTTGATGTCTGGAAGGATTGACCGGGAGTGTTTGAGAAACTGTTCAGATTCAAGCAATCATTCCAATCAGCCCGACCGATCAATGGCAGCCCGTGCGGCCCGAGGCGCTCCAGAGTATATTGGATTGATTTTTGCAGGTGGACATAGATTGGATTTTCACTTCCGGGCTGGTTATCGAAGGGAACGGCTTCCTCGAGAATGCTCCAATCGCCAGTCTCTTTAAGATAAGCAGCAACGGCAAGAACCAGCCATAACGGATCATCGTTAAAATTACTGCCAATATCATGGTTGCCGCGCTTGGTCATGGGTTGATATTGGTGATAGGCGCCGCCTGTTGGGAACTGAGTGGCAGCCAGGTCAAGGATACGGTCACGCGCTTGCTCGGGAATCATGTGCACAAAACCGAGCAGGTCCTGGTTTGAGTCGCGAAATCCCATGCCGCGCCCGATTCCAGATTCAAAATATGAAGCGGAACGTGAAAAATTATAGGTGATCAGTATCTGGTAGGCGTTCCAGATGTTGATCATGCGGTTGGCGTGCACATCAGGCGTGTTCACCTGCAACTTCGCCAATAAATCCATCCAATATGCTCGCAGCGTAGAAAAGGCGCGATCCGCTTCTTCCGGCCGCAAAAATCGAGCGATGACCGGTTTGACGTGTTTCTTGTTGATGATTTGCGAATTGGGCGGATCAAACTTGTCTTCCTCCTGATTTTCATGGTAGCCAAGCACAAAAATTATCCGCTTGTGCTCACCAGGCTTCAGGGTAACTTTTATGTGAAGTGCGCCAATGGGCTGCCAACCCAGGCAGATTGATCCGCCGGCCTCCCCTTTTTCTACTGCCAGGGGAGCAGCCCACCCCCGGTATGGGCCAAGGAAATTTTCACGTTGGGTATCGAAACCTGCCAGCGGTTCGGAACAAGCAAAAAATGCAAAATGACTGCGTCGCTCGCGGTATTCGGATTTGTGGTAGATGATCCCGTCCACAACCTCGACTTCGGGGATCGAGTAATTCCGCTGGAAGTTGGTCGCGTCATCGAGGGCATCCCAGAGACAGAACTCGACGGCCGAAAAGATCGAAAGATCCGCAGGTTCATCTCGATCGTTCGTGATGACCAGGTCCCAGATTTCAAGGTTATGCCCAATTGGAATAAAATACGTGATGTCGGATTTTATTCCGGAATATTTTGATTGGACCTTTGTGTAACCCATGCCGTGGCGGCACTCATAAGAATCGAGCGGGATTTTTGTCGGATTCCAGGTCGGCGACCAAAAACATGGTTTTTCTGAAGCGTCGTCACGGATGTAAATGAAACGCCCCTCTGAATCCAATGGGGCATTGTTGTAGCGGAATCGTGTAAGTCTGCGCAACCTGGCATCTTTATAGAATGAATACCCCCCTGCCGTATTGGAGATCAGGCCAAAGTAAGCTTCGTTCCCCAGATAATTTATCCAGGGTAGGGGAGTGTCAGGGCGGTTGATTACATACTCAAAGTTTTGGTCGTCAAACCAGCCATACTTCATATTTTTACCTTTATCCAGTGACCATTACACTCAATAAGAATTGTGCTTAATAAATTCCACCAATTCGAGAATTCTGGAAAATGCCAGACAGGTGACCGTATCTGCCCCGCCGTAGTAGATTGCCAATTGACCCGTTTCGCCATCCACCAGGGCAGCGCACGGGAAAGCTACATTGGGAACGTCGCCTACATTTTCATAGATCTCACGCGGGTGGAGTAGATAGGGCCTGGTGCGATAAATGACTTTCCAGGGCTTGTCCAAATCAAGTATAGCAGCGCCAAAGCTATAAACAAAACCGTTACAGGAGGTTAATACGCCATGATAGATCATTAACCAGCCTTCACCTGTCTCGATAGGTACCGGACCAGCCCCGATCTTCGTGCTTTGCCAGCCTTCCGCGACCCCCATGACGAAACGGTGTTCACCCCAGTGGATCAAGTCGGTTGACTGGCTGAGGAAAATATCTCCAAAGGGGGTATGCCCGTTGTCGCTAGGACGGTTCAGCATGACATATTTATTGTTAATCTTGCGGGGAAACAGGACGCCGTTGCGATTGAATGGCAGCAGGGCATTTTCTATAAAGTGGAAATTTTCGAAATCGAAGGTGTAGCCGATGCCAATGGTGGGACCATGATAACCGTTGCACCAGGTGATGTAATATCGATCATCGAGCCAGACCACTCGCGGATCGTAGCGATACTCGTAACGGCCTATTTCGGGATCCTCGTAAAGCCACTCGATCGGGTCGTTATCGATTTGCCAATGGATGCCGTCTCGACTGAATCCCCGATTCAAATTCATCCCGCGTTTTTTATTGTCGCAACGGAATACACCTGCAAAGCCGCCCTGGAATGGAACGACCGCGCTGTTGAAAATGCTGTTGGAGGAAGGGATTGCATCGCGGGGGATAATCGGATTGGCGCTGTAACGCCAGACAACGTCTGCGCAGCCGGACGGCCGCTCCTCCCAAGGGATGTTGGCTAATGGGGTAGAGGTCATGCTGCTTTACTCCTTGAGTTCCGCCTGTGAATGTCGATATTTCGCAACTGTTTTGGAAAAGTAGTTGACTCCCATAGCATAAATTTGTATAATAGTGTCGAGAATTGGGAGCGCTCCCAAAAATAATAACACAATTGTGCTTTTAGTTCAAGATGGAGTAGTTCGGTGACCGATTTGACCTTGGAAGATATCGCTAAACAAGCCGGTGTGTCGCGTTCCACGGTTTCCCGCGTGGTCAACAACCACCCTAATGTCAGCGATAAGGTCAGAAAACACGTGCTGGAAGTGATCCGACACACCGGCTTTCAACCCAACTCAGCTGCGCGCGCGCTTGCCTCGCAGCGCTCCTGGACGATCGGCCTGCTCCTGCCGCATTCCGTCAGCTTCTTTTTTACCGATCCGTACTATCCCCACTTGACGAAAGGCATCGCTCAGGCTTGCAACCAGTACGGCTATACCCTGGCGCTCTTTCTGGTTTCCACCAAGGAAGATGAAGAGCAGATATTACCGCGTATCCTCCGCCGCGGCCTGCTGGATGGGATCATCATCCAATCCGGCCACCACGGCGATCAGGCCATCATCGGGCGAATAGTCGATGCGAAAAAGCCGTTAGTCGTCGCCGGGCGGCCCTACCGCCTGGATAATGTCAGTTTTGTCGATGTTGATAATATTGGCGCGGCCCGTGGCGCGGTGGAGCACCTCATCCGCCTGGGTTACCGACGTATTGCAACCATCACCGGCCCTAAAGCCAGCACAGTCGGCATCGACCGCAAAGAAGGCTATCTGAGCGCCATGAAAGCCAACCATCTGGATGTGGATCCTGCGTTGATCGTCGAAGGTGACTTCACTGAGGCGAGCGGCTACGCTGTGATGCAATCCCTCCTGCCCGCCAGGCCTGAAGCTGTCTTCGCCGCGTCGGATATCATGGCGATTGGCGCTATGCGCGCGATACAGGAGGCCGGGCTGCAGGTGCCTGAAAACATTGCCTTCATCGGATTCGACGACCTGCCGCTGGCAAACCTGTCAAGTGTCCCGTTGACCACCGTGCGGCAGCCGGTCGTGCAATTTGGCGCAAAAACTGTCGAGGTTCTAATCGACCTGATCGAAAAGGGGATCGAGCCTCACCGGCATGTTGTCATGGATACCGAGCTGATCGTGCGTGAAACCTGCGGAGCGAAATTGCGGGTGTAATTTGCAATTGTTTTTTATTTACGCTGGCCTGGGAGCGCTCCCACATACCGCGCCCATGATCCGGCCAGGAGGAGGTGAAATATCTCAACACAAGTCCCCAGTCCTGTAACAGTTAACCCATACCCAATCAGTCCAAAGGAGTAGAAAGATGAAACACAAGATATTTGTATTTTCCATCGTGGTTGTGTTGGCGTTGCTGCTGACCGCCTGCGGCGGCGCAGTAACGGAAACACCAGTCACCCCGCCGGAACAGCCGACTGCCGTGCCTCAGCCCACAGCTGTGCCGCCCACCGCAGCGCCGCCGCCGACTGAAGCTCCCCCAGCAGAAGTTGTTCCAACAGAATTTCCTCGCAGCGAAACAATCTATGTGAGTGGAGCAGCCTGGGGGCCAGCATCGACCTGGAACCCATTCCAACCTGGCAGCCTGGCGAATACGACCGGCACCATTGGCTTTGTATACGAATTCCTGTTCAACTATGATCCCCTGAAAGGTGTTATGACCCCGTGCCTGGCGAAGGAAGGCAGTTGGAAAGACGCCACCACCTATGCTGTAACCCTGAGGGATGGAATTAAATGGAGCGACGGCGAGCCTCTAACGGCGGATGACGTTAAGTTCACATACGAACTTGGCCAAAAATACGCCGCGATCTGGTTCTCCCCCATGTGGAAGTATCTAACCGCGGTAAATGCTGTGGACGCTACTCACCTCGAATTTACTTTCACCGATCCGCTCTATCAGGAATTCGAGAACAACCTCTATAACATCCCCATTGTCCCGAAGCACCTCTGGGAAACCCGCACCGAGGAGGATATCACCGTTGGTGCCAATGAGAAGCCAATCGGATCAGGCGCATATCTATATCTGACCAATGCCGAAGATCGGAATATTTGGGTGCGCAACGAAGGATGGTGGGGCATCGATGTCCTCGGCAAGCCTGCCCCAAAGTACATCGTCGATATCCGCACTTCCAGTAATAACGTGGCTCTAGGCATGGTAATCAAAGGTGAGCTTGACCTGAGCAACAACTTCTTGCCGGGCGTTGCTACTCTCTCCGATAAAGGCTACGTCTCGACGTATTTTTCCGGCCCTCCGTACATGCTTTCGGCAAACACGGCTGTCCTCTTCCTGAACACCACCAAGAAACCCATGGATGATCCAGCCTTCCGCCGCGCGCTGGCTTTTGCCATCGACGTGCCATCCATCGTCAATGTCGCCTACGCCCAACTGGTCAAAGCTGCCAGTCCGGCTGGTTTGCTGCCTTCGCTGGATAAATTCGTCGACAAGGATGTGGTCGCGGAGCTGGGCTACACCTACGATACCGCCAAGGCAAAAGATCTGCTCGCCGCTGCTGGCTACAAAGACGTCGACAACGACGGCTTTGTCGAAGCGCCAGACGGCTCTACGTTTGCCCTGGAAGTGACCTGCCCGAGCGGCTGGACCGACTGGATGGCGGCGATCGATATCATCGCAACCAGCGCCCAGGCAGCCGGCATCAACATCAAGGCCGCCACGCCGGATTACGGTGCCTGGAACACTGCGTTGCAGGGTGGCACCTTCGATATGACCCTCAACAACTGGGCTTCGATGAGCAACACCCCATGGACGCTCTACAACCTGCTGTTCAGACACCCGATCCAGGAACAGATGCAGAGTGGCAATTTCGGACGCTATGAAAACCAGGAGATCTTTGACGCGGTCGATGCATTGGCCAAGATTCCAACCTCAGATGAAGCCGGCATGAAAGCTGCTTGCTCCAGTATCCAGAAGATCATGCTGACCGAAATGCCCATGATCCCGTTATGGTACAACGGTTTGTGGGCTCAGTTCAGCACCGCTACCTGGACGAATTGGCCGACGGAAACTTCCGTGAACCAGTCCCTGCCCTCCACGTGGTCGGGCTACTGGCAGCTTGGCGGCTTGCAGACCCTCATCAACCTTAAACTTGCAGGCCAGTAAGATGTAAATTTTGGATGGGCCGCCCCTCCCCGCCTTATCAGGAGGGGCGGTCTTCTCAAAGCATTGGGGCATAAGGAGTTTGAATGCGGAAATATTTTGGGAGAAAGCTGATCATCTATTTGCTCACCTTTTTCCTGGCGGTGACCATAGACTGGATGATCCCACGATTTATGCCGGGCGATCCGGTGGCTAATATGCTTACAAGAGTATCGGTGAGCACGAATGCGACCGCAATGCAGCAATTGTATGACTATTATGCGCACCTCTTTGGTCTGGACCTTCCGCTTTGGTCGCAATATCTTAATTTCTGGAAGTCTCTTTTTCAAGGCAACCTTGGAATTAGCGTGTATTTATTCCCGACGCCGGTTACTAAAGTGTTATCCCGGGCCGTCCCTTATGATATTTTCCTGTTGATACCCTCTATTCTATTGAGTTGGTACGCCGGCAATAAATTTGGGGCTTTCGCGGCCCGCTCGAAGTGGCTCGACAACACCATCTCCCCAATTAGCTACATCCTCACGGCGACCCCGTATATGTGGCTTGGGATTTTATTCGCCTGGTTTTTTGGCATTGTCTTAGGCATTTTTCCCATCGCAGGCGCATATAGCTTCTCGATGTCGCCTCATCTATCCCTAGCTTTCATCGCCGACGTATTTCTTCATTGGTTTATGCCTTTTGCGTCCCTCTTTCTGGTCGGATTCGGCGGATGGGCTATTGGGATGCGCAACATGATTATCTATGAGCTTGAGGCCGATTATTCCCACTACCTTGAGGCGCTTGGCGCTTCCAAACGATTAATCCGCAAATATGCTTTTAATAATGGAGTTCTGCCTCAAATCACCGGGCTGGCGCTGCAATTGGGGGTGATCGTTGCCGGCGCTCTTGTGACAGAGGTTGTATTCTCATACCCCGGGATTGGCTACCTGCTGCTGGCCGCAATCCAAAATCAGGATTACTTTTTGATCCAGGGCTGTTTCCTTTTCATTATCTTCGGAGTTCTGATTGCTAATTTTGTAATTGATATCGCTTATATTCTCCTCGACCCGCGGACCCGCAGGGGCATGACAGGTGAAACGGCATGAAGAAAAAAGCAAAGAAAAATGAATTTCTTTATTTTGCCCTGAGGAATAAAAAGCTGCTTATCGGCTTTTCGATCATCCTGATTTTCCTTGTACTATCCGTTCTTGGTCCGAGCCTCGCAAAAAACAAACCGTTTGACTATGCCAATCCGCTCGGTCCGCAGCCGCCTTCCGCGCAATACTGGTTTGGGACCACTTTTTTTGGGCAGGATGTGTTTTCGCAGTTTGTTTATGGTCTGCGGGCAACTTTCCTTGTTGGAGCCCTGGGCGGGGGGCTTGGAACCATCATTGGTATGTTGATCGGATTCATCGCTGGTTATCGCGGCGGTATCGTGGATGAAATTCTGAATGTTTTCACCAATATTATCCTGGTCATTCCAACCCTGGCGATCCTGCTGATTATTGCCGCTTACCTCGAAGTCCGCAGTGTTTTTACCGAGTGCATCTTTATTGGGGCAACTGCCTGGCCATGGGTGGCGAGGGCCATCCGCGCCCAAACCTTTTCCTTGCGCACCAGGGATTTCGTTGACCTGGCCAGGTTGAGTGGGATGAAATCTGTCAGGATTATCTTTTCTGAAATTGCCCCCAACATGATGTCCTACCTGTTGCTGGTATTCATCCTGCAATTCGGGGGAGCGATTCTCATTGCGGCGACGTTGGATTTTATCGGCCTTGGCCCAACAAATGCAATTTCGCTCGGATTGATGATGCAGTATTCTGTTTTATGGGGGGCTCTCCAATTGGGCATGTGGTGGTGGTTTGTCCCGCCAGGTCTGGCCATCACGATGATCGTAGGAGCGTTATATAGCATGAACGTAGGTCTCGATGAAAACTTCAACCCCAAATTGAGGGAGAAGTAGAGCATGACCCTCCAAGTAAAAAACCTGATCGTTTATTACCAGACCTTGAGAGGGTATGTCCAGGCTTTGGAAAGCTCGACCTTCACAGTTCAAACCCGGGAAATCATGGGATTGGCGGGCGAATCGGGTTGCGGTAAAACCACGCTTGCCCATAGCTTGATTTCTCTGGCGCCCCCGATGAAATACATTGGCGGTCAGGTTCTGCTGGATGGCGAGGATATGCCCATTGCGGATACAGAAAAGATGGATGATTTCAGGTACAAGAAAATCTCCATTATTCCGCAATACGCCATGAATGCCATGAATCCCATCCGGAAAATCGGCAAAATGACCGAGGAATTGCTGCGGTCGAAAAAAGTGGACGCCACGGCGGTTATGTCTGACCTGAAGAGGCGGCTAGATTTGGTCAAGCTCCCGCATGATGTGTTGAAGATGTATCCGATCGAGCTCTCCGGTGGAATGAAACAGAGAATGGTCATGGTCATTTCTACTTTGTTGGATCCTTCTTTGTTGATCGCAGACGAGATCACATCGGCTCTTGATGTGGCCAGCCAAAAAGCTGTTGCTGAAATGCTCGTAAACTTCCGCGATGAGGGTTGCTGTAAAAGCATCATTGTCATAACACACGACATTTCGATTCTGTATCAGATTGCTGACAGCATCATGATCATGTACGCAGGGCAGCTGGCCGAGAAGGCGTCCACTGAAACAATCTGCGGCTCGCCCCGGCATCCATATACAAAATTATTGATTTCTTCCTTGCCAACGATCGGCGTGAAGTATGCCGAAAAACAATTGTCGGGTATCCCAGGCAAGCCGCCGCTGCTGCTCGATCCCCCAGCGGGATGCCGTTTCCGCGATCGCTGCCCGGTTGCCTTCGATAAATGCGTGGAGGTTCCTCCTTTCCTTGAAATCGAAAAAGACCACTTTGTAGCCTGTTGGAAGGAGATAGGAAACCATGCTTAAACTCGACAGAGTCTCCAAAATCTATCGCGTCGGGACTTTTGGAGGGAAGGAGCTTCACGCTGTAGACAATGTGAAATTTGATGTTCGGGATAAAGAATGCGTTTCCTTGATTGGCGAAAGCGGCAGTGGTAAAACCACCATCGGGAAAATGATCCTGAGGCTCATTTCGATTTCATCTGGAACCATCTCATGGGATGGCGCCGATATCTCCAGTATAAAGGGGGATGCCCTTAAAAATTACTACCGCACGGTACAGGGTGTCTTCCAGGATCCTTTTAGTTCATATAATCCAATATTCAAAGCGGATCGAATCTTCCGGATCATCCACGAGCAGTTTTATCCCGATGCGGATGATCAGGTCTGGAATGAAAAACTTGAAAAAACACTCAGGGATGTCGGTTTAAACCCGGAACACGTACTGAAAAAATATCCCCATCAGCTCAGCGGAGGGCAGTTGCAAAGATTCCTGATTGCTCGGGCGCTTCTCTTGGATATCAAGTTCCTAGTCGCGGATGAAATCATCAGCATGCTGGATGCGTCGACCCGCATCGACGTGCTTAACTTGCTGGCAGATCTTAAAAAGCGGGGGCTTGCCATTCTATTCATCACCCATGATCTCTCGCTCGCGAATTATATTTCTGAGCGCGCGGTGATTCTATATCGCGGCTGCGTTACCGAAATGGGCGTCACAGAAAAGGTTTTTAAGCATCCACGCCACCCTTATACTCAGATGCTGGTTGCCTCTGTCCCGCGCCTCGATCAGAAATGGGGCGCTCAAACCAACGTTGAAACAATCGCCCAGCAAATGACTTATCCGAAGGGTTGCGTTTATTACGATCGGTGTCCGCTTGCTGATCATAAGTGCACGCAGCGCCCAATTCTGGCAGAAATTGAACCGGATTATTATGTTGCTTGCTGGAATGTGACGGATATGGGCGTCTGACCATCGAGATCCAATCCTGGAATAAAACCCTGAGATCGACAGGGTACGGGGCAGTCATCACCAACAATACCGGCGGTTAATGTTTGAAATTAAGGGATAATCCGTGATATAGCAAAGATTCATGAAGAAGGGGCCATTGAACTGTGCCAAATATCCAGGCTGCTCGAGGAGTTAACCATGTCTGATCCGATTCAAGCCATTGTTGACAAAATGACGCTAGAGGAAAAAGCTGCCCTATGCACTGGCGCTAGCGCGTGGACGACAACCCCTGTAGAACGGCTGGGCATACCGGAAATGACCGTCGCAGACGGGCCGCATGGCGTGCGGCGCGTCCCAGATACCTTAGATTTATCCAGGGTAAGTGTACCAGCCACCTGTTTTCCCACCGCCTCTTGTCTGGCCTCCACCTGGGACGTGGATTTGATCCATGCTGTGGGCGAGGCGCTGGCAGAGGAATGTATTGCCATCGACGTGGATGTGCTGCTCGGTCCCGGCGCAAACATGAAACGCTCCCCATTGTGCGGCCGCAACTTCGAGTATTTCTCTGAAGATCCATACCTGGCCGGGGAGATGGCTGCCAGTATCATTGATGGCATACAAAGCCGGGGAGTGGGCGCGTCGCTCAAACACTACGCCGCCAACAACCAGGAATACCAGCGCTTCAGCATTAGCGCGGAAGTGGACGAGCGCATTCTGCGCGAAATCTACCTGCCCGCGTTTGAAAAGGCTGTCAAACAAGCCAAACCCTGGACGGTGATGTGTTCCTACAACAAATTGAATGGAACTTTTGCGTCAGAGCACCGCTACCTTCTGACCGAGATTCTCAAGAAGGAGTGGGGCTTTGAGGGCCTGGTCGTCTCGGATTGGGGCGCGGTGCACGACCGGGCCGCTTCGCTCAAGGCTGGCCTCGACCTCGAAATGCCCGGTCCGCAGGAGCGGCGCGTCAGGGCGGTCGTGGAATCCGTCCGGTCTGGGGAATTGGATGAAGCCGTCCTCGATGAATCCGTGCGCCGCATCCTGACCATCGTATTCAAGGCTAAAGTGACTCCCAAAATCGGAACCTTTGATGTAGATCGGCATCACGAATTGGCTCGAAAAGCCGCCGCGGAGGGCATGGTGCTGCTCAAGAATAACGGCTTGCTGCCGCTCAAGGATGCGCAGCGCATCGCGGTGATTGGCCGTTCAGCAAAATATGCGCATTTTCAAGGCGGCGGCAGCTCGCACGTCAACCCGACTAAAGTATCCATTCCTTTGAAGGAACTGGAAGCGCGGGCTGGAGACGCCAAAGTGACCTTCGCCATAGGATACCCGGCGGGTGACACTTTCCGCCAGGATCTGATCGATGAGGCGGTAACACTGGCTCGATCAGCGGATGCGGCTGTTTTGTTTATCGCGCTGTCAGATTCCAGTGAATCCGAGGGTTACGACCGGGCAGATCTCGACCTGACCAGGCAGCAGGTCGAGCTGATTCAAGCTGTCTCCAAAGTCCAACCGAATACCGTTGTGGTGCTCAACAACGGCGCGCCGGTTGCGATGGATGCCTGGATCGACAGTGTAGCGGCTGTGCTGGAGGGCTGGATGATGGGGCAGGCGGGCGGCGCGGCGGTCGCGGATATCTTGTTTGGAAAGGTCAACCCGTGCGGCAAACTGGCTGAAACGTTCCCGGTTAAGCTGGCTGATACCCCTGCGCATATCAACTGGCCGGGCGGAGCGGGTGAAGCGCGCTATGGAGAAGGCCTGTTCATCGGTTACCGCTACTACGACGCTAAAAAGATGCCTGTCCTGTTCCCCTTTGGCCACGGGTTGAGCTATACGTCCTTCGTTTACAGCAACGCGAGAGCATCCGAAAGGACATTCAAGGATGTGGACGGCGTAACCATAACGGTGGATGTGACCAACACAGGAAAGGTCGCCGGCAAAGAAATTGTCCAGGTTTACGTCCACGATCAGAGATCAAAATTAGCGCGACCTGAAAAGGAGTTGAAGGGCTTTGCTAAAGTGGAGCTGCAGCCGGGAGAAACCAAATCCATTTCCATCCCTCTCGATTTCCGCGCCTTCGCCTACTATCACCCGGCCTATAACCAGTGGATCACCGAGGACGGAGATTTCGACCTTCTGATTGCTGCATCCGCTGTAGATATTCGCCAGACCCTGACTGTGACGCTCCAATCGACCTTAGGCCTGCCCTGCATTCTCGACAGAGAATCCACCATCCGCGAGTGGATCGACGACCCGCGTGGCAAGGCGGTGATCGCCCCCGTCTTAGCTCAGATCGAAGCTCAGAGCCGAAAGATATTTGGCGGCAGCGAGGAAGAAGATGATAAAGAAAGCGCTATGGGACTGAACTTGATGGGCATGATCAGCAATATGCCCTTAATCAACGTGCTGATGTTCCAGCAGGAGGTTTGGACGATCCCCGCCGGTGAAATGGTAGATGGGTTATTAAAGCAAGTTCACCTTTGCGCAAATTCTTGATCCCGGTAGAGTCCCTCAATCTGCTTATCCAACCCCGGCTGGTAAGAATTGCGATTGGTGGATGAAGAAGAATAAATCCAGTTAAAAATTATCTCTAACCAAATCAAAAGAGATCGACCATCCGTCCATTCAATCTCTTTGAATTTACGGGTAAAAATTATATAATTCATATCTAAAGTGAAGGCAAGTTCGTCCATTGTGAATTGTTCTTGCTCATCTTCCCTGAATTAACGAATGCGCATGGTATTGCATCGATCCATACCGGTTCCCACTTGAAATCCTGTCTCAAAACAACTATAATATAGAATATAAGTTCTACGCCCTGGATTTATCTCGAATGAATGCAATGGATATTCATCAATGTGAAATCGTAGCCAGGCCAATCCAGTTGACTGTTTGTCTGAAGATCATTGCGCCGGTCGATGAAATTCCCCGTATGCTTGGCGAAGCTTACAATCAGTTGCTGGCGTACCTGGCCAAAGCTGGCGAGCTGCCCGTCAATGCACCCTTCGTCGGATATTTCAACCAGGACATGCAGGCTCTGGAATTGGAAGTTGGTTTCCCGGTAGCAAAAAGGTTGCCCGGCCAAGGGCAAATCGAACCGGGTGAAATTCCAGCAGGCGACTACGCTGTAGCGCTTCACGTGGGTCCGTATCAGAAGATCGAGTCGGCTTATGCTGCCTTGGCAAGGTATATTAAACGCCACGGCAGAGAGCCGACCGGAATCGCTTATGAGTTCTATTTGGACGATCCAAGCATCACGCCGCAGAAAATGTTGAAGACGCAAATATCCTTCCCATTGAAAAACATGGATGTTGGATAGATCGAACGCAACCTGGACGGGTATAGATTCGAAGGCAGTTCATCGAAGGTACATCGAAAATATGCCTGTCGGATATTAAACAGCGCATGGAAAGGTCAGTTTCAAGATCAATCCATATACACCTTTACTAGCGGGAGTCTCTTGACCTCAAGCCCCCTTTTGGATTGTTTTTGATCGTCGATAAAAGATTGATTATTATTCGGGAGGTTTATGATGGGCGTGACCTGGGATCAATTGTTTACGGATGAACTGCAAGCCTGGCTGTTAGAATCCGATCCGGTCAACCCCGGCGTGCGTTACTTCACCCTGATCGACCTGCTTGGCATCCCTGCTGATTCATCAGAGGCGCAAGCTGCCCACAGCGACCTCATGCGCCTCGGGCCGGTGCCGGTCATACTGGCAGCGCAGCACCCCGAGGGCTACTGGGTCAAGCCGGGCTACTACCCCAAATACACCGGAACTTACTGGACGTTGGGTTTGCTGGCGCTGCTCGGCGCAGATGGAACTCATCCGCAGGTACGCAAGGCGTGCAATTATGTACTGGACAACGAGCGCTGCAGCTATGGGGGATTCAGCATGGACGGTCCCTCCGGTCTGATCCACTGCCTGCAAGGCAACCTGGTCAATGCGTTGATCCTGCTGGGCTGGCTGGGAGATCCGCGCCTGGACGAAGCAATAGGTTGGCTGGCGCGCAGCATCAGCGGCGATGGCATTGCGCCCGCGGAGGAAAAACAGGCGCCAGTGCGCTATCACCGCAGCGGTAACTGCGCACCCGGATTTGCCTGCTCGGCGAACATCTTCGAGCCGTGCGCCTGGGGCGCGGTTAAAGCTGTGCTGGGGCTGGCGCGCATCCCGCTTGGCGCGCGCACGCCTGCTGTCCAAAAAGCGGTTGACATAGGCGTGGATTTTCTGCTCAGCGCCGATCCCGCAACGGCAGAATATCCATCCCCCTACACGAATAAACCAAACCGCAGCTGGTTTCAATTTGGCATGCCAATTGGTTATGTTACAGATGTGCTGCAAAACCTGGAGGCGCTGACCCTGGCGGGATATGCGCGTGATCCGCGTTTGGAGAATGGATTGGGACTGGTTCTTTCCAAGCGCGACGAGCACAACCGTTGGAAAATGGAATACACTTACAACGGTAAAACCTGGGTCGATGTAGAGGTCAAGGGGCAGCTGAGCAAATGGGTAACGCTGCGCGCATTACGCGTCTTGAAAGCAGCGCTTGCTTGAGCACGCGCCTTCCATTCGCGGCGCCAATGCAGCAGCTGGAACTCAACGTTTTTAATTATCATCAAATCATCTGGAGTACAATTGATCTTATGGAAGCTGGCGAAGGCATTAACCAAATGATCCATAGGAGCAGGCTATGCAGGCATATGAATGGCTGAAAGGTTTCCCCGGCGCGGTGACTGTTTGTGATCGCGACGGAATCATCCTGTATATGAATGATCGGTCTATAGCGGTTTTTTCGGAGGATGGGGGTTCTCGCCTGATCGGAAGGAATCTGCTCGATTGCCATCCTGAGCCTGCCCGCCAGCGGTTGCTGGACATGATGGGGGCGGAAAAAAAGAATGTATATACCATCGAAAAAAGAGGGGTCAAGAAGTTGATCTATCAAACGCCCTGGTATGCAGACGGTCAATATTCCGGATTTGTCGAGCTGTCTGTTGAGATTCCATTCGATATGCCGCACTTCATCCGCCAGGGCTAGAAGAGCGGTGTTCTTCGAGCATTGTTTTTTTGCATTCCTCCAATTGCCTACGCTGCCGCAATCGTAGGACAATGAACCTGAGATATAATCATAACGGACGAGCTGCCCACAATTTTAGTTGGCAAGGGGTAGATGTCACCAATTCATAAGGCTCGGTTTCTGACGTTGATCCCGGCGTATAACGAAGCGCCCAGCATAACCGCGGTGGTGCGCGGTGCGTTGGCGCATTTGCCGGTCCTGGTGATCGACGATGGATCCACCGACGACACCGCCGACAAAGCGTGCATGGCCGGCGCTGAGGTTTTACGGCAGCATCCGAATCAAGGCAAGGGGGCTGCTCTGATGGCTGGTTTCGAGTATGCCCTTGAGCAAGATTGCGATGCGGTGCTCACGCTGGATGCAGATGGTCAGCACGACCCTGAGGAAATCCCTGCTTTCTTACAAGCTTATGCGGAGTGCAGCGCTGACCTGATCATTGGCCAGCGTGATTTCACTCGAATGCCGCCGGTGCGGCGGGTGAGCAACACGCTCGGTACGAGCATTCTATCCTGGGCGCTTGGGCAACCGATTCCCGACAACCAGTCTGGGTACCGGTTAATCAGCCAGCGATTGATGCGCGCGCTGCGCGAACCGGTTGAGCGCGGATTTGAATTCGAGGTGGAAATGATCATTGTCTGCCTGCTGCATGGTTACCGGCTGGGCTGGGTGCCAATCCGCACCATCTATGCTGGTGAAAAAAGCCACATCAGCCCGTTGCGTCACGGGTATAAATTCTTGCGGATCTCTTTACGGGCACGGCGGGTGTTACAAACCGCGCGGTTCAAGTCATGAGCCAGGAAGGCGCCATGAATCCCTTAAGTGTGAACATTTCTCTTCGTCCGGCAACTGACGATGATCAGGAACTGCTCTGGGACTTGCATTGCTCCACGCTTAAACCGTATGTCGAGCAGACCTGGGGCTGGAATGAGGACTTTCAACGGCGGTATTTCAAGGAACACTTCAATCCGTCAAACAGTCAGGTGATCCAGGTGGATGGGGAGGATGGCGGCGTACTGACCATCGATGAAAATCAACTTGGTTTTATTCTCTCCAACATCGAGCTTTCCCCCCAGTACCAGGGGCTTGGTATTGGAACCTCCCTGATCAGCGGATTGCTCGAGAAAGCCAGCGAACGCGGTTTGCCGGTCAGTCTGCGGGTTTTAAAGATCAACCCAGCTCGCCAGTTATATTTACGCTTGGGCTTCAGCGTGATCGGCGAGACTGAAACGCATTATTGGATGCGTAAAGAAGGACAGCCGCGCGACTTTCTGCCGGATAGTTGGGAAACAAACCGCTGTCTCTTGGAGAAAACGGATGAATCAGCACTGAGCTCCGTCCAGCAGGTATTTTCTGAAAATCAGGAAATGATGGAGTTGATCGTCGACCAAAAAACGCCAGCCGAGCAGGCGCAACAGTTTATCCGCTGCGCGTCGCTGCCGCTGGGCGGGGTCGAATGGCGCGGGAGCCGTTTTCTGATCCGTGATGTGGAAGATCGCGATATCGCCGGCATCCTGGCGGTTTGTTTTGGCTACCCGACACCCGCGACCATGTATATTGACAGCCTGTTATTAAGACCGATTTGCCAGCGGCACGGCTACGGCCACGAGATTGTGCTCGAACTGGAGCAGCGCGCCGCGCGGATGGGTTTCAGCGAAGTACGGACAGCAGTTGGCTTGAAGAATTGGCCGGCTTTGCGCTTCTGGACGAAATGCGGGTTTAGCCGAATTACCATCATCAAGGGTGAGGCTGAATTCAGCGCCGTTTCGAAGGCAAATGTGGAGTTGCTCAAAGATATAAATGCTCAGTTAACTAACGCAACTTAAGTCTGACATTTCACCTGTAAAAAACGCATTGGTGAAATTACCAACGCTTAAAGCCGCACAATTTGTGAGGATACTCATAACATAGTTTGTACAAAGTGCGTTTGACATTAACATTTTTACCAATTATAATTGTTTAGCCCATCTATACATTCGTGATGAATACCACTCAGGTTTTCATCGATTGTTTAGTCGTATGGGTGATTACACAATAACGCGGGTATTTTCAAAATAAGATGTTCTACCCACGGATAACTCTTTCCTCAACACATTTCTCTTCAATCATTAGTAATCCAATTTGGCGGCTAGCAAATTGGTCAGGATTTCAAGGTTTATTGTTTGATACCGTCGAGATTTGCACATGCGGCCATCAGGTGAATGGATGCAAATCCGCATTCGCGTAGGGGTTCATTGTATTATGCCCGGTGCAGAATCATTCGGGTAGAACAAGAAAGGTTTGCGGAGGAACCTTGCTTTTAGCTAGTCGGTCTATATACCTTCTAAATCAATGCAACAGGTTGTTAAGCTTGGTTGGATGATGGAATATCCTGTCCATGTCCCATCTGGTCTTTGCACTGAAAGCTTAAATTACAGCGGTTGACCTCGAAAATGGAAATTGAGAGGAGGTGATTTCTCAAAAGACAAAACGATCCTATATGATAAAAGTACCGTCACACTAAATCCAATCATAAGTAGAAGGAGGAGTTTGAATGTTCAAGAAGAGTTACATGATCTTGTTTGGCTTGCTGATTATCGCCAGCATGGTGCTGGCTTCCTGCCAAGCGCCTGAGGCCACCCCGACAAAAGCTCCCGTTGAACAACCCACGGCAGCTCCAGAACAACCCACTGCGGCTCCGGAAGAACCGACCGTAGAACCGACACCCGAACCCGTCAAGACCACCCGCCACGGCGGATGGCTGGACGAGATCGTGATTTCGGTTGTCGATTCACCTTCCGCGGTGACTCAGCTTCAAGCTGGGGCAATCGATATCTACGCCGCAGGCCTCTCATCGGATAAACTCCCTGAGATCGAGGCGGCTGGCTTCAAGTATGCCAAGCAGAATGGTCTTTACTACGAGTTGACCTTCAACACCCATGGGCCAAAGTTCACTGAATCAACGGGCAAGGTTAACCCCTTTGTTTATGCCAAGGCTCGCGAAGCAATGAACTGGCTGATCGACCGCGATTATATCAACCGCGAGGTCTACAACGGCGGCGCGCTGGTGAAGTTCTTCAGCATCGTCACTCAGTTCCCTGACTACGCCAACATGGCTGAAACTGTCCGCAGACTGGAAGCCAAGTATGCCTACGATCCTGAAAAGGCAGAAGCCCAAATGGACGAGGTTATGCTGGGCATCGAAGGCGTCACCAAGGAAGACGGCAAGTACATGTACGAAGGCGAGCAGGTGCAGTTGATCTTTATCATCCGCTCCGACTCAGACGGCACCCGCGTTCCGATTGGCGACTATGTAGCCAACCAACTCGAGAGCATCGGTTTTGCTGTTGACCGCCAGTACAAGACGTCATCAGAAGCCTCCCCGATCTGGGTTGGCGGTAATGTTGCGGATGGTCTCTGGCACCTTTACACAGGCGCCTGGTCCGCCACCATTATTGACCGCGATGAGGGCGACAACTTCGAATTCTTCGACACCCCTCAATCGGCCTATGGTTTCTCGTCCACCTGGCAGGCTTTCCCGGTGAGCGACCGCTATCTCGAACTGGCTGATGCGTTAGCCTATAATAAATTCGACACGCGCGAAGAACGCAACGCGGCGCTTGCCGAAATGCTCGACCTGGCCATGACCGAATCGATCCACATCTGGCTGATCGACGGCAAGAACTTCACTCCGTATCGTGAAGGCCTGGAAGTGACTTACGACCTGGCAGCCGGCGTTGACGGTTCCATGATTTGGCCGTACACCATTCGCTGGGCTGATCAGGAAGGCGGCACGCTAAAGTGGGGTCAACCCGACCTGTTCGTGGATCCCTGGAATCCGATTGCCGGTTCCAACTGGGCCTTTGATCAGGCGATTGGACGCGCCACCTGGGGCGAAGCTTACATGATCGATCCCCATACCGGTCTCTTGCGGCCTCAGCGCTTCACCCATGCGGAGATTACGGCTCAGGAAGGCTTGCCCATTGGCGTGACCCTGCCTGAGTACACTCTCGACTTCGTGCCCGAGATCAAGGTGCCCGAGGATGCCATTGTTGACTGGGATGCAGCCAATCAGAAGTTCATCACCGCTGCCGAGAAGTTCCCGGATGGCACCACAGCCAAGATCAAGAGCGTTGTCTATTATCCCGACGACCTTTTCGACACTGTCAAATGGCATGACGGCAGCCCGCTCGATCTCAGTGACTTTATCTATGCCTGGATCATCTCACTGGACATGGGCAAGCCGGAATCTGCAATCTATGATGAGGCATACGCGGCCAATGCTGAAGCCATTCTTGCCAACTACAAGGGCTTCCGCATCCTGTCCGAAAGCCCGTTGACGATTGAGGCATACTCAGACGCCTATCAGACCGATGCCGAGCTCAATATCACCACCATGTGGCCGAGCTTCTCCTATGGCGAAGCGCCCTGGCACCTTCTGGCTGCTGGCGCGCGCGCGGATGAAGCCGGCGAGGTTGCCTACTCAGCAGATAAGGCCGAAGCCAAATCGACTGAGACCACCACGGTTGAGTGGTTGAGCTTCATTGGCGGCCCCAGCCTGGAGATCCTCACCAAATACATGGATCAGGGAGCTACCGAAGCTTATATCCCCTGGACCAATGTAATGGCTGATTACATCACCGCAGAAGAAGCCACAGCCCGCTATGCGAACGCCAAGGCCTTCTACGAGAAATACGGCCACTACAACATCGGTACCGGCCCCTACATCCTGAGCGAAGTATACCTGACAGAAAAAGTCGGAACCCTGATTACCAATCCAGATTATGTCGATCTGGCTGATAAATGGGCGATGTTCGGCGATCCCAAGGTTGCTGAGGTTGAGGTTGAGGGTGAGGGCAGCGTGGTGCTTGGCACCGAATTTTCCTTCGATGTCTATGTGACCTTCGAGGGCGAAGTTTACCCGGATGCTGAGATCAAAGAAGTCAAGGGTCTGCTGTACGACTCCACCGAGCAGATTGTTGCCGTGCTTCTAGGCGAGTTGGTCGAAGAAGGACATTATGTTGTCACTGTCCCGGCTGATGTTTCCGCAAAGATGGAGGCTGGCCCGGCTAACTTCGAAGCCGTGGTTGTTCCGTACACAGTAGCTATTCCGACCTTCAACGCGATGGAATTTGTGACCGTTAAGTAAATTTGGTCAGGATTCTGGCAAAGTGTTGAGACTATAGTTTATGTAGGGGCAAGGCGTGGTATGCCCTTGCCCCTACAAAACCTGATTCATCAGGAGAAGATAATGGGATCAGTCGCTGAGAGTGTTACGCCAAAAGCAGCCAAAAAGAAAGCGGCTTCAAGCAGCACCTTTTTACGGGTAATTAATTATTCAGCACTCAGGTTGCTCTCTTTGTTTGTAACGGTCGTGATTGGCATTTATTTGACCATCATGATCGCCAATATGGGTGGATATGTTGACCAGATGATGAAGGCGGAGATTCAGGAACGCATCACGATGCAGATTGCAGCGAATCCTGCCTACAAGGAAATGGATCCGGGGACGCGCAGCGAGCTTACACAGCAAAGGATTCAGAGTGAAATCGAGCGCCTGCACCTCGACCAGCCGCTGTTAATCCGGAGTGGTCGCTTTTTAAAGAATGCGTTGACCATGAATCTTGGCCGGGCGATGTTTTTATCCAGTGACAGCGGTTCGCGTAATGTTAGAGCTATTATTTTGGAACGCATACCTTATACATTGCTATTAATGGGCACATCCGAATTGTTCTTATTCTTTGTGACCCTATTCCTGGCGCTGGCGCTTTCACGTCAGTACGGCAGTTTTATGGATAAGCTGGTAATTGCCCTATCCCCGTCATCGTCCGTTCCGCCATGGTTCTACGGGATATTCTTGATTCTACTCTTTGCAGCTGTGCTCGGCCTCCTGCCCTTTGGAGGCGTGATCGACGCTCCGGTGCCAAAGGATTTTATCGGGCGTGCTTTGAGCGTGTTGAAGCACTTAATCCTGCCTGGTTCTGCGCTGGTCATTAGCTCGTTCTTCCTGAGCATTTATAACTGGAGGACTTTTTTCCTGATCTATTCGAGTGAAGATTATGTGGATATGGCGAAGGCTAAAGGGCTGCCCGGACGTGATATTGAGCGGAAATATATTTTACGCCCGACGCTCCCGACCATTATCACCAGTTTTGCCCTGTTGTTGATAGCCATGTGGACTGGCGCCATCGTGACCGAAACGGTATTTAGCTGGCCTGGTTTAGGGCGGATCACCTACAAGGCGATTGGCTTATTCGACACGCCAGTCATCGTTGGCACGACCATCATTTACGCCTATTTACTGGCCATCACTGTGTTTTTGCTTGATTTTGTTTATGCTCTGGTAGATCCACGGGTCAAAATTGGCGCTGGAGGTCAACAATGAAAAGGTTCAAAGACGCGCTCCAGCAAATCAAGAAATATCCATCGGCGATATTTGGTCTGGTGGTGGTACTGATTCTGTTCGTTTCAGCCTTCGCCGTCATTATTAAGATCCCCTATCGAGAAGCGATTTCTCAATGGCGCGCAGGTGAAGAGGTGTGGGGAAAAAATCCGCGCAACGTCCCGCCTATCTGGTATAACTGGTTCCGCAGCGACAAACTGGTTGAATCGCTGGATATGCAAGAAGGCGATGACGGCGTCACGATAACCGAGGAAGTTACCGAGGGCGGCACACCGATCAAAACGACCACCTTTGCCTTTGATTATCAATACAACCGCTTCCCGCAAGATTTGGTGCTGTACTTCAAATCGACATTCGACCAGAAAAAACCGTTTGTTACGATCAAGATGCTTACGCCGGACGATCGTGAGATTAAGATAGGCAGTTTTGCGGTCGGGGCCACACATACGTATCCCATTTTGCAGGACGCAAAACTAAAGAAACGCCTGGGCGGGGTCGATCCTAATATTGGCCTGTTTATTCACCCCGACTCTGAAGTGCAGGTGCCTATCAAGGGCACCTACCAACTCGTCGTCGAAGCGATTACATTTGAGCCCGATTCATCTATTGAATCGGAATTTGTCGTGCACGGACAGGTGTTTGGCTGGGCGGGCACCGACCACAGACGGCGCGACCTGACCCTGCCTTTACTGTGGGGGATTCCCATTGCGCTGTCTTTTGGGTTGCTGGCAGCACTTGGCACTTCGGTTTTGACCATGATCATTGCCGCGATTGGAACCTGGTACGGTGGGTGGGTGGATGGAATCATCCAGCGTCTGACAGAAATCAACATGGTCTTGCCTTACCTGTCCATCCTGATCATGGTTGGCACGTTTTATTCCCGCAGCATCTGGACCATCCTGGGAGCCGCCATCGCGTTAAGCATCTTCACCGGCGGCATCAAATCATACCGCGCCATTTTCATGCAGGTCCGCGAATCCACCTATATCGAAGCGGCTAAAGCCTATGGCGCCAATGATTCGCGGATCATCTTCCAATATTTGCTGCCGCGCATCATCCCTATGTTAATCCCGCAATTGGTCTTGTCGGTGCCTGCCTTCGTTTTCCTGGAAGCCACACTGGCAGTGCTTGGGCTTGGTGATCCGGTATTACCGACATGGGGCAAGACGATTAATGATGCTTATGTGAACGCCGCGCTCTATCGGGCCTGGTATTACTGGATCCTTGAACCGGCGGTTTTACTGATGATTACTGGTCTGGGTTTCGCGAGTCTTGGGTTTGCACTCGACCGCATCTTCAATCCTAGGCTGAGAGGTGTATAACGGCATGGCAGAAAATGCATTATTGCGGATCGAAGATTTAAAACTATATTTCAGATCGCACGCTGGCGTTGTGCAAGCCGTGGACGGAGTCAATTTCGCGTTGAATTATAACGAAGCGATTGTTATCGTGGGTGAATCCGGCTGCGGCAAAAGCTCCCTCGCCAAAGCTGTCTTGCGATTGCTGCCGCGTAACGTTCACGAGTATTCCGGAAAAGTTTATCTCAACGGCAACGAATTGATGAGCATGAGCGATGAGGAATATCGCCAGCAGATCCGTTGGGTCAAAATGGCCATGGTTCCCCAGGCAGCGATGAATGCGCTCAACCCGGTTTTGAGGGTGGGAGATCAGGTTGCCGAACCCACGATGGTTCACTTTGGCGTCAGCAAGGAAGAAGCGCTTACGCAGGCGAAAAAGATGTTCCAGCATGTGGGTGTACCCATTGATTTTATCAACCGCTACGCCTTCGAGCTGAGCGGCGGGATGCGCCAGCGTGTAGCGTTGGCCATGTCGCTGGTGACAACTCCCGATCTGATCATCCTGGATGAGCCGACTTCTGCTCTGGATGTTTTGACGCAGGCAAATATCTTCAACTTGCTTAAACGCATCAAGGCGCAAATGTCCACCAGTTTCATCCTGATCACGCATGATATTGCCACATCCAGTGAACTGGCTGACCGGGCAGCGGTGATGTATGCCGGGCAGATCGTTGAAGTCAGCGATTCTCACACCTTTTACACCCGGCCATACCACCCATACTCAGCGATGTTAATGGCCAGTGTACCCAGACTGCGTGGAAGCGAGGTTCCAGAATTTATTACCGGTCAACCGCCCAGTTTGATCAATCCACCAACTGGATGCCGGTTCGCCGCGCGCTGCCCGAAGCGTTTTGCTCGCTGCGATGAGGAACCGCCTGTGGTTCAACAAGGTACTAGCATGGTTAAATGCTGGTTATATACTTAGGATGGGGTGAACAATGACGATCGAAAAAGAAAAAGTACAAGATTATCCCCTCTCCGCGGTTAAGGAACCAAAATCCAGCAATGGAACGCTCCTTTCGGTGCAGGATTTGCATGTCTGGTTCGAGCTGCGCAAATTTGGTTTTGGGCATGCCGGCTACGTCCATGCCGTGGATGGCGTCAGCTTCGATTTGGAATACGGCGGGTCGATCGCCATCGTTGGCGAGAGTGGCTGCGGTAAAACCAGCTTAATGAAGACCGTTCTGGCGCTGTATAAACCTACCAAGGGGCAGGTCATTTTTGGCGGAAAAAACCTTAGCGTTCTAAAGTCAAATGAGTTGAAAGATTACCGCTCAAATGTCGGATTTGTGCAGCAAGACCCGTACGGCGCGCTGCCCCCATTTATGACGGTTCGGAAAATCCTGGAGGAACCGCTCATCATCAACGGAGTGAGAAATAAGAACGAGCGGTATGAACGCGTTGTTAAAGCGCTCGAAGAAGTCAAGATGGCCCCAGCGCTCGAATTCCTGGGTAAGTTCCCTCACCAGCTAAGCGGTGGGCAGCAGCAACGCGTGGTCATCGCGCGCGCGATGATCCTAAATCCACAGCTGCTTGTGGCGGACGAACCGGTTTCGATGCTGGACGCTTCGGTGCGGGTAGAAATTCTTAAGCTGCTCAGAGGTTTGCAGGAGAGGTATCATCTGGCGGTCATTTACGTTACGCACGATCTTTCGACCGTGCGCTACTTCTCGGAACGCATCTTTGTCATGTACGCCGGGCAGGTGATCGAGAAAGGTCAGGTGGATTTACTGGTGAATAATCCGCTGCACCCTTACACTTATGCTTTGCTGCAAGGCACCCCCGATCCCGATCCGCGCAACGCAGCGACCATGCAGGAAGTACCCCCTGGCGAGCCGCCGAGTTTAGTGAAACCGCCAGCCGGATGCCGCTTCCATCCGCGTTGCCCGAAGATGATCGAAGGTGTTTGTGACGTCAAGGAGCCGCCTGAGTTCGAACCTGTGCCGCACCAATTGACGTCCTGTTGGCTTTACGGATGAGATCTTTCTTTACCCCTGTTCGATTATTGGTGCTTGCTTTCATCCTGTTGTTGGCTGGTGTGGTATTGCCGTTTTTAATGGTGATGAAAGTGCTTGAATCGACGTTCTTTTTGAATTTTTTAGCGTATGTGCTCAGCCTGATCGGAATGATGTTAGGAGTGGCTGGAACGGCCCTAATCGCGATCAGTCGCCGAAAAAAATAACGTTCTTTTTTAATCTATGTGTGGTAATATCTGCATGCACCGGTTGATTGAACCGGTGCATTTTTTACCATCTTTAAACAAATTTCTATCAAATATTTGATATTAATTCGTTATACTGATCGTATGAGGATAGGTTTAAACTGCCTAAAAAGGCTCAATAAATTTCAAGAAAGCGAGAAGATATTATGAAATGGTCCTGGAAAATTGCCCGGGTGGCGGGCATCGACGTTAAAATTCACGCCACCTTCCTGCTGATCATCATCTGGATCGGCGTTTCTTATTACATGACCAGCGGCACACTGGCTGCGGCTGCCAATGGCATCATCTTCCTTTTAGCGTTATTTCTGTGCGTGGTGCTGCACGAGTTCGGACACGCGCTGGTTGCCCGTCGCTATGGCATCCAGACCGCTGACATCACCCTGCTGCCAATTGGCGGCGTGGCCCGGCTGGAGCGCATGCCCGAGAAGCCCGATGAGGAGCTGCGTGTGGCGCTGGCGGGACCAGCGGTCAACCTGATCATCGCCGCGGTGCTTGCCGTGGTTTTGTATGCCACCGGTAGTCTGCAAGGGTTGACCTCTCTAACGCAAACCAGCGGTTCGCTGTTGCAGCGGCTGCTGCCGGTGAACCTCTTTCTGGCGCTGTTCAACCTGATTCCGGCCTTTCCGATGGATGGCGGGCGCGTGGCGCGCGCGCTGCTGGCCAAACGCATGGAGTACACCCAGGCCACGCAAGTGGCTGCCACACTCGGGCAAGTCATTGCCTTCATTTTTGGCTTGATCGGGCTGTTCAGTAATCCCTTCCTGGTTTTTATCGCCTTGTTCATCTACATGGGCGCGGCGCAAGAAGCCAGCATGGTGCAGGTCAAGTCAGCGCTTGAAGGCATCCCGGTCTCAAAGGCCATGCTGACTGAGTTCCATACCCTCAACGAGGGCGAGCCGCTGTCGCGCGCGGTCGAGTTGATGATGAGCGGTTCGCAGCACGAGTTTCCGGTGCTTTCTGGCGAGCGGGTGGTGGGCGTGCTGACGCGTAAAGGATTGATCGATGGGCTGAAGCGGTTGGGTCAGGCTGCGCCGGTCTCAGGCGCAATGGACTGCGGATTCGAAAGCGTGGATATTAACGCTATGCTCGAAGAGGTCTCTCGCAAGTTGCAAACACGCGAGTGCCATACCATGCCCGTCGTGCACAATGACCAACTGGTTGGTCTGGTGACCATGGAGAACATCGGCGAGTTCATGTTGATCCGCGCGGCGCTCGAAAAAGCCACCCGCAAGCGCGGAGCTAACCAGCAAATGATGCCGTAATTGTTAAAGTTAGCTACTATTCCTCCAAGCAGGCCAATTTTGTGTTAAAATATAGACCGCATCGGGGACAAATACCCGCTCTGGGGCGTAGTGCAATGGCAGCACACCAGACTTTGGATCTGTGGATCTTGGTTCGAATCCAGGCGCCCCAGCCTGATAACAGTATGGAATCCGAATCCGATTCGCCTGATCATAGTTATAAGAACCACCGCGGGCTCTACTCTACCCAACCGGCAGGGCGAAGCTCGTTTTTTACTGCCTGCCCACGTAAGGAGCAACATGCGATCTGATCTCAATGTTGTTATTTTAGCTGCCGGCATCGGCAAGCGCATGAAATCCAGCCTGCCGAAAGTGCTGCATCCGCTGGCTGGATTGCCTTTGATCGAGCACTGTTTGCGCGCTGTGGCAGGCGTGACCGACCGGCTGCCGGTGATTGTTGTCGGTCACGGCGCGGAGCAGGTACGTACTACGGTCGCTGATAAGGCGCGTTTTGTCCTGCAAGAGCCGCAGCTTGGCACCGCCCACGCCCTGCGCATGGCAGAGACGCTGCTGGCTGATCAGCCCGGCCTGGTGTTGGTCACTTACGGCGATATGCCCCTTTTATCCAGTGTCACTCTGCAACGGCTGGTCAACTTGCAGCGCGGGAACAGCGGCCCGTTCACCATGCTGACCGTCGTAATGGATGATCCGCACGGTTTTGGGCGCATCGTACGCAGCGACAATGGATCGGTGCTGGCCATCGTCGAGGAAGCCCAGGCGTCAGCGGATATACTGAAAATCCAAGAGCTTAATGCCGGCGTGTATTGCTTCGATGCCGCTTGGTTGTGGCAGCAGCTGCCGCTTATTCGGATTTCTTCCAAGGGTGAGTACTACCTGACTGATGTTGTCGCCATGGCAGTTTCGCAGGGACGCAAGGTCCAGGCTTTGACCATTACGGACCCGCAAGAAACTCTTGGCATCAACACTCGCGCTCACCTGGCTGAGGCTGAAGCGGTGTTACGTCAGCGTATCAATGAGGCCTGGATGCTTGCTGGCGTAAGCATCCTCGATCCGCAGAATACATACATCGAGATCGATGTACAAATCGGCGCAGAAACGCGCATCCTGCCTGGCTGCTGCCTGACCGGTAACACAGTCGTCGGCAAAGGTTGCGTGATCGGCCCGCACACCATCATCGCCAGCAGCTGGCTTGGCAAGGGTTGCGTGGTATCCGCTTCGTGGGTGGAAAACAGCGTGCTCCCCGATGGTAAGCGTGTTGGGCCATTCACTCATCTCAAAAATGACCATCCTGGTCACCCTGTTCAGTTGTAAATTAAGGTAAACACAAGTGGAAAGTTCTCTTTGGATCGTTTTTGCAGTCCTCCTTTTTCTTGACCTGTTGGTCATCAGTCTGCGCACCGGGCTGGTCAACGCCCGATTACCGCAATTGATCGAGATGCGCACGCAGCATCCAGAGCGCAGCTTGGAATCCACACTGGCGATCATAGAAAAAATCAGTTTGCGGGTGGCTTTGCGCTTTGCTTTAGAGTCGCTGCGCCTGCTGATGGCGGTGACGGTTTATTTTCTGCTCGCCTACTACGTTGCGCAGCCGCCGTTTGGTATTGCGCTTGGCGTTATATTCCTGGCGGGCGTCATTGTGCTTTCGATTGAGTTTGCGGTTGAAGGCCGTGTGCGTAATCACCCCGAAACATGGCTGATCGGCCTGACGCCGCTGGCGCGTGCATTGGATTTCATTCTGAGACCCTTCTCGGCGTTTTTCCTTGCTTTGCTTGGCAAGCCAGTCGTTATCGAGCGACTGGCCGGCACGGTCACTGAGGACGAGTTAAAAACCTGGGTTGAGTCTGGGGAGTCGGCGGGAGGACTAGAGCAAGGCGAGCGCCAAATGATTTACTCGATCTTCCACTTTGGTGATACGTTGTGCCGCGAAATTATGGTTCCGCGCATCGATATTCTCGCCCTGGAGGTTACAACCAGCGTTCCCGACGCAATCCAGGCGCTGACGGCCTCAGGCCATTCACGCGTGCCGGTTTATGAGGAAAGCATCGATAATGTAGTTGGTCTGCTGTATGCCAAAGATCTGTTGCGCGCCAGCCTGGACAACGAAAAACCGGACAGCATCCGGCCGTTCCTGCGACCGGCTTACTTTGTGCCAGAAGCAAAAAAGGTGGACGAACTGCTGCGAGAAATGCAGGAGCGCAGCATTCACATGGCGGTGGTGGTGGACGAGTACGGCGGCATGGCGGGATTGGTGACATTGGAAGATATCGTCGAGGAGATCGTTGGCGAAATCCGCGACGAATATGATCAGGCTGAGGAGCGGCCTTTCTCGAAAGTCTCCGATGACGAATACTACTTCCACGGGCGCATCGATCTGGACGATGTTGATGAAGTGCTCGGCACCCACCTGGTGAGTGACCTGGCAGACACGCTCGGCGGGTATATCTATGGCACCATTGGCCGCGTGCCTGCAGGCGGTGAGCAGGTACATATCGAGAATTGGGTGCTGACGGTCGAGCAAGTCAGCGGGCGGCGCATACGTAAGATCCACGCGATTCGGGCGGTGAATCCAGAAGAAGAGGGGGAGGAGTAGAAATCGTAAAGCTGCGGGACAAGCCCTACGGCTAATGCCTTTCGCGATGGTAATCGACGGTTAACCGCTCAGGCAGGCCTTTGCGATGGCGCGAAAACCCCGCACAGCGCGGTGAATATCCTCTACGGAAACCCACTCATCGACTGTATGCGCCTGTGCCAGGTTGCCAGGTCCGTAAATGAAGGCGGGAATGCCCAGCGCGCCCGCCGCGGAGGCGTTCGTTCCACAACCGGCGCCAAACCTTTCAGCGGGAAGCCCTTCGCTTGCCAGGGCTTCGATGATCTTATTCCCCCACGCGTCCCCAGGCGGATTGCGCCAACCCGGCAAGAAGTCATCCATGACCAGGCTCGCCCCAGTAAAAGACCGGCTGCTCAAGCGGGCGACGGATACCTCGTCGATGGCTGGAATATCTCTCAAGGCTGCTCTCACCCGTCGGAGAATTCCTGACTGCGTTTCCTCTGGCAAGACTCGTCCGATAAGCCGAACTATGCAGCCTTGTGGTACCTGGCCTGGATTGGGGTATGGAATAGAAATCATCTCGGTTAGCTCGAGGATTTCCCGCCCCAATTCGGGATCATGGTGCATTGGCATGTTTCGTAAGCGATGAACCGCCTCGATCATTGCATAGACTGCATTCACACCGGCATCTGGCGACGAAGTATGAGCGCTGCGCCCGCGGGCATGCAATTCGAGCGTAACACGTCCTTTTTGCGCGGTTGCTAATTTTAAACTGGTCGGCTCGCCAGTGACGAATACGTCAGGATCGAACCGTTTCAGAATGTGGGTTACCGCCGCGCCGGTCATCACTTCTTCCTGGACGCTGGCAGCCAGCACGATCCGCCCGCTTAAGCCTTTGCGCGGCAATCCGCTCAATGCCGCCAGCATAGCGGCCAGCGAGGCTTTCGTATCCGCGCTGCCGCGCCCCCAAATCCGGCCATCTTCCATCTCGCCGCCGAATGGCTTGTGTTGCCAGCGCTCTGGTTCTACCACCGGGGCAATGTCCAGGTGCGAGTCAAACAGCAGTGTTGGACCGGGAAGATCGCCCTGCCAAATGCCGGTAATACTGCCGTATCGATCGCAGTGAATATCCGAAAAACCGAGGCGCTGCATTTTCGCGGCTGCCCAATCGGCAGCTTCATATTCTTCTCCCGGCAGGCTCGGAATGCTGACTAACTCGCGGCAGAAGGCGACTGCATCAACATGATTATTCTGAATCGATTCAGTCATAGCTATGAGATATTACGTACATGCAGAAACAATACACCGCGCAGGCATCTTGCGTTTAAATAGGATCCAAGGCAGTAATTCGTGTCTGGAGAGTCATAAGGCATTCGGGGGCTCGCCCCGGCTATGGTGAACACCGGGGCGAGCCGAAAGGTGAGCAGGTTACTTGTCCAGCCAGGTTACGTGCAAACCATTGCTGGCGTCCTCATCCATCAAAAAAGTAGCGCATGGTTGATAGCCCTTAACGTAGTTCTGCCAGCCCTCTACCCAGGGCAGGCCAACGATGAACATAGTTGCAGCTTCGTCATGCACCAGTTGCAGAACCTCGGTATAGATGGCCTTGCGCGCATCGATATCTATGCTAGCGATTCCATCGATGAGCAATTGATCCATGGTCGGGTTGCTGTAACCGCCGACCAGCCAGTTGCTGCTACTCGATTGGGTTAGATAACCATAAGGGCGGTCAGGATCGTAAATGCCTGTCATAGTGCCCATCAGCATGTCGAAATCCATCTCTTTTCCGCGAGCATTCCATGCCGCTGAGTCGACGACGTCGAACTTGACCTTGAAGCCGACCTGTGAAAGCATGGCATCCACAATCTCCGCCGCATCTTTCTGGTTTGCCATGAGCAGCATGGTGATCTCGGTACCTTCAGGCAGGCCGGAAGCCGCGAAGTATTCCTTGGCTTTTTCGATATCCGGCTCGATCATGGGCACATCCAGGTGCCAGATGTCGTCCGGCACGAAGGGCTGATTGTGTACCTGACCCAGACCGAAGTAAACCGCCTCGTTGTAGGCATTGCGGTCGAACGCGTACTGCACTGCCTGGCGGGCGTTCAGATCGTTGAATGGCGGGCGGGTATGGTTCATCACCAACCGCGCATCAGAGTTGAAGTAGTACACTTCGACCGTGAAGTTCGGGTCCTGGTTCTCGACAAGCTGCTTGACATCCGAGAAGGGCATTTCTTCGGTCATATCCACTTCGCCGGTGCGCAGCGCGTTCAGGCGCACGACCGGATCGGTGATCACACTGAGGATTACACCGTCCAGATATGGCTGGCCTTCCACCCAATACTCGTCGAATTTCTTCAGGGTGTAGGATTCGCCTACCTTGAAGCTGTCCAGCATGAACGGGCCGGTGCCAATGATGGTGGTGGCATTGCCGT
>JAXDCA010000025.1:0-13176 GCA_034678305.1 Bellilinea sp.
CTGGCCTGGCATGTGGCATGTCTTTCAGGCGTTCTTCATGTTCGTGCCCGAGGCGCAGGAATCGATCGAGCAGATCGGCGAGTTTGTCCAAGCGATATCGGCTTGAGGCGATTGCGCCGCTGACCGCGCCGGTCTGCCCTGCCAGGCCTGTCTCCCTCTCCTTTTAGGAGAGGACCGGGGTGAGGTTCGATCCAGGTAGGGGCGACCCTTGTGGTCGCCCGATTAGCTCTACCCACTTTCTCCCTCTCCTTTTAGCCCACACGGCGGGCAGGGATGCCCGCCCCAGCGCAGTCCCATCTCCCTCTCCTTTTAGGAATGGGCCGGGGTGAGGTTCGATCCACGTAGGGGCGACCCTTATGGTCGCCCGACTATCTCTACCCACACGCGGGCAGGGACAAGCCCTGCTCCTACAACGATAGAGGGCTGGGGTGAGTTCGAATAGCTCCCTCTCCTTTCAGGAGAGGGTTGGGGTGAGGTCCTGTATATCACAAGTTAATTTAAAAAGTACGCCTTTACTTTTCCTTCAATCTCATTCCAAAACTGCTCCCGCGTCAATCCCACCGCCCGCGCCAGCGTCGTTTCGATCGCCGCCCGGCCAAGGTAACGCCCCAGCAGCCTGCCAAGCAGACCGGGCTGCGTTTCATCATAGTAGCGCGTGATCCAATAACCGCGCACGTAGTACGGCACCAGCATTTGCGGATCGACGCTGCGCACC
The DNA here is from genome assembly GCA_034678305.1 of Bellilinea sp. Classification (GTDB taxonomy): domain Bacteria; phylum Chloroflexota; class Anaerolineae; order Anaerolineales; family Anaerolineaceae; genus Bellilinea. The sequence goes on from JAXDCA010000025.1 coordinate 716, forward strand.
ACCCTGCCCTTCATGACCGTCGGCGAGAGTCCGAGCTTCTCGACTGTGGCGCCCTGGACGGTCTGCCAGCCGGCAATTTTATCCACCGTGATCATTGCCAATCCCTCGTTGAGCCAGGCTGGCAAATTCAGGCGCGAGGTGCAGGCATGCGTGACCTCGTGATAGACCATATGGCGCATCTTCTCGGTCATGTCCTCGACCTGGACATACACCTGCTTCCCCAGGCTGCGGTCGGCTGCCTCGAGCAGGCGCGGCGGCTTGATGCCAACTACCTGCCTGCGGAAGTAGCGGTTTTGCCAGCCGCCGGCGACTTTCCAGGTGCGCGCCACGCGCCGCGCGTAGAGCGGATAGGACAGAATCAATGAAATCTTGTAGCCGAGCGGCGCGGCAGCCATGATGTACGACCACCAGCCAGTCATGATCACCAGGCGCAGGTCCGGCGGCGCAGATAGACCCCAGCGCATTTGATTGGCGCGTAAAGCAATCTCGAGCGCCTTGCAGGCTTCTTCCGCCTCGGCGCGGTCGCGCTCTTCAAGATACAGCCAATAACCGTCGCGCCTCTCGACCTGATACATCATGCTTGTCCTCAAACCACGAAATGACCGTCCTGGTAGAATAGTTCGCCGTCCGCCCACATACTGCCGCTGGCGCGCATATCGCTGATCATATCCCAGTGGATGGACGAAAAGCTCTTTGCGCCTAAATCTGGGAAACCCCGACCAAGCGCCAGGTGGAAGGTTCCGCCAATCTTCTCGTCGAACAGAATGCTCTTGGTGAAGCGTTGTATTCCAAAGTTGGTGCCGATGCCAAGCTCGCCAAGGTAACGCGCGCCAGCGTCAGCATCCAACATTTGCAGCAGGAATTCCTCGTTTTTATCCGCGCTAGCTTTAATGACCTTGCCTTTTTCGAATTCCAGGCGCACCCCTGCCACCTCGCGGTTTTGGTAGATCGCTGGGAAGGTGAACTCCACCCATCCGTTCGCCGAATCCTCCACCGGACTGGTATATATCTCGCCTGAGGGCAGGTTGATGGTCGCACTCGAGTTTTTAAAAGGACGCCCTTCCACCGAGAGGGTCAGCTCGGCATTTGGCGATTGGATTTTGATCTCTTTTTTGCCCTCCAGCCACTTCACCAGCCGCTCCTGTTCCACCTCGATTTTCTGCCAGCAGGCAATCGGGTCATCCTGATCAGCGAAGGTGGCAGCATAGACAAAATTCTCGAAATCAGCCTGGCTCATATCGGCTTCCTGGGCCAGCGCCGGGCAGGGCGCCTGGGTGATATTCACGCGCAGCTCGTTCGAACTCATCCGCTGCAAATAATCACCTAAGAGATCGTTCTGAGCCACGGCTAGCATCCTTTGTTTCGAGGGATCAACGCCTGACAGAATGCGGGTATTGCTTGGCGCGATGAGTTGGATGTAAACATCCGCCTTGTGGATGACAAGGTCTAACATTGGGTTGATCCATTTGATTTGCTCGTCGCTGCCGTACTTGTAGAGTATCTCAAGGAAGGTGCTGTCGCGAGCGATCCAGGATACGTTCGCGCCAGCCAGAGTAGCCTGCACAGCAATCTCATGCGCAAGGTCGATTGCGTAAGGGTCAACCATCATCACAACCCAGTCTCCCGGGCGCATTTTGGTGGAGTACTCCACGATAATTTTAGCCATCTGCTTTAAACGGTGATCGGTCATAGCGTTCCTCTTTGAAGTGATGAGATAGACAAGCTCGATCCTTTTATTATAGAAGAGATTTGCATAATGTGATGAAAATACGGATGGATTGCTCCCTGCCCTCGTCCCTGTCCGCCTGCCCCGGCTGCTTTTGCTGGGATTTAGCAACAAAAAAGCGTGTGAGATGGGCAGCTTATCTGCGCGCACGAAAACTCCCTCTCCTATAAGAGAGGATTGGGGTGAGCAAACAGGTCGAGCCTGCAATCCGACACTCAATGATTTGTTGAACATGTCGGGATGCAATCTCGACCTGCTCGGTGGTTTCTGTCATTTCGAGCGAAGCGAGAAATCTTTCTCTCATTGCCTAAAGATTTCTCCTCACTTCGATCGTCGAAAAGACAACATCCTTCTTCCACCCAGAACTTAATAATCGCCGCGCCTCCACTCCGCAGCGCCTCGCGATGACATCGCAAGTCGCCTGCCACTGTCACAGCGGGCAGGGATGCCCGCCCTACGATTACCCCCACACGAGCAGGGATAAGCCCTGCCCCGACAAGGTAGAGGGCTGGGGTGAGGTCCGATGATACACCGGCGCGCCTCGCAGCTTTTGGAGTTCAAATGCGCAGCCGGGCGGCGTATTCGTACGAGATCAATTCCCCGTTTTTCGTGCGCAGGTAGCCATCTTCCTCATGAGAATAATTCGTGATCGCGCTGGTAGTGAAAGACTTGAAAAAAGCATCCACCTCGATCAACACCTGCAACTCTGAAAAGGAGAACAGCCCTCGATCCGGTTCTTGCTCGCATGAGAAGAATTCGCCGCCGCTTTCGATGGACGGATCTGCTTGCATGACCAGGGTATCATCTAAATTCGATAATCGCTGCAGAATGACTTCATATCAGTCCGCCGTTGGACCGAAGGGAAGATGAGCGTAACACAAGCCGGTAATGCCCTGCCCTTGCAGTTGGTAATGTTTAAAATCAGCGTAGAACAACAGTTTATTCAGCCTGGTTTTATAAACATTTTTTCGGTAGCACAGAATTTTAACCGCGTTCAACACGCGCTTCAGATCGATCTCTCTCTGCCCATTATAGATATTAGGCGCGCCATACCGGCCGTTGCGATTGATCAGGCGCAGCAGCTCGGCGCGCTCGACTTCCTCGCGCAGGCGCGCGGTCAATCGCGCTCGTTTCTCGGCGCTCAGCGCGCGCGTATCCTCCGCGACGATTTTCAAGTTGGCCCATCCTCCTGAGGATCGAGGCCAAGCACATTGATGCTGCCGGAAGTCGGCTTGATCACACCGTTCAGCAAGCGCACCTTTGTAGTCTTCCCTGCGCCATTGTGCCCCAAGAAGCCAAAGATCTCTCCTGGCTGAACCTCAAGAGAAAGGTTGTCTACAGCAACATTTTCTTTAAAGTAGCGAGTAAGCCGGTTGATACTGATGATGGCGTTCGAATTTTACTCCGATGTTCCTCACCCTCATCTGTCATGAGGGTGAGGAATGGGAGAAGCAGTACTTTATCGGGGGCTTAAAACTCCCTGCGTTGGAAGTGCCAGAGTGCCACCACGATGAACACGATGCTTAAGACAGCTGCTGAGATTATTTCCGAGATGAACATTGCCGGCAGGGGTACCTCCAAAACGATCATCTGGGTAACCTTATCCATTGTCACCGGCAAGATATAGCTAATCTGTGGGATTAAACCACCGATAGCCAGCCCAGCGAGCACCAGCCCGAATGATATCCCCAGCACCGGCCCGCGTGATTCAAACAGGACACCCAGCATGATCACCAGGCTTATGTAGAAGAGTAAGGTCAACATGAACACCCCTAAACCAGCTAGGAATGGCATCATGTTCACAACTTGGTGGGTATCCAGGTAAACCTCGCCTATAAAGATCACTGCAGGCAGAGCTACGATAAAAATCAAGGCACCGACCACGTTCGACAGCAGCTTGGTGAGGATAAAAGACTGGCGTGCCGTGGGCTTGGAAAGGATCCAGGCCGCCGTCCCAGTCTGAACCTCCTGGATGATCTCATCCTGTGCCAGGATAATCACACCAATCGTGCCAGCCATTACAGCAAAAGCGAAATAAAAATACAAGCCCTTAGAGACAGGCGATTGACCCACAAAGGACTGCTCGATGGATGCATTGAGCCCAGGTATCAGCGTTTCCAGCAGTGGTAAAACAAATAGGATAATCGCGAGCAGTCCATTGAGGATAGCTATCCAGATCAATATCTGCCACAGCCAACGGCGAGTGCGGAACCATTCGCCCATCTCTTTGGCAAACATATTTTCGAAACCGGCCAGCCAACCATCGCCCCTGGAGGGTAACAATCCCTTGCGGGCTGCTTGGCGGAGATCACGGGGTATTTGGGTACCCGTTTGTGCGGTCATTTCGAATTCTCCTTTTCAACGAGACTAATGAATACTTCTTCGAGGTTGTACGACTTACGTCCAAACTGGGTCACCTTCAAGCTGTGGTCATCGAGGATCAAACGGAGGAGCAGGTCTTCAGCTGCGGCTTCATCTATCACGCTGATTTGCCAATTTACATAGCCGCCTTCGGCTTCCATGCTCAGGTTTTTAACCCATGGCTGGCCAGCCACGCGAGCCTGTGCCTCTGCCACAGCATTATTTTGCTCTCCCCTCAGTGAAATGCTATAAATAGTAGAGCCGCCATCGCCAGCTAGCAGGTTGTTGATAGGAGCTTCAGCGATCAGACTCCCGTGGTTCAGGATGGCCACCGTATCGCTTACCCGTTGCACGTCTTCGAGGATGTGGGTCGAGTAAAAAATCGTGGTGTACTTGCGCAGCTTCTCCATAACTTCCAACACATCGTGGCGTCCCATCGGGTCGAGGGATGCAGCCGGCTCATCCAGGATGAGCAGGTCAGGATAGTTCACCTGAGCCTGAGCTATCCCCAGGCGTTGGCGCTCTCCACCTGAAAAGCCGCGCACCGGCCGGTCAGCCTTGTCTTCCAGGCCTACCATCTCGATCATCTCCTGTACGCGTGCTTCAAGCAGGTCTTTTGGTCCTCGGTAGAAGAAACGCGCGGTGTAATCTATAATCTGGCGAGCGGTCATGTGCTCGTAATAGCGCGGGTCCTGAGCCAGGTAGCCAACCCGTTTGCGGATCTCCACACTGTTACGCTGAATATCATGCCCGAAGATGCTAGCCTGCCCCCCAGTAGGCTGAATCAATCCAAGCAGGAGTTTGATCGTGGTGCTCTTACCCGCTCCGTTGGGTCCAAGAAAACCAAAGATCGAGTTTTGCTTCACCGTCAGGTTGAGACCCTTAAGGGCTGCTGCCTCTTTGTAGATCTTGCTCAGATTATGGGTTTCAATGATCAGAGAATTATTAGTTGACATGTTTCCTCCTTTTATTTTTGTTGTTTCCAATTATTGAAACATCCTAGACGTAATGACACTGAACGCCTGGAATGCTATCCAATCCGATTGACCTTTGACTTCATCCAAGTCCAGGTGGATCATGCCGATCTTTTGAGCACACTCAAACTCGACAAGCAGCACCTGCTTTTTTGTGCACCAATACATGAACTGTTCTTCATTCAGCTGCAGCTTATGCTGCATCTCTTTTAGCTGAGATGAAATGTCACTAGTTTGTCCACTTGAAACTGCCTGGATGCTTTTTATCGTTGCTTTTACACGAATATCTCTTGCAACAGTATTTCTTAGGAAGTACAAGTTATCGCCAGGCATTAAAGACTGACTTGTAGTATCTTCGGGTTTATCCTCTTTGATGACCATGCTTTTTACCCCGCTTAGGATCTTCTCAAGCTCACCTGCACCTAAATCTAAAAAAACAAGGTAATTCATATCTTTTTTCCTAAGTTGAAGTGTATTATTTGCTTCCAATATATAAAAACAACTCCTCGGGTACATCCGTCCACCGAGGAGTTGTTGCTTATGCTTTGGATTGAATTTACTTCATATACTTTGGAGGTTGGCTCCTTATACCAAAGTAGGATATTCCTATTCTCTTTCATTGTCTAAACCCGAACTTGCCTGCCGCGCCAGAAGGCGGATAGCAGTGGCAGGAATGCGGATGCCAGTAAGAAGACCTGCGGTGCGCCCGTTATGAAATCTAGCTGCGGTACCTTTTGATAGGGGCCTATATACCACAAGAGCAGGTAGACCACCTCAAAGAGACGGTTACTAGATGAAAAAACGCCAAGCGCCAGTGCCAAGGTGGGTATGAAGATGACTCCACCTATCCACCCAGCCAATGCAAGCAAATCGCCATATAGGATATAAACCACTGCACCGGCAATACCAAACAATGCCGTGACTAATACTCCAGCCAGCCAGGCAGCTGGGAGCTGGCGCATCACCGGTCGCGCGGATGAGAAAACCATCTGATCAGTGCTATTTTTACGCTCCCGGTTGCCCATTTCAGACCAAATGGGCAGCGGCCACAACCAGACGACGGGGAGCAGGTACAACTTTGTCGTCATAAGTGGGCATACTAGGATGGCAATGTTTAACCCGATAATAACAAGCCACCACCACCAGCGGCGGCCATTAAGCAGCATGCGCAGCTCGGCAAACAGCACCCCCATAAAGAGGTTCGTCCGGGCTAGTTGAGATACAAGCGGAGAAAGGTTGGGCAGCACAATATGGGGGAACTTTTTCTGTGCTGCAGCTGACTCACCTTCCTTCACTTCATCGGGTTTTATCCGAAACCGTTTCAGCCCCTCCCGCGATGGATCGAAGCGCGCAAACCATACCGCTGAAAGCAAGATCAATCCCAGTCCAATAACCACCCACAACCAACGCCCGGCAAAGATGCCCAGGTTCCAGGTTAGACCAGACCAATAGAAGACCATGTATTGAGTGTGGACGAAGCCTGCAACGCCTATCGCGCCAATTGCATCGTTGGGGAAAGCCGCGTTGCCTGCTGCATACAGGGAGGCACGAAAGACATCAACACCCAGCGGGTCTTTGAGTAGGGGCAGGCTCATTCCCCCCTTAATTGAGGGCATTACCACCGCCATCCACATGGCGAAGTAAATTACATTGCCCACCGTTCCGCGCAAAAAAGGCACACTGTCGAACACCACCGCCAGCGCGGCAACCAGCGTCATGCAGGGCAGCGCCACGGCTAGAAACGGTAGTAGCAATGCGCCGAAATCCAGCTACGTGTCACCCTGGAATAACACCATGATCGTTGCTGCAGCTGCTAGGATCAGCACCAGCACGTAGAATACCAGGCAGTTGCTGATCCATTTACCGATCAGGTATTGGACCCGCCTGACGGGGGTGGTGGCAATGATTTGCCCCACGCCAGTGCGGATGTCACGCTTGATACAATCGCTGACCAGGTAAAAACCGAACAGACCCAGGGAGAAGTTAAGCACCAGCACAGTCATCGTGCCAATCCAGGCTGAGTTGAATTCGCCTCGGTAACTGAGCTGACGCAGATTCGGGTCGGTTGACCCCAAGCTAAGGAACAGAGTGCCGTTGTTGACCAAGATCCCCATAAAGATGACCGCTGCCAGGGTCAGTAAAAAGCTGAAACGACGGGCGCGCTCGTAAAAATCAGCCAGAGCCAGATGGTAGACGACGTTTAGGGTGTTCATTGTGAATCTCCTTGACGCTGTGTCACCATGGACAGGTACACATCCTCCAGGTTGGGCGTCACCGGTTGGGCTTCCGTGCAGGGCTGTTCTGCAGAGACTACCCGCACTTCAACCCCATCCATGCGCCGGATCGTACTGCTGATCAGAACTTGCTTTTTGAGTGTGGGCAGCTCTTGGCTGGAGGTAATCCATTCCCACACAAAGCCTTCCATCTGTTTGAGCAGCAGCTCGGGATTGGTGTGAACTTTCAAGTGTCCCTTGTGGAGGATGGCAATATCCGTTATATTTTTTCTAATACTAAAGTAGGAGAGTATCTGCTATTTGCTGCTTCTATGGTCGTCCAGGCAACAGCGCGGCATACCTGGGTTACAAACAAAGGATTTATTGTATCGATCGTATCTGAGGCTTGATGATAGTGTGGATTGCGAAAATTGGCCGTGTCGGTCAACCAGACCGCGCTATATCCTTTATCCCAAAATGATGAATGGTCCGATCGTCTTGTATCAGGAAGGATCTCACCATTCCCGGATACCACCACTGGAACCATTGGCAAAGGTAGCTGATGCTCCTGAATTGCTTGGGTGAACAGTTTTACCAGTTCGGAGGAGGCTGCATTCGCCACAATTACGATGAAATTACCCTTCCCAGGATAATTCATTGTTCTCTCTTGCGGTTTTTCCTGCAAGAGCTGTTCCCCGGCATAGGCAATAGCATCAAACACGATCACGCCTTTGATCTTCCATCCTTGCTGTTTCGCTTCGGTCGCGAAGACGCGGCTGCCAAACAAGCCCGCAATCTCCAGTGGTCCATCCCGCTGGCGCTCCTCCAAGTTTACAGCAACGAATTGTACCGTTCGGTTGAATTTGATCGGCTCTAGAATACGGGCTAATTCCAATAATACTGCGATGCCGCTTGCATTGTCATCTACCCCAGGGCTAGCCTCAACCGTGTCATAATGTGCCTAAATGATGAACCTCTCATCTGGGTAGCGTTTTCCAATGCGAGTTGCGACAATATTCTTGAATTCCCTATTGCCCTCAATGAAAACTGGCGTTTCAACCTGATATTTTTAAGACGAAAGCTCTGCAAAGATAGACTCAGCTGCACGTTCCAATGCTTCGGGGTCCGTGACCGGATTTCGAACAGCTTAAAGCTGTTGGATATGTGTGAAAATTCTATCCTCCGAAACATTACGAATCACATCGTTGACCATGTGACCTCCTTCTAATGTGATTCCTTGGTGATCATAAAGTTGCCAGATTATGCTTGAGTGCGTACGCGATTGCCTCTGCACGGCTGGAAACCCCCAGCTTGGAGAGGATATTACTGATATGGGCTTTCACCGTGGTGATGCTGATGAAGAGAGAATCGGCAATTTGCTGGTTGCTTAGCCCCTGCACGACCAGTTTCAATACCTCCTGCTCGCGTTCTGTCAAATCAACCAAGGGCTGTTTGGTTGGCCGGGTGGCTTGAATAAGCACTTTAGCAGCTTCGGGTGAGAGAGTAGGCTTGCCCGAAACTGCGTCACGGATGGCTTTAGCCAACTCATCTGAGGTGACATTCTTGATCAAATAGCTTATTGCCCCAGCAGCCAGCACGCCCTGTACCAGCTTTTCGTCTTCAAAGCTGGTCATGGCGATTATCTTAATCTGTGGGCATTCGGCCAAAATTGCTTGCGTGGCGACAATGCCATCCATCTCAGGCATCATCAGGTCCATCAAGATCACGTCTGGCTGCTTTTCATGACACAAGTGGACAGCTTCCAGGCCATTTTTTGCTTCTCCCACAATCTCCAGATCATCATAAGCTCTCAGGAATGTGGACAGTCCGCTGCGTACCACGTTATGGTCATCCACCAACATTACCCGGATTGTTTGTGACGTATTCATCCTTTACTCCCTCTTTGTCGCTCTCCAGGTCAGCTCAATACTTGTACCCTGACCAACCTGGCTCTCTATCTTCAAGTCCGCTCCAATCGAATTGGCTCGCTCGCGCATGATGGTGATCCCAAGGTGGTCAGCGGAGATCGTGTTGGGATTGAAACCAAGCCCATCGTCCTTTATCACCATACTCAGCTGATTGGGTTGGCAAGCAAGGCTTAAAATCACCTGTCGAGCTCCTGAATGTTTAGCGATATTATTCAATGCTTCCTGTGCCACCCGGTAAAAATCGATCTTTACTTCATGCGTCAATTCGCAAGCTCCCTGGATATCCATGAAAACCGGCACACGCACGCGGCCAATAAACGCATCAGCCAGCTGGGTGAGCAGGGATTTTAAATCAGCCCGTTCCAAAGATTCGGGGCGCATCTCCAGCAGTAGGGTCCGCATCTCTGCCAGCGCGCCGCGCGTCAGCTGACGCAGCTCTTCCAGGTTCTTCATGCCTTCTTCCGGGTCGCGTTTCCAAATGCGCGGGGTCACATCTGCAATCAGGCTGGCAGAGAAAAGTGTTTGTGTGACAGCATCATGTAGCTCACGCGCTATGCGTGCTCTCTCAGCCGTAATTGCCGTTTGTTCTGCTTGTTCATACAAATGAGCGTTTTCAACAGCCACGCCGATTTGCTGTCCAATCGTTTTCAAGAGCGCCATCTGCTCTGGCGGATAGGTACGGCTCTGATTCGTGCTGAGATTGAGCGATCCGACCAATCGTCCTTTAGCCATCAGCGGAATCGCAATAATTTGCTCAATCCCTAAAGTTGCAAGACTCTCCCTGAGAGCGTTTTCTGTAGGCAACTCCGCGAGTGTCCAGATCATCGGTTCACCGCGGCTGCCTGCCACACCGGTTGCACTCCGCCTCAAAGGTAACTTATCGCCAAGTTCCGCAAAGGCATGTGGCAGTCCACGAACCGCTATCACGCGGAGAAGGGCTTTCTCCGTGTCTGTTCTGCTGTTCTCCGCACCACCCTGACCGCCCGCGACTCGATATGCGATGCCATGCTCCATCCCGGTCAATTCCATAATTCGCTCCAGAGCGTCCGCCATGATCTCATTGAGATCGAGTGAGCTGCTCACACGCGCCGCGACAGCGTTGAGCGTGGCTAATTCCTGGGTGCGGTCGGCAACTTTTTTCTCGAGAGAAGCGTAAGATTCATCCAATTCGGCTGACATTATGTTAAACTGATCAGCTAGGGTTTCTATTTCATCGCCTGTGTCAACTTCAATGCGGTGTTTGAACTGACCAGCAGTCACCTGTTCGGAAGCATGGATCAGCTTTAGGATGGGATTGGTAATGTGGTTGACACCATAAGCGGTCACCAACGCCGGCACGACCACACCTAACGCCAGCAAAACCAATAGGAGTTGCCTATACGCCAGCGTTGGCTGCATGATTTCGGACCAACTTTGCTCCTTTATCATGGTCCAGCGTACTTGATCTATTTCCAGAAGAGCTGATCTGGCATAGCTTACCATCATATCTGTAGATCCAATTCGGAACCGTCCGCTCGTGGCCTCACCATTGAGTAGTTCTCGGATGTAAGCTTCACCCGACAAGTCCTTGCCTATTTCGGATTGAACAGGAGAATAGAGGATGCGCTGATTCCCATCAAGAATGTATATGCCTGGTCCCAAATCTAGCGCATTCAATGTTTCGTAAAATGCGTTTTGGACTGTAGGTCCTGCCCTAAAGCAGTAATAGCTTGCGCCTATGAATTCACTATTTAAGCCAGACATCGCTGCTGCAGCGCAGATGATTACATTGTCATTCGATTCTAATGGTTGCAGATCTGTAAAAGCGTAAGTGCTATGATGATTGGTTAAATATTGAAAAGTTGGCGTGCCAGACCAATCCGCGCCATAAAGGTCGGGTAGTTCAGGCCAGCTTTTTCTTACCTTACCTTGAGGATCTAGGACATAAATCCCCCCGTCAAATATCGCTAATTCATCCGCCCGGTCGAAGATACTTTGTGCTCGCACTAATAACGGATCTGGGTTATGGAAAAGGATATCGCGGAATATCGGAATTACGACAGGATCGATCAATCTCCCGAACGGGTCAGTGACCTGATTAAATTTCATTCGAACAGCATCTGATTCTTGCTTCATGGCCAGGTCTCCGATCACCTTCTGGTATGAATAGAAAGTAAACCAGGCTACGGCAGAAAGGATGATCACTGTGGGAACGAAAGACCAGGCGATAATTTTAAACCGCAGGCTATTCCACCATTTTATCTTCATGTTTACTCCAAGATCATATAGACCATGCCGCCTATTAAGTTGTTAAACAAAGCTGATGTGGAAATTTTAAATGAAATTTCTCATTTTTAATTTGTGGTTTCAAATTTATTATACTAATCTTATAATATTATCATTCGATGATATTTTATAATTCTTGGTAGGGGCAGCCCTCGTAGCTGCACTCGGTCGACGTGCCGGGATGCCCGCCCTACGATTACCCCCACACGGGCAGGGATAAGCCCTGCCCCGTCAATGAATTAATGCCGGGGTGAGATCCGATTTGCCCGAACCATTCAACGTGCAGGTTCGAACCCGCCCCTACCCATCCAAAAATTGCTATCGTGACTCGGCCGTGCGCACGAAAACTCCCTCTCCTTTTAGGAGAGGGCTGGGGTGAGGTCCGATCCGTGTAGGGGCAGTCCTTGTAGCTGCACTCGGTCGACGTGCCGGGATGCCCGCCCTACAATTACTGTCTGAAAATGTCGGGATGCAATCCCGACCTGCTCGGTGCTTTCTGTCATTTCGAGCGGAGCGAGAAATCTTTTTTTATGAGCGCCAAGATTTCTCCTCACTTCGATCGTCAAAATGACAACATCCTTCTTCCACCCAAAACTTAAAAATCGCCGCGCCTCCACTCCGCAGCGCCTCGCGATGACATCGCAAGACGCCTGCCACTGTCACAGCGGGCAGGGATGCCCGCCCTACGATTACCCCCACACGGGCAGGGACAAGCCCTGCCCATACAATGAATTAAGGCTGGGGTGAGGTCCGATCCATGTAGATTGGTGAATAAAAAATTGGCTATGCGCAAGATTGCGCCAGCCAGCCCAATTATGCCTTGCGCGTGTTCTCTTCCAGGTCCATCAGCAGATACACGCCTTCCGCAAGCACCTGCAGAATGACCGTAAAAAACAGCCCGACCAGCAGGATCATTAAAGGCTGGACAAACGCAAGCGCGATATCAGCGAACCCGTACTGTCCAACCACCTGGATAACCTGCGGGATCAACCGG
>JAXDCA010000026.1:0-57751 GCA_034678305.1 Bellilinea sp.
GGCGATGCCTTGTTAATGTTCACTTCAGGAACGACCTCAACCCCCCGGCTGGTAAGAATCACTCATCAAAACCTTCAGGCAAACACGCGCTCGATTATCCAAAGCCTGGACCTTGACCACTCTCAAAGAATCATGTCGATTTTGCCCTTCTCTTATTGTTATGGCATGTCTTTGTTGAATACGCATATCCGCGCAGGTGGGTCAGTGGTCATCTCTGAAGGAATGATATTCCCCGAAATTGTGTTAGATCGGATGGAAGAAACAGAATGCACCGGTTTTGCAGGGGTCCCGTCGACCTACCAGGTTCTTCTTCGCAAGACATCTTTTCCAAAAAGGGCTCTACTTAAACTTCAGAAAATCCAGCAGGCTGGCGGAAAATTGCCGAACATACTTATCAAAGAACTTGTAAATTGCCGGCCAAACTCCGAGATCTATATTATGTACGGTCAAACTGAGGCAACTGCCCGGTTATCCTGTTTGCCCCACCAACGCTTGAAAGAAAAAATGGGATCCATTGGAAAAGGCCTGCCAGGAGTTCCACTAAAGGTACTTAATGAGCAGGGGCTGGAAGTACAACCAGGCGAGATAGGTGAAATCATCGCCCGCGGTGAGAATATCTCACCAGGTTACCTCAATGAACCGGAAGCAACTCAGGAAAAATTTAAAAATGGATCTCTCTATACCGGTGATTTGGCCACCATTGATCAGGACGGCTTTATCTATATCGTCGACCGGAAAGACGACTTCATCAAATCTTATGGGTATAGGGTCAGCAGCCAGGATGTTGAATCTTGTGTGCTTGAGTTGAGCGAAGTTGTCGCGGTAGCCGCCATCGGCGCGCCAGATCTGGTCAAGGGTGAAGCAATCATCGCGTTTGTGATGGTAAAACCTGCTGCGGTACTTATGCCACAAAATATAATCGATCACGTCGCAAAACGCCTTCCCAATTACATGGTGCCCACGAAGGTGATATTTGTGGATACATTCCCATTAAACGCCAATGGGAAAGTAAGAAAATCTGAACTTAGGAGTTTATTAGAACGCTCAAGTGGAAGTGATAAACCTTGAACATTGATATCTCTGTTAAAATTTGCTTGTAACCATAATCAATAAAGATTTATACACAACCAATAAAAGTCCTGCCTCGAAAGCGTTTTAAGCAGACAAAAATGGTGATTGAAATAACCCTTTACACCGCGAGATCCAATCGGAAGGAGTGTTCATGAATATCGAGGGCGTTATCCGAGACTATATTGCACAAAACCTCTTATTCAGCGAAGATGGTTTCCATTACAGTGATGACGCCTCTTTTTTGAAGGAAGGAATCATTGATTCGCTGGGCGTGATGGAATTGGTGACATTTGTTGAACAAGAGTTTGGTATTTCGGTGCTTGATCGTGAAATCATCCCGGAGAACTTTGATTCAGTCAACAAACTTTCACAGTACATCCGCGAAAAACTTCCTAAATCCACCCATATTATGTGAGATAGAAACGCGCGGTCAGCGGGGCGAACCATATGTGTGGCATTGCTGGAATTCTCAACCTTACCCCCCAAGAGCCGGTAAATATCGAATACTTGAAACAAATGTTGGCGCTGATCCGCCACCGCGGTCCAGATCAGTTTGGTATCTATCGTGATGAGCTGGTTGGGTTAGGGCATGCACGCCTCAGTATCCTCGACCTGTACAGTGGTCAGCAGCCGATTTCAAACGAAGATGAGACAATCTGGATTGTCTTCAATGGGGAAATTTTTAACTACATCGAACTCCGCTCAGAATTGGTAAAACGCGGGCATTGCTTTCGCACCCAAAGTGATACAGAAGTAATCATTCATCTATATGAGGAATGTGGTCCGCGCTTCCTCGAACAGTTAAATGGGCAGTTCGCATTTGCCATTTGGGATTCCCAACAACAAATATTATTGTTAGGGCGCGATCGTCTGGGTGTTCGACCGCTCTTTTACACCATTTTGGGAGACAGGTTGGTCTTTGCATCCGAAGTTAAAGCCATCTTATCTCACCCATCCATCCAAGCTGCTGTAGACCCGCTTGTGTTACATGAGATTTTCACTTTTTGGGCTCCCCTTGGGGAGCAAACGATTTTTAACAACATAAAACAGATACAACCGGGGCATTTCCTCCTCTGTCAGAATGGAAAAATAATCGATCAATCCTACTGGCAGCTCGAATTCCTCCCCGAAGATATCCAGGCGCATACAGCCCGCTCTTTTGCAGTTATCTTGGAGCAGTTTCGCGAACTCTTGATCGATGCCACCCGGATTCGCTTACGGGCAGACGTACCAGTTGGGGCATACTTAAGCGGTGGGGTGGATTCGTCCACGCTTTCAGCAATCATCCTAAACTATACTCAGAATCAACTGGATACTTTCTCCATTTCTTTTAGCGACCCGGAGTATGACGAAAGTATTTTCCAACAACAAATGGTCGATTTTCTCGGGACAGCCCACCATAGCGTTCACACATCCGATGAAATCATAGGGCAGGTCTACCCTCAAGTCATTTGGCACACCGAAACCCCTGTTCTGCGAACAGCGCCGGCGCCCATGTTTCTTCTTTCCAAACTTGTGCACGAGCACCAGTTTAAAGTCATTATGACAGGTGAAGGAGCAGATGAATTCTTAGCCGGTTATGATATTTTTAAGGAAGAGAGGATCCGGCATTTTTGGGCAGAAGAACCCGATTCAGAAAAGCGCTCCCGGCTTTTGGAAAAACTCTACCCAGACATTCAAGCGATGACGCAAACCAGTCAAACATTCTTGACCGAATTCTTCCGTCGCGGGTTGCTCGAAACCAACCGGCCAGATTACTCGCACATGCTGCGCTGGTTTAGTTCAAGCCGTGCATTACGTTTTTTCTCAGGCGAGCTGCGCCAGGCTGCCCCCAATTGGGAGCAGCAGCTAGAGGCGCACGGGGAAGCCCTAGGTATTCCATATCCGGTTGATTTTATGCGCTGGCATCCGCTACACCGGGCTCAGTATTTAGAAATCGTGATCTTTCTCTCCGGATATCTGCTCTCTTCCCAGGGAGATCGGGTAGCAATGGCTCATTCGGTTGAAGGTCGGCACCCATTCCTGGATCACCGGTTGGTCGAATTTTCCAATCGACTACCGCCAGGCTTCAAACTACGCGGTTTAACAGAAAAATATATTTTAAAACAGCTGTCATCAAAATGGCTACCCGCTGAAGTTTATCACCGAAATAAACGTCCTTATCGCGCCCCGATCCAAAACTGTTTCTTTCCAGTCAACGCTCCAGCTCCTGACTACGTAGAGGAACTGCTTGCACCCAGCCAAGTGAAGGCAGCCGGTTATTTCAATCCTGTCGCGGTCAATTACCTTGTCCGTAAAATTAAGCAAGGTTCAAAACTGAGCGAGTCGGATAGTATGGCCTTGGTAGGAATTCTATCCACACAACTCGTTCATCAGGCATTCGTTGCCGACTTTCGCATGCCTCAGCCGCTTTCTGATGCAGACAAACTAAAAATTTGCTCAAAAGTACGCAATTAGGGGTGGCATATGAGTTTTAACCAAAATATCTTGGAAATTGATGCTAAAGCTGAAATTGACCGTATTGTGCAAACTCTGCGTGATTGTGTTGTGAAGGTGATGCACAAGCGTGGAGCGGTTCTGGGGGTCAGCGGTGGGGTTGATTCTTCTTTGACATTAGCTCTGTGCGTACGCGCGTTTAGCTCTGAACATGTCACAGCCCTACTGCTGCCGGATAAAGATTCAAATCCCGCAAGTGAGGTTTTAGCCCGGCAAGTGGCTAAACACCTTGGAATCGAACCGATTCTCGAGAACATCACCCCCACCCTGGAAGGATTTGGTTGTTATTCCAGGCGAGATGTCGCCATCCGCCGCGTTTTTCCAGAATATAATGCCGCAGCAGGCTATAAAGCAAAAATTGTCTTGCCGGCTAACATCCTGAATGAAAACACTCTCAATGTATTTTCATTGACCATCATCACTCCATCTGGAGAAGAAAAAACTCAACGCCTCGCGGCATCGGATTATTTACAAATCGAAGCAGCCAGTAATTTTAAACAACGTACCCGTATGTCGATGATCTACTATTATGCCGAACGACAGAATTATGCCGTGATCGGCACTGCCAACCGTGACGAGCTAGAGCAAGGATTTTTTGTCAAATATGGGGATGGGGGTGTGGATATTCAGCCAATCGCCCATCTATATAAAACCCAGGTATACCAGCTTGCCAAATATCTCGACATTCTCGAGGAAGTGCTTCAGCGCATACCCACTACCGACACCTACAGCGCCCTGCAGACCCAAGAAGAGTTTTTCTTCCGATTGCCTTTTGCAACATTGGACCTGCTTTGTTATGCCAAGGAACATACTATTCCGCTAGCAGAAGTATCTGCTGTGCTCGGGCTAACCGAAGAACAGATCAAGCGTGTCTATGACGATCTGGACCAAAAAGAACGTACAACCCAATATTTACGGATGCCGCCGTTCAAGCTTGCTCCCCCCTCTTAAATCAAAACCATATTTCGAAGAAAGGTGGGCTTTTATGAAATTATTGAAAGAGATTTTCCAACGGGCTTTGAATAAAATCGCATTCATTGCTCCGGGTGGATGGAGCATTCGTCCGTGGTTGCACCGATTACGCGGCGTGAAAATTGGTAAAAACGTCTGGATTGGTCAGTATGTGTATTTCGATGAGCTTCACTCCGAAAAGATTTCGATTGGCGATAATACCAGCATAGGGCTGCGAGTTTCATTATTCACCCATTTTTATTGGGGAAGAAAATTCAAGAATGAAGATGTCGGTTCAATTGAGATCGGTAAGAATGTCTTTATTGGTCCTAACTGCGTAATCTTACCGAATGTCCATATCGCTGAGGGATCAGTGATTAAAGCAGGTTCTGTGGTTGGAAAAAATGTGCCTGCAAATGTATATTGGGGAACCGATTCGGGGAGGCAGTTGGCGAAGGTAACCGTTCCACTGACCAAGGATCATAGCTACCAGGAATTTATCCACGGCTTACGCCCGATACGTCAAAACAACCATTTTAGAACCCCCCCCTCGCCAGATGATCTTCCAACCCCATCTGCTGAAGACCCGAAATAACCTGATTTTGATGCATCGTCGAGTAACCGTGTGGTGTTGGTACACCGGTTTTCATCCAACATTTCCGCCTCTTCTTCCTTATTACCTGCCCGAACATTGACGTAGAATAGATCGATGTTCGGATAGCTGCCACCCCCAAATAAACAGAATGGTGTCTTGAAACCACGCGGATAAACAACCGCGGATGATCAGGGGGTTTGAAAACCTACTCCGTCATCGTGTTGTCCCACATATCAACCAACCCGCCTTGGACTTTTGGAAACAAGCCTCAGGCGGGTTGGTTGATTCAATCTACCGAATCTACCTGAAAACCATATCGATGAGCAGCTTATCAACTTCGGAGTAAATTATAAATAAAAACCCCCATCTCTGGGGGTTTGAGGGGCGGGCGATGGGACTCGAATATTATTCTCTTGCGGCAAGCCACTACCTCCTCCCTGCTAATTCATTCCATTAGATCACTAACATCGCCAACAGGACTTATTGTGCCCAGCCACAAGCAAGAAGCAAATCCGGCTGGTAAAACACCCACTCCTCGAGGATTTTTTGTGTCGTAGGATCGATATGCAAGAATATTAGCTTCTGGATCGAACAATCCCCGCCGTTTCGATCCAAAACATCCATCGTAAACAGCCCTCCGATATGGCTGGCTGACGGATAATGGCCAAAGGATTTGACTAATTTCACCCGAATATCCGGATACCATGCAAAATACTTTGAAGCGAATTCCTCTATTGCCTTAACTCCCTGGATGTTATCCCTAAAAAGACTGTCTCGATAAACCGCATCTGATGAATATAATTCCGCGATCTTCTGTGGGCGGTTAGATGACCATGCAGTTGAATAATCCTTCAAAATGGCCCCGGGGAATGGAGTTTCATCCAATTCGGCAAAGACTTCCTCTCCGTAAAGCATCCATACCCTGGCGATCAATCCATCCCTAGTAGTAAACCACATATAGGTTGTCATTGGCCGGTTTTCGGAAAAAGTGGCAATCGGGATTTCACTTCGAAGTGACCACCCCCAGGTATCTTCGATATAAACTCCGCCGTCTCGATCAATGTAATTGGCTACCGAACGACCCTCAAAACCGGGATATACCATATAAAAAGTACTGCAGAAAACACCTGATACGTACATGGAACCTTCCATAACCGTATCGCCTGCGTCAATGACCTTGATATCCTCTGTGTAGAGAGTTCTCACCTGTTTTAGGTCATGCTTAGCACAAACTTCCCAGTACTTCTTCAGAAGAGAATCGAAGTCAGAGGCGAAGGTATTGATTTCATTGGCAGATAATACCCCACGGGGTGTAACTTGTTGCCTTGCCTGCCCGCATCCGGTGATCAGGAATAATACTCCCCAAACCACCACAATTAAGATGTTATGAAAATTCCGCCCTATTATGGATTTCATTTCACGCCTTCAACTTCCGAACCGCCAGTTCCACCCTCCGCAGAAAAAAGTACATATAGCTGTTAAATGGGTGGAGCGAATTATTGTACCGATAGCAGGCTCAAAGTAAGTATAACAATATTCACAAATATAGTATACAACTTATCCTTCTTTATCCGCTAATAAGTGTCATAGGATAACAAACTCATGCCCCGAAGGATACTCCAATCTGATGAAATGGTTACCTGAAGGAACAATGGATCTCGAACTTCGTTCCCCTCTCCGCCCTCTTCGAAAGTACTTCGTACGGGACCCACGCCCTTACAATCAAAAACCCCCATCTCTGGGGGTTTTAGGAGCGGGCGATGGGACTCGAACCCACGACCTTCTCCTTGGCAAGGAGACATTCTACCAACTGAACCACGCCCGCTTTCTAAACGCAAGGTGATTATAGCCAAAATTATAATTCCCGTCAACCCTCATGCTTTTTTCAAGCCTGGTTGAACCGCGTAAAAAAAAACCTGCCTCACGGCAGGTTTATTAGGTCATATTAGCTTAAATTACATAGCGACTACATTGCTAGCCTGAAGACCTTTGGGGCCTTGTTCGATCGAGAACTCAACCGATTGACCTTCTGTCAGGGTGCGGTAGCCGCCGCCCTGAATGGCTGAATAGTGAACAAATACGTCTGGGCCATTTTCCTGAGCCAGGAAACCGTAGCCTTTTTCACTGTTGAACCATTTGACTTTTCCGATGATCCGCTCGTCCATTGTATTATTGCGCCTCCTTATAGCACGGTAAAAAAAATTTGATTGATGCTTTTACGTTCCATCGGTCAGCCAATAAAACACGGCTCGAGGACGAATTCGAGCCGTTTATTACTTGCCCAACGAGAACTGAACAGCATCCTACAGAAGCCAAATATTACCAAAATATTGGCAGGCCGTCAAGGTAAAAAGACGATTTCAATCGATTTATTTAAGATTTATAAAGATCTAGGTTCGTTTCTTGCTCATACCGCGAATGTCCACTCACCGCTGCGCATCAACGGCTCCGTCTGACCATTTGGCAGGATGCCATCCAAATCCATTTGAACAGATCCAATCATAAAGTCCACATGAGCGATACTGTAATTGCCGCCCCGCGCCGAAAACTCCTCGTCGTTTAATTGTTCACCGCCTTGCATAGTAAATTTGTATGCTCGTCCAAAGGCCAGGTGGCTGGCGGCATTTTCATCATACAATGTGTTGAAGAACATCAAGCCTGAACTGGCAACCGGCGAGCTTTGCGGGACAAGCGCCACCTCGCCCAGGCGTCGAGCGCCCTCGTCTGACTCGATAATTTTCCGTAAAAAGCCTTCGCCATTTTCAGCATGAAAATCGACCACTTGCCCATCCTTGAAGGTCAGTTGGAAATTTTCGATTAGCGCACCCTCGTGGCTGAGAGGCAGGCTGGCGCGGACAATGCCATCCACCCGGTCCCGATGCGGCAGGGTAAAAACCTCCTCGGTCGGCAGGTTTGGAATAAAATCGATGCCGTTTGCGCTGGTGGAATGCCCGCCCATCCAAACATGCCCTTCTGGCAAACCGACTGTCAGATCGGTGCCTGGCCCGCGGAATTTCAAGGCGGAGTATTGCTTGCGGGTGAGTATTTCCCGCCGGGCGTGTAGTTGGCGGTCGTGCTCCTTCCACACCGCGACCGGATTATCTTCATTCAAGCGGCAGGCATACGCCACCGCCTCCCATAATTTTTCCATCTGCTCCTCAGGTAGCAAGCCTGGAAAAACCTTAGCAGACCAGGCAGGCATTGGAATGGCCGCCACTAACCAGTTACTGGCATTGACCATTAACAGGTCTTGATACCGGCGGTTATTAACCATGCGGGTCTTGAAGTAAGTGCCAACCAGATTGTCATCCTGGCCTTTAAGCAAATCGGGATCGTCGGCGTGGATGGCAAGCAGGGCATCGCCGTTGGCAAACGTTTCCCTCAGCAGCTCGGGGCGCCATACTGGGTACTCTTCGAAAGAATCACGCGGAGCATATTTGAAGCGCTGCAACAGGATCTGCTCGTCTACATATACTCCATCGACCAACCGCGCGCCGGCTTTGTAGGCGCTGGCTGCCACATACCTGGCTAGCGGTGCTCCTGCGAGTGGGCTCTGGATGATCAACCGCTGCCCGGCGCGTAAATTCAAACCGACTTTGACGATCAATTCTGCATATTTTTCCAGTACTTGCTCAAGGGGCAATATCATTTTGTTCTCCTTGGATCGAATGTGGCCGAAAAGGTAATTATATCCTTCTTTATTTAATTCACACTTTACTTTTTAGAACATACGATCTATAATATAATTATATTACCAAGAAGGAGAGCCGGCATGGAACTAATGATTGCTTATTGCGGATTGAATTGCGCTGAATGCGAAGCCTACAAGGCATCTCAAGCGGATGACTTGGATTGGAAAGCAAGGGTTGCTGCTCAATGGCAGACTGAATTTAATTTGCCGCCAATTGACCCCAACAGCATCACCTGCGACGGCTGCCGCACGCCAAACGGCCGCCTCAGCATCTACTGCGGTGAATGCCCTGTTCGCGCTTGCGGGGTACAAGCCGGTGTGGAAACCTGCGCTCATTGCGCTGAATATGAAACCTGCATAGAACTGAATGAATTCCTGAAAAACGCTCCGCAGGCGAAAACCAACCTTGAGGAAATTCGCCGGTTACTCTAAACCAGCCTTCATCAAGTAAACTCCGGTTATTCTAAACTATTTTCGTAAGCAGGCAACGATCGCGCTGTTGGCGCGCTGCAGCTCGCGCGGATCAGCGCGTACCAGCGCATTCTCATCTCCACCGCCGGTGTAAACCTGCTTTTTCTCGAAGCAGCGCTCATCCATATAAAATTCAGCCTCAAATCCGAAGGAAGGCGTACCTCCGCAAGGGTAACCGGTACGCGCCAGAATTTCTGCGGCGTTTGCCAGGCGCAGCTTGCCATCCAACCCCAGCGCATCGGCGACATTCTCCATGCTGACCCGGTCCTCGCCTTTGACGATCGCCACGATCAGGCGGTTGTCGGCTGTGATCAGGCAAATGTTCTTGACGAAATCATCCGGCTGCGCGCCGGCCGCTTCAGCAGCCTCCGCGACTGAATGGCAGGACTGCTCGAATACCAGGTGCTCAACCTGCAATTTATGTTCCTCAATGTAGCTGCGAATCCTATTCAGGTTCTTGTTTTCCATTCCTATCCCTTCACCAGCGATGATTGAGCAGTATTCGCAGAAGCCAACTCTAAAAACAAAGATGTCAACGGTTTCCCCCCGCTATTATTAAAGATATTTTCTATCTCAGTTGCAGCCTTTTTCGCTTGCCTCTGCTCTTTTGTGTCCAATCCAAGCGCCTCGAATTCATCTTCGTCAAGTAACAGGGTTTTGCCGTCCGGATACACCAACAGGTCAAGCGCCAGGTCGACCCAGTCGATACGCCCGTCGGTGAACACCGCGGGGCGGGCGATGTTGCAATACCAGCCTTTCAAGGCATCCGTGGCGCGGTCGTGAATTTCAAAGATGTTGTACCATCGTTGAGCAAAAAAAGCTTCAACAAACCTGTCGCCGCTGCCGAGTAAAATCCCGTGGAAAGGCAGGTCATCGTGATTGAAAAAAGCCTCGATCAGCACCGCATGCGGGAAACGCTGCAGGACAACGCCTGTATAGCGCCATGTTTCTTCGCCCTGCGGATTATGCTTGACAATGACCAGTTCTTCTTGTTTCAGCCCAGGCACAGCACATTCTCCACACTCAACACAAAGGCAGCCCGTCTGCCGGTTGGCAGCGGTTCGGGCAACATGAAGGTAAACAGATGACCACCGTCAGCGCGCAAGCTGACCTTGTAACCTTCGCCGCGAAAGACGGAGTCAACGACCTGCCCGATCACGCGATTCACCTGCTGCCCCTCGCTGGCAGATTGCGCGCCTGCCGGGCGCAGTAAAAGTGTCACCGCCTGCAGCGGCGCGGGCAGTTTGTTTCCGCAAGGCATCGCCTGAAATTCACCTAACACGGTTTCCACCCGCAATGGATGGTTCGCAACCACTTTGCCTGGCAGCAGGTTGCTTAGCCCAAGAAAGCGCGCTGTCCAGGCGCTGGCTGGACGCTGATATACCTCGGTTGGCGTGCCTTCTTGTTCTACCTGCCCTTCGTTGAGCAGGATCAACCGGTCGGCGACAGCAAAAGCCTCTTCCTGGTCGTGGGTAACATAAATAGCGGGGATTCCGGTTTCGTGCAGCAAGCCGCGTAGAAAGCTCTCCAACTGCTCGCGCAGGGCGCGGTCGAGCGCGCCGAGCGGCTCATCCAGCATCAACAGGCGCGGACATGGCGCCAACGCGCGCGCCAACGCCACACGCTGCTGCTCGCCGCCGGACAGGTCGGTTACCCGCCGCCTGGCAAAATCAGCCATATTAACTCGTTCGAGAGCCTCACCGACGCGCCGCTGAATCTCGTCTTTGGGCAGGTTTTGCATGCGCAAACCAAAAGCTACATTCTGCGCTACGCTGCGGTGCGGAAAGAGGGCATAATCCTGGAACATCAACCCAAAATTACGGCGGTGGGCCGGTATGCCGGTTAAGTCAGCGCCGTCCCATAAAACCCGCCCGGATTCAGCCCCCTCCAGTCCCGCGATGATCCGCAGTAAGGTGCTCTTGCCGCTGCCGGAAGGACCCAGCAGGCAAACCGTTTCGCCCTGCCCCACCTGGAAGGATACTCCGCGCAGCAGCGGATTGCCCTCGTACAACTTGTGGATTTTCTCGATGGTAAGCATGCAACCTGCCTGCCCTGATCAATAGTATTCCGATGCTACCATAAAAATCAGCGGAAGGGATCGTTTATCCGGCGATAAACAATCATCCAGGATATCCGCGTATCCCTTGCGGAGAATCCGCCCACGGGTGGTCCAAGCCTTACAGCCCTTCGCGCAGACCCGGCAATTGATTTCGCTCGATGAGCAGGATGCCCAAGGCGCACATAATCAGCAGCAGTGTTGACATAGCCAGCGCCTGACCATAATTCAATGCGCCGGGCTGCCCGATGAAACGGAAAATAGCCACCGGCAGTGTTGGATACTCCGGTCGGGCGAGAAAGCTGGTCGCGCCAAACTCGCCGAGCGAGATCGTGAAAGCGAAGATAGCGCTGACCAGCGCAGCGCGGGCAATAATCGGCAAATCGACCTCCCACCAGACTCTCCAGGGCGAGGCGCCGAGCACCGTTGCCGCCTGCCGCAGATTGGGAGGGATCGACTGTATCGCAGGCTGCAGAGCGCGTACCACAAACGGCAGCGCCACCAGGCTGTGAGCTATTGGCACCAGCAGTGGAAATGAGCGTACATCCAGCGGCGGGCGGTTGAACACGCTGATAAAACCCAACCCGAGCGTCACCGCCGAGGTGCCCAATGGCAGCATCAGCAGCGGATCGAGCAGGCGGTTAACCCAAGCCCGCCGAACCAGAGCCGTAGCTGCCAGTAAACCCAGTGAAACCGAAATCAACACGGTCACGCTGGCATATATCAATGAGTTACGCGCCGCTTCGATGGGTGGAACATAGAAAAATGACTGCCGGCGGTTGATAAACAACTCGCGGTAGTAGTCTAGAGTCAGACCAGCCTCGACCGCTCCACGCTGTCCGCGCTCAGCTTCCAGACGGGTTACCGAGCGCAGTCCCAGGGCTGCCAGCGGCGCCACCAGCAGCGCGACCAGCACCAGCACCGTACTCACAACGGCCAATCGCTCCTTGAAGGTTCGCGGACGCTTGATGCCCTCGCCCTGCAGGCGCGGCGCCAGCGGGGTGTGCAGGCGCGCCGCCACCCGGCTGTAGACGATCGTCAGCGCTAACGTGCAAACCAGTTGAATCGCTGAAAGCAATCCAGCCAGCGGCAGGTTGAGCATCTGCAGCGCCTGGATGTAAATTTCCACCTCCAAAGTGGCAAAGCGCGGACCGCCGAGCAGCAAAATCACCCCAAAGCTGGTGAAATCGAAAATAAAGACCAGCAGACCAGCAGCAAATATGGACGGGCGCAGCAGCGGCAGGATCACCTCGCGCAGCGAGCGCCAGGGTGAAGAGCCCAATGCCCGCGCCGCCTGCTCCAGGCGCGGATCGAGCTGGCTCCAGGCGCTGCCCACAACGCGGATGACGATGGTCGTGTTGTAGAACACATGCGCCAGTAAGATGGCTGGCAGCGAGTCAAGCATCTGCAAGGGCGGGGCGCTCAGATCGAATACCTGCATCAAAACCAGGTTGATCCAGCCGCGCGGACCGATCAACGCATTGAAGCTGGCTGCCGCCACTACCGTCGGAAGGATGAACGGCAGGGTGGTCAGCACGCGCAGCAACGGCTTGCCGGGAAAGTCGTAGCGCCCAAACACATAGGCTGCCGGCAGCCCAATGAGCACAGTCAATAGCGTTGACAGGGCAGCCTGATAGAATGTGAAACCCAAAGGACGGGCAATCTTCGACCAGACATTTACGCCAAGCCCGGTCTCAAGAGCGGCATCGCCTGCCAGCCGTAAGATCGAAGCCAGCGGTGTAAAGAAGAACAGCGCCAGAAAAGCCAGCGGCAGCAGCCACAATCCAAGCACTGGCCAGCGCAGCGGCCTGCGACCGCTCAGTGTCAATGCAGCGCTTTCACTCACCGCAAGACAGCCTCAGTCCAGGCCTCGATCCAGGCCTGGCGCTTTTCTGCGATCAGTTGCGGATCGAGCGTTGCAGGTTGGCCTGGAATCTGCGCGTATTTAATGAAAACCTCCGGCAGGCTGGCAGCCGTGTTGACGGGATAGACGAACATCTGCATCGGCAGGTCTTCCTGGAAGGGAACGCTCAACATAAAATCGACGAATTTTTCCGCCAGCGCGCGCTGCTGGGTGCCAGCCAGAATACCGGCGAATTCGATCTGCCGAAAGCAGGCGCCCGGCGCGACAATCGAGGCGGTCGGCGCATCCTCCAGCGGCTGTTCGGCAAAGATGACCTCGGCCGGCGGGGACGAGCCATATGAAACGACCATCGGCTGCGGGCCTTTGCCGGAAGAAGCGCTGAAGTTGGTATAATACGCCGTCTCCCAATCGTTGACTACCACCAGTCCGTTTTCTTTCAACCGCTGCCAGTATTCCAGGTAACCGGGATCACCGTATTCAGCAATGGTCGCCATGAGAAACGCCAGCCCGGGCGAAGATGTGGCTGCATTTTCGACCGCCAACAGTCCCTTGTATTGCGGCAGAGTCAAATCTTCCAGCGAACGCGGCACATCCAGGCCCTTTTCGATGAAGTAAGCCTTGTCGTAATTGATGCACACGTCGCTATAATCGACCGGGAGAACACGATTTTTCGCATCGAGCTTAAATTCCTGGGGGATGCCAGCCAACGACGGCGAATCATACGGTTCGTAAATGCCTTCCTCCAGCGCCCGCGAAAGGAAGGTGTTGTCAACCCCGTACAACACGTCTGCAAGCGGCGTGTTCTTGGTCAGGATTGCCTGGTTGAGCATCGCGCCGGTATCGCCGGCGGGAAGAAATGAAATTTTTACATTGTTCTTGCTTTCGAATTCGGCGATCAAGTTCTCACTGACCGCGAATGAATCGTGCGTCATCACCCGCAAAGTCTGCGGCTCGGGGCTCTCTGTGGGTGCGGGGGTGATTTCTTTCTGACAAGCAGCCAGCAGAAATACCCCAGCCAACATAACAACGAGAAGAAGTTTATTTTTTAACATGGATTCATTTCCTTTCTAGCGATTCCATAGCAGCATCGATGTTTTTAGACAGTGTTCCGGGATTTGTGTGTACAACCGGTAAGAGCCCATCGAATCGTGCACTACTCCTCAGCGGGCAAATCACGGCGGGTGTGGATGCACAACAGGCGACCGCTGCTTACCTGCACCGTGGCAGCCTTCGCGAGCATTTCATTGCTGATGCCGCGCGAGCGATTCTGGTATAGAGTTTCTTCCTTGAGCGGGTAGCGCAGCCCGTCGGTCAGGACGCCCCTTACGCAGTCGTCCATCGCCAACAGCGAAACAGTATCGCCCGGCTGCCCGATGATTTCCGCCCGTCCACGGATGATAAAGACTTCCTCGCGCCCGTCGTCGAGACATACGTCCAATCCTTCCAGAGCAGGCAGTTCGAGCAGGTACAGGTTGGCAAGCGTCTGGTCGAGCCGCCCGCCGAGCGCCGCTACGACGCGTATATCCGTGTATCCATGAGCAGCAACATACTCCAAAGCCAGCTCGAAGTCGGTCTGGTCTTTTTCATGCGGGAACAGTTCCACCTCCACGCCCATCTCGCTTAATGTTTCCAGCTCTTGCGTGTCGAGCGAGTCCAGGTCGCCAATTAGCAGATGAGGGGTAAGGTCGAGCGCCCTTAGATGCCGCAATCCGCCGTCCACCGCCACCAGGTAGTCATCCGCCTGTAGCAGTTTCCGCACCCCGGCTGGATCTGCCATGATCCCATTGACGAAAATCACCGCCCGCTGATGTGCATTCATATAAAAAGCCCTCCTTTTTGCGGAGGGCATCTTGCGTAAGCTGCTGTGATTTCCCTCCGCCGGCATTACCCGGATCAGGTTCTGCGGGTCGAGGACTTGCAGTCCTCCTCTCAGCCCGGCCTACCGGGCTCCCCGTGTTTGACGATCGATTACGCAACTGAGTATAGTCGGCCTGAGATCAAATGTCAAGCAGCGGCCCCCTAACACCCATTGAAAGTAGCTCTGGACGACCCTTATGACAGGGCTGCCATAATAACCATATTCATCGATTTTTGGTCGAAGGCATACAATCGAATTCTCGTGCACAGTCGGGAGACCAGCACGAGCTTAAACGATCGATCGCGCTGGCCTGCACTCGTGTTTTCTCCGGGTGTTTCCAGACCAGGCGCGGTCAATGAATGCAGGTTTCCATATTATTAATAAACGACATCGTGAAATCTATTCCAGGCGTGAATAGAATATAATCATGACATTCATCCCCCGATGGAGATAACCGACATGGATACTCGAACCCTCATGGGCCACTTGCGCGCTCTCCTTGCCAACGGTGAACGTCCAATCGGCTCGCCCGCCAACCAGGCTGCGGCTGATTACATCCTGTCCGCCTTCAACGCTGCCAACCTGGAGGTCGAGGAGCAATCCTATGAATGCACCGGATGGGAACACATCCTGACCCGGTTCTTGATTTCGGGACAATCCCGCCCTGCCCAGGCAAATGCATTTTCGATGCCGTGCGATGTCGCTGGTAACGTGCTGCCCATCAGCACAGTTGCGGAGCTCGAATCAGCCGACATCGCCGGGAGAATTGTGCTCTTTTATGGCGACCTGGCTAAACAACCGGTTGCCCCGCTGGCCTGGTTTCTATGCGGCGACCGCGACCGGCAGATTATCGAACGCCTGACTTGCGCCCCTCCAGCGGCGCTGCTCTGCCCGCCCGCGGTAACATTGGAATATGAGCAGGTCACCGAGGATTGGGCGCTCGACATCGCGGCGGCGACCATCTCGCAGGAGGCGGTCCTTAGGCTGCTCACACATCCCCAGGAAGCGGTGGAACTGCGGATCGAGGCGCGCCGCTACCCGGCCACCGCCCGGAACATCGTCGCCCGTAAGCGCGCTCCCGGGGCAGATCAGCGCGTGGTATTGTGCGCGCACTTCGACACGAAGATCAACACCCCGGGCGCTACGGATAACGGCGCCAGCGTAGCTGCCCTGCTGACCCTGGCAGAGAAAATAGCGGGGCGTGATTGGCCTTTTGACCTGGAATTCATCGCCTTCAATGGCGAGGAATACTTGCCCATTGGGGATGACGAATACCTGCGCCGGGCTGGCGAAACGCTCGATCAAATCCTTCTGGCCATCAACATGGACGGTTGTGGATCCACTCTTGGCACGAACTCCATCGCGGTTTTTTCAACCACGGAGGAATTCGAATCACAGATGGATCAATTAATCCTCAAATATCCGGGAGTAGTAAAGGTCGAGCCCTGGCCGGAGAGCAACCACTCGACCTTCTCCTTCCGCGGCGTGCCAGCCCTGGCAATCAGTTCAATCGGCGCGCGCAACATCGCCCATACCCCGCAGGATCGGCTGGAGATGGTCAGCCCGGCGCGTATGCTAGAAGCAACCCAATTAGTGCTGGATATTGCCTCGAGCTTGAAACCCGGGTCTTATCGGCAAAGCTAAGCGGATCGAAAAAGCACGGTTCTCTGAGCTTTGTGCTTCCAAGAAAAACGATGCCGCGCCAGTACTGAGCAACTCATTCCTGTCCGTCATTATCTGCCCTGGCCAGAATTTCGTTCACCCGGGCGGCCAGGTCATTTGGAGCGAACGGTTTGAGCACATACTCGACCGCTCCGGCATTGAGTCCCGCCTGGATTTCGCTTTCTTGTCCTTTGGCAGAGATGAACACAACCGGGATATTCTTCAACTCCGGGTCCATCTTGAGCTGCCGGCAGGTTTCGTAGCCGGTCATTTTGGGCATGCGCACATCCAGCAGTACTAGATCGGGCTTTTCTTGCTCCGCCATGCGCAGAGCCTCCTCGCCATCTTTTGCCGTGATCACTTCATGGCTGGCAAAACGCAATGTGAAACCGATCAGTTCACGGATGTCGCGTTCATCATCTGCTATGAGGATTTTTGCCATAATCTTAACCCTCTTTACGCTCGACAGGAATGGTAAAGGAAAACACGCTGCCTTCCCCCGGCACGCCGCTGCTTGTGAACCAGATGCGCCCGCCCTGCATTTCGATCAGGATTTTTGACAGCGCCAGCCCCAGGCCGGCGCCTGCTGTCGCCATGATGAGCGGGTGCTCGCCGCGGAAAAAGCGGTCGAAAATGCGCGGCTGGTCTTCGAACGGGATGCCGATGCCGTTGTCTTTCACGTCCACCTGCAACTCTTCTTCGCCTGATTTGTAGATGCGGACAAAAACCTCGCCATTTTCCGGCGTGTAATCGTAGCCGTTCATCGCCAGGCTGCGCAATACTTGCCGGGTGCGGGCCAGGTCGCCATGAACGCAAGGCAGCCCAGCTTGAATTTCGAGGGATACTGTGATGGGCTTATTCTCCTGTATGGCCAGCTCCCGTAAATCAGCTGCCACGGATTTGGCCAGATCTTCCAGGTCGATCTCCTGATATTCGAGCGCGACCTGTCCTGCCTGGATATGGGAGACATCCAACAGATTATCGACAAGCCCCTGCAGCCGCAGCGCGTTCTCGTGGATGACATTGATAAAGTGATTTTGCTGATCCGAAAGCTGCCCAGCAGCACCCATCAGCAGAATATCGGCATAGCCCTTGATCGATGTCAGCGGCGTCCGCAGCTCATGGCTGACGTTGGTCACAAATTCGGTTTTCAGGCGGTCAACTTGCGCCTGATGGGTAATATCATGGAAGATGGAAACGGTGCCAAGAAAGCTGGTGCGCCAGATCACCGGCGCCAGGTGAATAGACACCACCCGCCCGTTATCCAGATTGATTTGTGCCGCATAGGTATGACCATCGTGCACATTGCTGTGCTCACTCGTCCAACTGCGAATGGTTTTCAACCACTCCTCGCCAGCCTTACCAACCAGGCTGCCAAGCTCTTCCAATCCTTTGTCAGCCAATTCACTCATCGACGCGCCAAGGATTTGCTTCGCGGATTCATTGAACAAAGTAATTTGACCCCCTGCGCCGGTTACCACCACGCCGTCCGCCACTGCTTCGAGGATGGCACGAGAACGCGAAGCCTCGATCTGCTGTTCGCGCAGCATTACCCCTAATTTTTCAGCTTGATCGCGGATAAGGTTGAACAACTCATTGTTCTTCAAGGCGCCGGCTATCTGACGGGCAATGGCCTCGAGCAAGTCAATCTGGGCATCCTGAAAAAATGCCGCTTCCGCATGGAACAACAACAGGCTGCCAAGCACCTCCTCGCCCAGGATGAGCGGCATGCCTAGCAGGCTGTTCGCTGTCACGGGTCGGTCGGCGGGTAATGACCAACGCTTATCTTCTGCCAGGTGATCCACCTGAAGCGGCGAGCGGGTCTGCGTCACCCAGCGGTCGATCTGCCGCTCGAGCGTGTCATCTGCGACTTTTTGGTATTCGCTCAGGCTGGCTGGCAGAGCGCCAGCGCGGAACACCTCGCTGTTTGTCGATGTCAGAATCATGCTTTGCTGCGCGCCGAGCGCCTCATTAACCACCGCCAACGAGCGCTGTAACACCTGTTGAATATCCAGGCTGGCGGATAATTCGTTCGATACCCGCAGCATAGTTTCCAGACGGTGGTGTTCGCGGTTCAATTCCTCAGTGCGGTCCTCGAGCGCGTTTTCGACCAATCCTGCCAATAGGCCGGCGGCCGATCCAATCACCTGCAAGTCGCCAGTTTCAAAGAATTCCGCGCCGCGTTTGCCAACCCAAATCTCAGCGATCCCCTCGCCGCGCGCCACCAGCGGCGCCGCCGCCAGGGACTCGACCTGTAAAGCGCTCATCAGCTTACAATAGAACGGCACTAGCGGTTTTTCTGGCCTGCCCTTGCTCGAGTAGATGGTGTGCAAGCTGCCCGCCGCAGTGAAGGGGTATTGCGCATCCGTCATCTGCAAGCAGGTCAATTCCTCGGGGATATCCGTGTAGTCTCCAAATGACGCAGACCGTTGCAATCGAAGGCTTGTCCGGCTCTTATCGATTATAAAAACTGACGCGTAATCAGCTCTCAACAAGTGCGCCAACTGCTCCATAGAAGTACGCAATATCTCATCGAGCGGTGCTGTAGAGGTTGCCAGGCTGGAAATCTGGCGCAGCGTTTCTGCCCGCTGCGCGCGCAATGATAGCTGGTGCAGCATGGACGCATTCTCGATGATCGGCGCGGCCTGGCTGGCGAGGATCCTCAGCAGATGGAATTCATCCTCGGTATAACCAACGCTGCCCTCTGCGTGGTTAGCAGCCTGCAGGTAGCCCAACATTTTCCCGCCGGATACCAGCGGCATCAGCACCGTTTCTCTCAAGCTGGCAGCAGCCGCAAGCGGATGCAAGCCCAACTCCCCCCAATGAACGTCTTCCGCTGCATTCTGGCTGCAGATCATCTCCTGCGCCAGATAAATCTGCTCCAGAGGACTGCTGCCGGGGATCGGGATGCGGTACATCTCGACAAACTCATCCGGCAGGCCGTTGATTGGCGCGCGCCCTTCGAGCATGCGCGTATTTTCGTTATAGATCAGGAATCCCAGGATGTTGACCGGTATCAGCGGTGAAATGCATTCCACCAGATGCGCAAACAATCGATGCGGGTCACGGATCGAACCAAAAGCCTGGGTCAATTGCGCCAACCCGTTTAACTCCGCCGAACGGCGCCGCTCCTGCTCGTACAATTGCGCATTTCGCAATGCGACCGCGGCATGGTTAGATATCCATTTAAGCAGTTCCAGGTCATGCTCCTGGTAGCGTCCTTCCTCGCAGTTACCAATTGCCAGCGTACCGACCAGTTCATCGCCTACGAGGAGCGGCGCGCCCATACAGGCTTTAATTTTCAATCCAAATGGCTCGAAAATTGGTTGTGCCTTCTGGCACGCCTTTTTATCCTTCAGCAGCCATGCCTTTCCCTCATCCACACCTCGACCTGCAAGGTTTGGAAAGGGATCGGACAAAACCAGTTGTTTTTCGAGCATAACCTCCCCGTTGTTGTCAGCCCTCATTTGGTATGCAGTGCTACGCTCGCTGCTGCTATCCCATAAACAGATATCGAGCGCATCCAGGGGAATCAGAGTATGAATGCTTCCCCAGATGGCCTTGAGCGACGCCTTCAAATCCAGGCTGGCGGATAGTGACCGCGTCATGTTGCTCAGATCTTGCAGCGCGCTGCTCTGAAGGCTGTGCTCCACGCCAGCGGTAAGCGTGGATCCCAGGTCGACCTCGCTTAGTGCAACCAGCCGGTAGATTTCATCCTGAACGCATAATGTGTGCGCTTTAACTTCCAGGGTCATTCCGTTCAGGATCAGCCGCCCTTGCCCATCTCGAGCGCACAATCGCAAGAAATCTTCCGGAGAGCGAGTTTTCCGCGCTAGCTGCTCCAGATTGGGAACATCCCCGGGGGTTAGCTTGAATATTTCCATGGCGCGCGAGTTCAGCCAGGCAAGTCTGCCGCCTTGCCTGACGAGTAAAAGCGCCTCAACCTGAGGCAATGTCTCTCCGGCGGCATCATCCACAGCGGTCTTCGCTGCCGGTTTTTCCAGGATGAGGCGGTTGAGCACCAGGCGCGCAGCCAGCCAGAGGAACAATCCCGCTGCGATCATGAATGCCCCGAGAATGTACGGATTCTGCAGTGACATCGGATACCCTATCCTGCACCTTTGTAGTAGATATTCAATCGGGATTTACTCATCTGCTTTTACCGGATAGATCTAGCAGAACACATAAATGATCATAAGGAATTTATGCTTTGACGACAATCAAAATACCACCACCTGGGGCATTTTGGAAAGCAATTGTAAGGATTGCAGGAATTGTTCCAACTCCCGGGGTGGACGGTTATAAAAGCGATCGGAATTATTAGCGGGCTGTTAATGAGTCTTGCAGCACTTCTGACTCAATCCAGTGTTTTCTTTCCGACGCGAATGATGCAGGCAGGATCCCCCTTTGCCCGACAGGCGGTCTCTTCTACTAAATACACCCGTCCCCCGCTCAACCAGCTGAGGAACTCCTGAAGAATGCCAACGGTGAAGTAGCAAACAGAATTCGAACTATGCATCCCCCAGCATTCCGGGCAATGCTCTATCTGTAAAGTCCAGGCATTTTCTACGGTTTGGACGTGGATCGTTTGCCCAATTTCACCGCCAATCACCTGCGCCAGGCGTTCCAGGCCAACCTGTACCCTCCGCCGCGGGGGAAGCAGGCGGAAATCGAGCTCATTGAAACCAGCGCTTTCCCCATAGACCTTCAAAAAATAGCACAACGCAGAACGCCCCGATCGCATTGCTGCTCCACGGGCGCCTTGAGCCCCATAGATATCCTCGAGCGCCTGCTGCATGGCCTGGATCTCTGTATAGCGCAGGCCCGATCTATTCTCTACCAGTTGACCGCTGCCGGTAAATCGGGTTAATCCGCAACATTCGAAAAGCTGATCGGTTCCCGATTGTCCTAAATACTCCTGCATCCCCCTGATAATAATGTGAGTCATTGATGCGGATACTTGCAATTTTTCCTCATGATTCATGGGATGCTTCAATCTTCTGGGCAAGAATAATAGCAATAAATTAACTTCAAGTATTTCGCGCTTCGAGCGACGGATACCAGTCGTTCTTCCTACCCCGGATCATTCTACCATAGCATCCATCCCGTCGAGGATGCTATAGAGAAGCTCGAGCAGAACCTTCTTGACCAGATCTTTCTCAATGGCGACGCAAGGCAAAAACTTGATGCAGGGATCGAGACGCAGGGCCACGCGCATATCGTCCAATTCCCAGGCCTCGTCGCAATCCTGTTTGTTCGCCGCGACCACGTACGGCGTCGGCGCATAGGCGCGGAATGTCTCCAGGATGGATCGCGCCTCGCGGAAAGTCTCCGGACGGGTGCTGTCCACCATTACCACAAAGCCTAACATGCCTTCCGAGAGAATTTCCCACATGAAATCAAAGCGCTTTTGTCCGGGTGTGCCGAACAGGTACAACACCAAATCGTCGTCAACCGTAATGCGGCCAAAATCCATGGCGACGGTCGTTCTTTCTTTTACCTTCTCCGCCTCAGCTGTTATTTTTCGTTCGGTTGAAACTACGTCGATCTCGCTGACCGTTCGGATAAATTCCGTCTTCCCAGCGCTGAACGGACCGGTGACGACGATTTTCACGTTTTGCATTTGAATGGTCCTTGATAAAGGATTAAATCGAGCGAATGCGGTTGATCAGACGATGAACCAATGAGCGCTGTTCCTCTTTCTTGGCAACCGGGAAGGCGCGGGTGACCATCACCGGCGGCGATCCGCCTGGGCGGGTGATCTCGACCAGTCCCGCTTGCAGCAGGGCATACACCACCCTGCGGATTTCGATGTCATTCATCCTGGAAGCGTGGGCGATCTGGCGCATGGTGTTCTTTGGATTGACATAGCGCACAACCCGCCATTCTTCCACGCTGAGGTTGATGTTACGCAGGTTCGTTCCAGGGCGGTCGGTAAACTTCAAAGCCATATCCAGGCTGGGGATTTCCGCCTGCAACTGCTCCCACTCGCGCATCTGCCTGGAGCTTTCGATGATCAGGTTCTCCAAATCCATGCGCACGGGTATTTTGCCATTCGGCGGCTGAATATCTTGCTCAAAAAGAAACCCGCCTTCGACCCAGGTGAATAATCGCCGCACCAGCCCAGCGCAGTGATGCTGCAGACTCTCGATGATATCCCGCTGGCTCAGGTAGCCAGCATTGATCAGCAGCAGGCCAACTTCTTTGTCGCTCATGTGTCCGGCGCGTTGTCGGATGATGTTCGCCTGGCTGCTGCTGATTTTACGGTTTCGCTGCAGCACACCAGCCAGGTCAGGATCATCCTTGCCGACCCTGGCAAAGGCCAGTTTTCCCTCGCGGAATACCACCTGAGCACGCTCGACCGGCCCATCGATGACCAATGTGCCGGTTTTTCGTGCCAGATTGATTAAGTTTAATAGCTGGGTAATCGAGAAATCCCGTAAATTACCACGCAGCGCCATAAAGTACCTCGTTTCAACGAAGGTCTGTGATGAAATTATAACAAAAGTCAGCGTGGGGACAACGGGTAAAGCCTTACACCCACCCTGCGATTACCTTACAATGTCGTTGGGTGAGGCGTGTCAAGCGTCTGGGATCACGCTTCACATAACCCCCGAACCTTGGCACTTAATACTTGCTGCTTATCTATACACCCTCACCACCCTCGGCAGCAGCGAGGTCGTCACCTCGTAATTGATCGTCCCCGCCAGCTTCGCCACTTCCTCGGCGCGTAAATTTTCCTCTCCCTGCCTCCCGACCAGCACGACCTCATTGTCCTGCATCACCCCTGGAATGCCGGTAACATCCACGACGAACTGGTCCATGCACACCCGGCCGATGAGCGGCGCGCGCCTCCCGCCGATCAGCACCACGCCCTGGTTGGATAATATGCGATGATAGCCGTCGCCGTAACCGACCGGCACCAGCGCCACCCTGGTTGGCATATTGGCCACGAAGGTACGCCCGTAGCTCACCCCCGCGCCAGGCTGTATCTCGCGCACCCGCGCCACCAGGCTCTTCAAAGTCAACGCTGGCTTGATCTCAAAAACCGGCGGCCATTCGCTGGATGGATCCAACCCGTACATCGCAATTCCCGGGCGGATAGCGTGGAAATGCGCCTCGCGCAGGATCATCGCTGCGGCGCTGTTGGCAGCGTGGAGCAGCGGGATCTCCATGCCGGCGGCGCTAGCAGAAGCGATTACCTCATTGAAGACAGCCAGCTGCTTGCGCATCCAGGTTTGGTCGAGCGAATCGGCCGTGGCAAAATGGGTAAACATGCCCTCCAGGCGGATACCTGGCAGCGTTTTGAGGAAATGCAGAAATTCTAAAACCTCGTCCGGCATCAATCCATAGCGGCTCATGCCTGTGTCGATCTTGACATGCACTGGCACAACTTGCCTGTTCAAACCAGCCTGTACAGAAAGCGCCTGAGCAAACTCGGCGGTCATCAGGCTGGGGGTGAGCTGCCAGCGCACAACCGCCTCCGCGCCGCCTGGCGGTGTGTAGCCCATCAACAAGATCGGCGCATCGATACCCGCCTGGCGCAATTCAATGCCCTCGTTCAGGCGGTGCACCGCCAGCATGGCCGCGCCCGCCTCCAGCGCAGCTTTTGCCACCGGCGGCGCTCCATGACCATAGGCATTCGCTTTGACCACCGCGATCACCTTTACCCCCACACCGACATGCCGCCGATAGGCGCGTATGTTGTGGCGGATGGCCTCCAGATCGATTTCTGCCCAGGTAACGATTCCATCCAGTTGATCCATGCTGCCCTCGGTTTTCTTATTGTTATGGCCAATTATAGCCTGCAATCCAGCCTTCCATGTTTACATATCCTGAGAACGAATAATCCTCAGGGGATTGTGATTTTCAGACCAGGGCATAGACCAGCCCGCTCTTGTTGTTTTCCAGACTGACCGATAACAAAAAGGGGCAGATTGGAATCCGCCCCTTCATCCTTTATTCCTGCCAAGATTATAGCGAAGAAATCGGCATCAACCTCCCAGGTAGGCTTCGCGCACGCGTTTATCACGCAACAATTCAGCGCCTGAACCGCTCAAGACGATCGTGCCGGTTTCCAGCACGTAACCGCGCTGCGCGACCCGCAAAGCCATGTTGGCATTTTGCTCGACCAGCAGGATGGTGGTGCCAGATTGGTTGATCTCCTCCAGCACGCGGAAGATTTCACGCACCAGCACCGGCGCCAGACCCATCGATGGCTCGTCCAGCAGCATCATCCGTCCGCGGCTCATTAGCGCGCGAGCCACTGCCAGCATCTGCTGCTCGCCGCCAGAGAGCGTGCCTCCAAGCTGCGACTTGCGTTCTTTCAAGCGAGGGAAGATGGTAAAAACACGCTCATAATCACGCGCGATCTCCGTTTTGTCCTTGCGCTGCCAGGTAGCCAGCTTCATATTCTCCATCACTGTCAGGCTGCCGAAAATGCCACGCCCCTCGGGCACCTGGGCAATACCGAGCGCGACAATCTGGTCAGCCGGGATCTTGTGCAGCGACTTCCCCTGGTAACTGACCGCGCCAGTATAGGGCACCATGCCCGAAATCGCGCGCAGGGTGGATGATTTGCCAGCCCCGTTTGCGCCGATTAACGTGACGATCTCGCCTTCCTTGACCTCGAAGGATATCTCCTTGACCGCCTTGATGTTACCGTAAGAAACGGACAAATTCTCGACCGATAGGAGGATGTTATTATCGTTCACGACTCACCTCCTTCGCCAAGATAAGCCTCCAGCACTTGCGGGTTATTGCGTATCGCTTCTGGCAACCCCTCGGCAATGGTCGCGCCGAAGTCGAGCACCTTCAACCGCTCGCAGATGCCCATCACCAGCCGCATTTGGTGTTCGATTAAAAGGATCGTCAAATCGAACTCCTTACGCGTCCATTCGATGAAATCCATCAGTTGATTGATCTCGCGTGGATTCATGCCGGCGGCGGGTTCGTCGAGCAACAGCAGTTTCGGGTTGGTTGCCAACGCCCGCGCAATCTCCAGCCTGCGCTGCGATCCGTAGGGCAGGTTTTTAGCCAACTCATCCGCAAAGCCGTCCAGCTTGAAGAACTCGAGCAGGTCGAGCGCCCGATCGGCGAATTTCCTTTCTTGCGTTCCGTATCGTCCGGCGTGTAACAACGCTTCCCAAGGAGAATATTCGAGCCAGTTGAAATAAGCAGTGCGCACATTATCCAGCACCGATAGATCTTTAAATAGACGAATGTTCTGGAAAGTGCGCGCGATTCCCAATTGCGTGATCTTATTTGGGGGCAGGCCGACCACTTCACGATCCTCGAAGCGGATACTCCCGCGCGTGGCCTTGTACACGCCGGTGATGAGATTGAATATGGTCGTCTTACCGGCGCCGTTCGGCCCAATAATGCCGACCAGCTCGCCGTGTTCCAGCGTAAGGTTGAAGTCGGAAACAGCGCAAAGGCCGCCAAAATAATGGGTGACAGCGTCAATCTGCAGGAGTCCCATGTTCGGCCTCCTTTCGCTTGCGCCAATTTTTGACCGCGGTCAG
Source organism: Bellilinea sp. (assembly GCA_034678305.1). Taxonomy (GTDB): domain Bacteria; phylum Chloroflexota; class Anaerolineae; order Anaerolineales; family Anaerolineaceae; genus Bellilinea. The sequence goes on from JAXDCA010000026.1 coordinate 26,240, forward strand.
ATCGATGTTCGGGATGAACCAGCGCATCTCACGCATGCCCATGATGCCGCGCGGCCTGAAAATCATCAGCAGCACCAGCACCAGCGGCATGAGCACCATGCGCCACATGCCCAACGGGCGCAGCACCTCCAGCAAAACAGTGTAGATCGTCGCCCCGATAATCGAGCCGGTAATCGAGCCAATCCCCCCAAGATAAACCATGATCAATATGTCGGTCGATTTGATGATGTCGAATACACGCGGGCTGATGAATTGCAAAACGTGCGCAAACAACGCGCCAGCAATACCCGCGAAAAACGAGCTGAGCGTGAATGCCAACAGCTTGATCTGGCGGGTATTGACGCTCATCAAGTCGCTGGCGATTTCATCCTCGCGGATGGAGAGCACGCCCCGCCCGAAGTTGGAATAGACAAAATTGCGGATGACCAGGATGGCCAGCACCACCCAAAAGAAGGTCCAGGGCATGGTGGTTAATTTTGGCACGCCGGGGATACCGCGCGGCCCGCCGACCGCATCGATATTCTCGAAAACCGATTTGACGATCATCAGGAAAGCCAGGGTGACGATTGCCAGGTAGTCGCCGCGCGTTTTGAAAGACGGGATAGCCACCACCAGTCCAACCAATGCGGCTCCAATGCCGCCTGCCAGTACCACCAGCGGAAACATGTACTGGTGTAACCCCGCTGGCAACACCATGGTGGTCAGGATGGAAGATACGTATGCTCCAACAGCCATGAAGCCGGCATGCCCGACTGAAAACTCGCCCATGTAGCCGTTGATCAGATTCAGGCTGAGGGTAAGGATTACATTGATGCCGACGTAGATCAGGATAAGTTGAATGTACTCATTGATGATATCAGTAGCCGGAATGACGAACGATAAGACAAATCCGACCGCCAGCAGGATAGGCAGCGCTTTACGACTGGCAGCAAGCCGCTCCCAGATCAATCGCAGGCGTTCTATCCAGTTTCTTTCTTTTGAAGGCATAGATGATGAGTCACTCATGTTACACCTTCTGTGGTCGCGGCTTGCCAAGAATACCATACGGACGGAAAATGAGCAGCACCAGCAGCAGCGCAAAGGCCACAAAGTCGCGGTAGGTTGAGGGCAAGAACGCCGCCACCATGATTTCCACCCCACCCAGAATGAATCCGCCGATCATTGCGCCGCGGACATTACCGATACCTCCTACCACTGCAGAGATAAACGCCTTCCAGCCGATGATGATCCCCATGTACGGATCTATCACCGGAAATGCCATAGCGTACATGGTTCCAGCGGCGGCGCCCAGACTGGTGCCAATGGCAAAAGTAATCGAGATGATCAGGTTGAGCGGCACTCCCATCAGCGGCACGATGGTTTTATCCCAGGAAATGGCGCGCATGGCCATGCCGACCATAGTGCGCCGCACAATTAGATCCAACAGCACCATTAATCCAATGGATAAAAAGATAATTAAAATCTGCAGCGAGGAAATCGTTACCCCGCCAATTTCCCAGGTGATTGTATTCAGTAGCTGCGGTACGCTCTGCGGATAAGGAAAAAACACCAGGGTGAAGTTTTCAAGGAACAGACCCACCCCAAGCGCTGTGATGACTGCTGAAACGCGCGGTGCAGCGCGCAGAGGTTTATAGGCCACACGCTCGATCATCACACCTATCAGCGCGACGCCAATCATCGAGAGCAGCAGCGTGGGCACAAAAGGCAGCTTCAAAATCGTAGCGACAAGAAAACAGAAAAATGCCCCCACCATAAACAAGTCACCGTGGGCAAAGTTGATCATGGTCAATATGCCATAGACCATGGTGTAGCCAAGCGCAATCAGGGCATAGATACTGCCAAGCTGCAGCGCGTTCAACGATTGTTGAAAAATATAAATCATAGCAGCGCCTTTATACCTGAATGGATGCTCTCCCGCCAGGCTTTGGCGGGAGAGCATAAAATCGAATTGAGGTTATGGATTGGCGTTAGCAAACCAGACGAACTTGCCTTCCTTAACCTGGAGAATGACCGCGCTCTTGATTGGATCGCCCGATCCTTCTTCGAACGTCATGCTGCCGGTTACACCATCATATTTGGGGATCTTGGCCATGGCATCGCGTACAGCCTGGCGGTCGACCTTGCCTGCCGTCTGCAACGCCTGGAACAACAGGCCAAAGGAGTCGTATGTCAGGGCAGCCACATCATCCGGAGTCACGCCGTACGTAGTCTTGTAAGCGTCAATGAACTTAATTGCCACCGGCGTTGCGGCATCCGCGGCATAGTGCGTGCTAAAGTAATAACCTTCGCAGTCCGCGCCGCACAGGGTGATCAACTCAGCACTCCCCCATGAATCAGAGCCAAGGAAGGGCACGGTGATGCCCAACCGGTGCGCCTGCTGGACCTGCAGCGGTACTTCAGAGTAATAGTTCGGCAGGAAAATGACATCCGGCCCAGTGTCCTTAATCTTGGTCAGCTGGGCGGAGAAGTCCTTGTCATTGGTGGTATAGGTCTCGAATGCCACCACAGTCCCGCCAATTTCTTCAAATGTTGCCTTGAAGATGTCAGCGATACCCTTGTTATATTCAGAAGCCACATCGTAGAGCACCGCGGCCTTTTTGGCGCCAAGGTTTTCCATAGCGAACTTGGCTACCACACGCCCCTGGAAGGGATCGATGAAACAGGCGCGGAAGACATATTTCTTGGATGCCCCGGTATCACCCACAAGGGTGGTCTTTGGATTGGTTGACCACGGGCTGATCAGAACCACCTTGCTGCTTTCAGCCACTTCAGAGGCTGGAATGGCATAACGGCTGGCATTCGGACCGACAATGGCCACAACATTCGACTGAGTGATCAGTTTTTGCGTGGCAGATGCAGATTGGTCCGCTTTGCCGGCATTGTCTTCGATGAACAACTCGATCTGGTATTTCTTGCCGCCGACTTCCAATCCGCCGGCATCGTTGATTTCCTTGGCTGCCAGCTGGGCCGCGTTCTTACAAGATGCGCCAACAGCTGGAATGTCGCCAGTAAGCTCGGCTACAACACCGATTTTAATCGTGTCGGCTTTGCCGCCGCCGCATGCAGCCAGCAGCATACTGGCCAGAATCAATATACCAAAAATCACATATCCTTTTTTCATTTCAAGCACTCCTCCTTCTGAAATACGTTTGATGGGTTTACAATGTGATATGCCCTTTCAACGATTTTTACAATCACACCTCCTTTGCGTTTCATAGTTTGGCCGTGAAACGGGCCGAAGAAGATGATCTCAAAGCAGTCATTAAGATAAAAACTCGCCAGTTGAGTTGCCGTTCACAGCGTTCCGGTCGCCTCAACCATTCTCTTGTCCTATCCCTCGAGGTAGGTAAATAAAATGCAACGCGAAGACCCATTCAATCCTTGTGTGATTCTTTGAAGTAGCGTCCAAAGACTTTGCCTCCTTTCGCTCTCAGATAATCCAAGAGCCGGCACACAATCGATTCCAAGGTAATGAGCGTTTATGAATAATTCGTGTTATTGAATGGGGAGGTAAGGCAGAAAGTTGTGCTGGACAACACTCTCTTATGGAAAAAAAGAAGCAATCTTTTGATGATATATAAACAAACACAGCAGAGTATCTACTGCCGCGACTTTTATAACTATATCAAGAAATTAATAATTAAACAAGTTTTCTTTGTATACATTTTCTATGCAACCCATTTTCGAATGAGATGACGAACTTCATGTCACAGGTGATATTCAAGGCTGGCAAAGTTTTCAGCTCTTCATTATAATACTGCTCCCTTTCAGCATAAGACAGGAGGTTTTATGCGACAAAAATCTGTTGCTGATCTCTCAATTAAGGAAATCCTCCGATCGTTGATTGGACCGCCGGATTTTTCCAGAAAAAATATCCAGGAATACCTGGCAATCATCCTCGGCGCGCTGATCCAGGCGCTGGCAATGCGGCTTTTCCTTATCCCGGCGCAATTGGTCAGCGGCGGGATTAGCGGTATTGCCCAGATCATCAACCACTTCACCGGCTGGCCGATCGGCTTGATGGTTTTTCTTGGCAACGTCCCATTGTTTGTTCTGGGCTGGCGCTATCTGGGCGGTCCCCGCTTCGCTAAACGCACCGCGCTATCCATCTTGTTATTTTCCGTCTTCACCGATGGCCTGGCCTGGTTTCTGCCTGCCAACGGTTTGACCGATGACCTGGTATTGAATTGTCTGTACGGCGGCATCCTGCTCGGCATCGGCCTGGGGTTGGTTTACCGCGGGCAAGGCACCAGCGGCGGCAGCGACATCCTTGGGCGCATCCTCAATCACCGGCTGGGAATCTCCATCTCGCAGGCGTACATGATCACCGACTCATTGTCTGTTTTAGCGGGCGGCTTTTCATTCGGCTGGGAGCGTGCCTTATACGGCCTGCTGGTGATCTACATCTCTGGTCTGGCAGCAGAGGCAGCTTCAGAAGGATCGAGCGTGTTCCGCACCGCCTTGATCATCACCAGCGTGCCAGAGCAGGTTGCCAGCACCGTACTCAAAGTTCTCGAGCGCGGCGTGACCGTTCTGCAGGGTACCGGTGCCTACACCAGACAAGACCGCCCAGTGCTTTATATCGTCATCACGCGCGCCGAAGTCAACCAGCTCAAGGAGCTGGTGCGCGAAATCGACTCGCAGGCTTTCATGGTCATAGGTCAGGCGCACGAGGCGCTCGGTGAGGGCTTTCGTCCGCTGCTCAAATGAACCCTATCCACGCAACAGCACGCCGCAAATCAATGCAGCCTGCCCCAGGTGGTATGTAATAATTACCAATAGCTTGCCCCCGCGGATGAGGGCAACAAATCGGTTGTAGGCCAGTATCGTGTCAGAAACGAAAAACAACAACGCGCCTGCAGAAGCCAGCCAGGCCGATGACCCCGGCCAATCTGCCCTCCACAGCGTCTGCAGAGCCGTGAGCAACATCAGGCTGATGATGATCTGATATAGATGGATCGGAAAGCGTAGCCAGCGGCCCTTTGTACGCGCTACGAGCGCCTGTCGCAGCCGGTGGTAAGCGAAGAAGTCTGCAACAATCAGTCCGCTAAGGGGGAACACCGCGCCCCAACCCGGTAAAGTTAATCCCTGGCTGAAGCCAAGAATATACATGATGTGGGCTGCCAGAAAAATGGACAGGGCGGCCAAAAAAAAACTCGGCGGTAGTACCAGGAACACATCTCCTGCAAGTGAAAATATAAGTCCCATTCCAAACCAATAAGTCTGCCCATGCCAACCGCCCCCCAGGGTAAAACCCACTAAAAGCGTAAGTATTACAGCCGGCTTAGTGAACCATCGGAGTTTTATCTTCCCGGCAGCTACGCAATACCAATCAGCCAGGGCAAAAACGAGCGCCAACAGCAGCAAGTTCCAATCCATGAAGTTTATTTTTTCTCCCGCGCATAACCCAGCCAACGCAGCGCATCGGGTTTATTGCGCCAGTTCTTGTTGACTTTGACACGTAACTCAAGGTATACTCTGCGCCCGCTCATCGCCTCGATCTCGCGCCTGGCAGTGACGCCGATACGCTTAAGCATCTCGCCGCCTTTACCGATGACAATGGCTTTGTGAGAATCGCGCTCGACGAAGATGGTGGCGGAGATAAACGCTCCACTCTCACCGCGCTCAGTATATTCGTCGATGCGCACGGCTGTTCCGTGCGGGATTTCCTCGCGCAAGTGCAGCAGCGCTGCCTCGCGGATCAGGTCAGCTGCAATATCTCGTTCATAGAAATCAGTTAATTGATCCGCGTTAAAAAACGGCTCTCCCATGGGTAAATGCCGCAACAGCCCCGCCAGCAGTTCATCACAGTTGACGCCGTTGACCGCAGAAATCGTCATGATCTCAGCTCCCGGCAGCAGAGCATGGTAGTCTGCCATGCGCTCGGATAACTCCTCCGCAGGCAGCAGATCCATTTTATTCAAGGCCAACAGCACCGGCGGCGGATGCACCAGCGTGCGCAGTTTCTCGGCAATCAGCCGGTCTTCATCGGTTGGCAGGCTGTTCGCCTCGACCAGCCAAACGATGATATCCGCTTCCCTGAGCGCATCCTCCGCAACCAGATTCATGTATTCACCGAGCTTATGAGCCGGTATGTGCAGCCCGGGTGTATCCATGAAGATTGCCTGGGCGTTATCCAGGGTCAGGATGCCTAACTGACGCTGGCGGGTGGTCTGTGGACGCGGTGAAACAGCGGCGATTTTTTGCCCGAGCAAGTAGTTCATCAAGGTTGACTTGCCCACATTGGGACGCCCAACCAGGGCGACATAGCCAGCGCGATAGCCATTCAGGGGCTCGCTCACTGCAATCTATCCATCTTGGCCAGCGGTGGTCGTTTTACGGTAATCCTTGCATTGACCAGCGCCACCCCGGAGATGATCAGCAGTCCGCCTGCGATCATCCACCAACTGATCTGCTCATCGAGGAACAGCCAACCGAGCAGCACGCCGACCAGCGGAAAAACGTAAGCAGTCAGGTTTGTGCGAGTGGGGCCGACCTCCCGCAACAGAAAATAATACAGCGCGGTGCCAATTCCAGACGCTAAAACACCAAGCCAGACCATCGAAATCCAGGTAATCGGCAGATGTGGAAGTCGCAGCGGCGACTCGAATAATAACGCCAGCGGCCAAAGAGCCAGGTTGGCAAAGATGGACTGTCCAAAGGCGATCATAACCGGCGCTGCCGGCCCTACTTTACGCATAGCATAAATAGAAGCGACCGCATACGAAAGAGATGCCAGCAGCATGGCTAGTGTCCCCCATTGCGCAACGCCCATACCTTCCCCGACTCGGGCGGACATCAACAACACTACCCCGCCGAACCCAAGCGCCAATCCAGCCCCTCGGACCAGGCTGAAGCGGTCATCCGGCACGAAGAAAAACGCCAGAATGACCGTAAACAACGGGATGGTACTGTTTAGAATGGACGCTAATCCGGAAGAGATCGTCATCTCACTCCAGGTGATCAACACGAAGGGCAGCGCGATGTTAATGATTCCCAGAAATACTATCGCTGGCAGATATTTCCTTCCTGGCCAGGGCGAGCGGGTTAGACGAACCAGGATATACAAACATAGCGAAGCGATGGCCATGCGGATCGCATTGAGCGTTAGCGGACTGAGCTCCTCCAGCGCAATCTTCAACCAAAGAAAGGTTGAGCCCCAGGCAATGCCAAGGTAGATAAACTTGAGCCAGCTTTTAATCGGCAAATTGCGCTCCTTCGAGTCTCAACAAGCGGGCTTTGACATCCAATCCCCCGCCGTAGCCGTGCAGGCGGCCGTCCGAGCCGATCACGCGGTGGCAGGGGATGACAATCGGAATGGGATTGGCCGCCATGATGTTGCCCACTGCGCGGGCAGCCTTAGGGCGGCCGGTCTGACGCGCTAAAGCGCCATAGGTCCGCACCTGGCCGTAAGGGATGGCATAACAGGCGCGCAGCACCTCGCGCTGGTAATCCCCCATCCCGCTCCAGTCGACTGGAAAATCAAAAGCGCGGCGCTCGCCGCGGAAGTACTCGTCCAACTGCTGAACGATCAGCGCCAACATGTCGGCGATCTCTGCATCCTCAGGCGGCAGCTCGGGCAGCAGACCGAAGGTGATTTGGGCAAGCCCATCCGCTGAAACGAAGACGGTCAGCGGGCCGGCGAGCGTCGCGTGCATTTGCTTCGACCAGAGGAGAGTAAGGCTTCGCTCGCTCATCTGTGCTCCTGGAATAAGGTGTTCTTTAACGCTGGGTGTATCAGTAAGTTTACTACACAATCGTTGATCGCGTCCGGCAGTGGTAATTTCGATTAACACCAAGTTGAGTGTATTTCTAGCAAGTACACCTCCGCGTTTCTGAGGAGATGTCATTGCGAAGGAGCGAAGCGACTGAAACAATCTCTAGGCTGGCAAAAAACTGCCTTGCTTCGCTCGCGGTGGCACCCACCAGATTCTTCATGTTCTTTAGGAGCGCAGCGAGAAATCTTGATATCCAAGTTAAGATTTCTCCTCGCTTCGCTCGCCGAAATGACAATATCGTGCTCCCATTAACGCACATAAAACGCCCCTGTCATTTCGAGCGCAGCGAGAAATCTTTCTATCTAAATTAAGAATTCTCCTCGCTTCGTTCGCTGGAATGACAATATCGTGCTCCCATTAACGCACATAAAACGTCCCTGTCATTTCGAGCACCTCTGCAGCGCTGCTTGCATGGGTATCAAGAGGAAACCGTGAGTTACATAGGAGGACCGGTTACCGCCGTTGCGGATCAGTCCAGCCGCTATATGCTATTCCGTAATGTGAATGCAAGTCTAGCGTAGGGGAAGCGTAGGTTTCGCGTCAAGCAATCGAACATGCTTTCTGTTATGATGGGATTTGAAAAGGGCGACTTCTCTTCTTCTCCTCCTTAATAGCATGCCGGGGTCGGCGTCCCCGGCGTGCTGTGATTTAAAAGACTTGTTTTCGCAAGCGGCAGCATCCGCAGCCAGGCCAGGATTGATTACGGCTTTGATGCGGGTGCTGCGCGCTTACATACTATAATTAATTTCAAAACATTTCAGCGTCGATATTAATTTCATGAAAAAATCAACCCTTTTCTTGCTGGGGCTGCTCGCCCTGCTTCTGCCTTTCACCGCCCTGCTGCTCTACTACTGGATTCACAAGCCGCTCACCCCGCAACTGGCGCTAGACCTGCTGCTGTTAGTCTGGCGGCTGGTAGCTGCATGGATACTGGTCGCGCTGGCCGGCGGGCTGGGACTGCGCCTGGCGCCCTTGCCTGGCCTGCACCCGTTGGCGCGCCTATCCCTGCAGGCCAGCCTCGGCCTGGGTCTGCTCGGGTTGGGAGTGCTGCTGGTCGGCGCAACAGCTGGCGCGCCGCGCTGGCTGTTCTTTGCAGTGATCCCTGTTATGGTGGCACTGCTGAGGCGTTCCATCCCGGCCTGGCTGCGCCAGTTTGGGGCGCTCGGCGAGCTCTGGCGTGAGAGCGGTCGTTTCGGTCAGGCAATTGGCATCTTGCTGTCGGTTGGCCTTTTTGCTGCGCTGTGCGTGGCGCTGGCGCCGCCGCTAAAATACGACGCACTGGCCTATCACCTTACCCTGCCCGAAGCTTACCTGCGCCTTGGCCGGGTGAAATATCTGCCCTGGATTGCCACCAGCGGGCACCCGCAAACCGCTGAAATGCTCTACACCTGGGCAATCGCGCTTGGCGGTCGTCAGGCTGCCACCGTGCTGAGCTGGAGCGTCGCCCCGCTGACCGCCCTTGGATTGCTGGGGTACCTGCGCCAGCGCATCGGCTCGTCACCAGCCTGGGCTGGCGTCGGCTCGCTGCTGGCTGGCTACACCCTCCTCCTTTCACCTGCCTGGGCATATTCCGACTGGCTTGGGCTGTTCTTCGGATTTGGCTGCCTGGTTGCCCTCGATCTTTGGCGGCAGGATGGATTACGCGCGCATCTCTGGCTGGCTGGCGCCTTCGCCGGGCTGGCTTTCACGACCAAATACACGGCTGGCGCGCTGGCTCTGGCTGCCCTGGCGGCGCTGGGCTGGCACGCCTGGAAACGCCGCGCGGCTTTCCTCCCTGCTGCACTGCAGTATGGATTGGCAGCCGCGATTTTCGCGCTACCCTGGTTAATCAAAAACCTGGTTACCACCGGCAATCCCCTCTATCCATTCTTCTTCCCCGCCGGCGCAATGACCGCGATCCGCATAGCCAACTTCCAGGGCACGCCGCCTTACGGCAATTGGCTGGATTTCTTCCTGCTGCCTGTGCGCGCCACAGTGATTGGCGTCGAAGGGGCCGACGGCTACGGCGTATCGATCGGACCATTGCTGCTCGGTTTGGGCGGATTATGTTGGATTGCCCGTAAACAACTCGCAGATGATCAACGCGCGGCTTTGCAAAATGCGGTTGTGATCGCTCTGACAGGGCTGCTGATCTGGGCGGTTGGCAACCAATTTTCCGGCTATCTGATCCAAACCCGCTTGTTTTTCTCATTCTTCGCTTCTTTTTCCATCCTGGCTGCTTACGGTTTTCATGGCGTTGAAGGATTGTCGCTGCCTAAAGTCCGCCTGGGACGCATCCTTGCTGCGCTTGTTCTGCTGGTCCTCGGGCTGAACACGCTCGATGTGTGCATCACCACCCTCAGGCAAGGCGCCCCGCAAGCCGCGTTGGGAATTGTCTCCGACGAGGATTATCTCGCCGAGAATCTCGGCGCGTTCCAGCCGGCAATGCAAGCCGTTACGCAACTGCCGGAAGGCAGCCGGGTGCAGCTGATCTACGATCCGCGCAGCCTGTACTGCGCCCCAGTCTGCCTGCCAGATGAAATGATCGACCGCTGGGTGCGCGATTATACCGAGTTAGGTGATTCCGATCTCATCCTGGACCGCTGGCGGCAGGAAGGGATCACCCATCTCCTTGTATACCGTTCTGGTGTACAATTCATGTTGACGGCAGATGATCCGCATCACCCGCATGCAACTTTATTGGCGCTAAATGACTTACTCAAAGAACTGCCAGCTCCACGAGATTTCGGGGGCATTTATGAGCTTTATTCATTAACCGCCAGGAGGTAACCTTATGGCTTCATCCAAAGATGGAGAGTTCTTTATTGGCAAAATATTCGATATGGAGCAGAACAAGCTCACCGATGAGCCGTTGATGTACGACCCGGCTGATTTAGTGACGCATGGCATCATCACCGGCATGACCGGCTCGGGCAAAACCGGATTGGGTGTAGGTATACTCGAAGAAGCTGCCATCGAAGGCATTCCCGCGATCATAATCGATCCAAAGGGAGACCTGACTAACTTGCTGTTGCACTTCCCGGACCTGCTTCCCGGAGATTTCGAGCCGTGGATCGACCCGGATGCCGCCCGCCGCGAGGGCAAGACCATCGCCCAAAAGGCTGAAGAAACTGCAGCCCAGTGGAGCAAGGGTCTGGCAGATTGGGGCTTGGGCCGCGATCAATTACTCATTCTCAAAGAATCGGTGGATTTTGGCATCTACACCCCCGGTTCGACGGCCGGCACCCCGGTGAATATCCTGTCATCCTTTGCAGCCCCCGGCCTGCCCTGGGAGGATAACCGCGAGATTCTGCGCGAGAAAATATCGACCATCGTCACCGCGCTGCTCGGATTGATCGGCCTGACCAACATTGATCCGCTGCGCTCACGCGAGCACATCCTGCTTTCCAACATCCTCGAGAACGCATGGAGCAAGGAGCATTCACTCGACCTGACTGAGCTGATTTTACAGACGCAGACCCCGCCCTTCGAACGGCTTGGCGCTTTCCCGGTGAACAGTTTCTTCCCCGAAAAAGACCGCTTCGAATTGGCCATGCTGCTCAACAACTTCCTGGCATCGCCCTCCTTCGAAGTTTGGCGCGACGGCCAGGCGCTCGAGCCGGACGCGCTGCTCTACACGCCGGCCGAAAAACCGCGCCACAGCATTTTTTACCTGGCGCATCTGAGCGAATCGGAGCGCATGTTCTTTGTCACCTTGCTGTTTGCCGCCATCGAATCCTGGATGCGCGCTCAACGCGGCACAACGGCACTGCGCGCGCTGGTGTACTTCGACGAAATCCTCGGCTACCTGCCGCCAGTCGCCAACCCGCCCTCGCGGGTGGTGATGCTGCGCATGCTCAAGCAGGCCCGCGCCTTCGGCATTGGTTTACTGCTGGCTACTCAAAACCCGGTCGATGTGGATTACAAAGGCCTTTCCAATGCCGGCACCTGGATGATTGGCCGACTGCAAACCGACCAGGATAAGCAGCGCCTGCTGGATGGTCTGGATTCTGCTGGAGGCGGACTGGACCGCCGCGAGGTCGATGTTTTGATCTCGCGCCTGGGTAAACGTACCTTCTTGCTGCACAATGTGCACGAGAAAAAACCGCATATCTTCCAAACGCGCTGGGCGTTGAATTATCTGGCCGGCCCGCTGACTCGCTCGCAAATCCCAGTGTTAATGAAGCTGCTTCCTCAGGCGTCTGAAATCTCAAAGGGCGCGGCAGGCAAACCAACCGCTGCGGCTGCAGCTGCCGCGCCAGCTCCGGCGCCTGTCGCTGCTGGCGGCGAGTTTCTCTCAACTACCCGCCCGGCTGTCCCTTCGGGCATGGAGGAATATTTCATTCCCAACGATCAGCCCTTCGGTGAGGCGCTAACCTCCAACCGCATTCCCGCTGATGCTCAGATACAGCAAAGCGGCATCATCTATCGCGCGGGTATATATGCCCAGGCGGAGGTCAACTATATCTTGCCAAAGTATAATCTCAACCTGACCCGCCAGATTGCCTCGCTGGCACAGGAAACGCGCGGCCAGCGAGTGTCCTGGGAGGATTTCGTCCATCATGCCTACCGCCGCGAGCAGTTGACCGGCGCAGCTCTGCCCGGCGCGCGCTTTTCACCGCTGCCGGGTTGGATCAGCGATGCGCGCCAGTTGGCTGGCTTCAGGAGTGATTTCGAAGAGTGGGTTTACCGAGCCAGCGCCGTCAATTTACGCGTCAATGAAGCCCTAAAGGTCTACGCCGGCCCTGAAACCTCTACCGCTGAATTCAAGGAGATGTGCAGCAAGGCGGCAAAAAACGCCATGCAGGCTGAAATCGACAAGGTCGAGACTGCTCACAAAAAGACACTCAGTAGCCTGGAACTCAAAATCAAGCGCCAGGAGATGGAAGTGGAAGGCCAGGAAAAAGAGCTTGGCCAGCGTCGCCTGGAGGAAGCCGGTAAGGGCGCTGAGTTGTTGTTCAGTGTACTTGGCGGTCGTAAGCGCTCCATTTCATCCAACCTGACCAAGCGGCGCATGACTGCCCAGGCCAAAGCCGAGTTGAAACAGGAGCAAGCCGAGCTAGAAGCGCTCGAAAAACAGCTTGAAGCCATCGAAGCCGAACATCAGTCTGCTTTAGAGGATATCAACGAACGTTGGGCCGAGGTAGCGGGCAAGGAAATCGAGCTGCCCGTGACCCCGTATAAAAAAGATATCTACGTCGATCTGTTCGGCGTAGCCTGGATGCCCTATTATGTGATCGCCGTCGGCGGGCAAACGCGCGAATTGCCGGCGTTTAAATCCTCTTAGGGTGTCGCCTGTCTCGATCTAAATAAATTAATATCCACGGGGATGCGGAGGACGCAGAGATAGTAAAGGTTCTCCGTGTCCTCTTTCGATTGATTAAATCGGGTAATTACATCTGGGGGTTATTGGATGGTCTCGGTATTTTTCTTATAATGGATTTACCAAAAGCTTAACAGGGAGGTGTAGCATGTTTAAAAACATCTTGTTGGCTGTCGACGGCTCGGAGCATGCGTCCAAAGCTGCCCGCATCGCTGGAGAAATGACCCGTTGTCTTCAGGCTGATCTGATCGTCGTAACCGTTTTTGATCCGGTCCCAAACTATCTTGGCGATACCAACCTGGTCGTATTCTTGTCAAATCAGAAGATGCTCGCCGAACAAATCCTCAATGGGGCCTTGACCGAGGTTGGGGAACTGCCTGGAAAATTAGTGAAAGAGATTCTGGAAGGGCCGGTGGCTGAAGCGGTGCTGAGAGTGGCTGAAGTGCGGGACAATGACCTGATTATCATGGGTACGCGTGGTCTCGGCCGGCTGGCTGGCGCGCTGCTCGGCAGCCAATCGCAAAAGGTCGTCGCCCACGCCAATTGCCCGGTGCTGCTGGTCAGGTAAACAGGCAGTCAATTCACCATTCATTATTCCTCTTGCGATATTTTCTATCCGTAATTTGAATCGCTGATAGAATCTTCGTGCACGTCATTCCCCACATTGGAGCCTTACATGGAAACCTACGCCGCCTGGGTCTCTCAGAATCCCATCCTTTCCGCTGCCATACAATTCGCCATCCTCGGCACGCTTGGAGAGGTCATCTCTGCCAGTCTGCAAGCCAAACGTCCCGCCCTGCCCTGCACGACGCTGCAACTGCTCGGCAAGGTGTTCGCCTGGGCGCTGCTCGGCGTGATTATCAAATACGGCTTTGCCGGCATGAAGGGCTTCACCGCCGCGCTGCTCGAGCACAAACTGCTGCCGGCTTTCCTGGGCAGCGGCATCGGCTGGGCATTTGCCGTCTCGACCTTCACCAATGTACTCTTCGGTCCGCAAATGATGGCCTTCCATCGCCTGGAGGACAACCTGATTCTCAGGCGCAAGGGTTTCGCCGGCATCACCACGGCCTGGAAGACGCTGCTCTGGTTCTGGATCCCGGCGCACACGGTAACCTTTTCTCTGCCAACCGATTACCAGATCGGCCTGGCGGCGCTCTGGTCGCTGGCGTTGGGGGTGATCATGGGGTTGACGAAGAAATAGCAGCACTATCCTGCGGCTTGTGTCATGGGCTGTCGATTACCCGATTCATGGCATTGCTGCTAGGAACCTCTACTTTCTCACGCCTGCGCCGCAGCCACTTTTCAATTTCGATCAGTATATATGCTGCAATACTGACCGCCAGTACATCCAGCCATAAATACAGCGACATCGGCGTGCTGCCGAAGAGTTTATTCATAAAAGGTGCGTAAGTGAACAATATTTGGATCAGTACTATGAGGACCTCACCGCCAACCGCCCAAGGATTCGAGAAAAAGCCCGATTTAAACGGCGAGCGAGTCAGCGAGCGGGAATTGAAAAGATAGAATATTTCCACAAAAATGACCACATTGACCGCGACTGTGCGCGCCTCTTCGATTGAAGCGCCGCCCCCGAAGTTGGGCTGCTATTGCCCTGCAATGTCACCGTACGCCAATTGGAGGATGGGCAAATCGAGGATGCCATCGTCGATCCGCGGATGCTGCTTGGCGCGGTTCGCCATCCGGCCGTCCGGCAGGTAGCGGAAGAAGCCCGCGAGAAGCTGGAGCGGGTCGCCAGGACGCTGGCGCTGATACGCGAAAAATTGGTAATCGATTTCCTGAGTTTTACCGCCGTATCAATGGCAAGTATACCGAGTCGGAATGACAGGCGAGCAGAGCGGCATCGTCTACCCGAAATGTTGTAGGGAATGCGCTGTCTGTGTGGGCATGGAAGGTAACCAGCACATGCATACCGGCGTAGGCACTCAAGTCCAACTCCGTGCGGCGCCACTGGTTCACCGGGTTTATCGCCGGCAGGGTATAGATCTGGTCTGCCTGGCTATCGTACTGTACCAGCACCAAGAGAAAATCATCCAATTGTTCCAGGGCTGTATCAGCACGCCACCAGAAAGCAAACCGCGTGGTATCGATGCTAACCGGCACGTCGACCCACTGGAAAATTTCTGCCTCGGCATTGTCATGCCCGCCCAGCCAGGCATTGTAGGCGCTATCACGTCCCGTTGATGAAATACCCGCGTAACTATCTATCCCCCAGGGCGGCAGACTGCCAGTCTCGAAATCACCGTTCCTCAATAGGTCGGAACAGCCAACCGGAATGGTTGGCGTAGAGGTTAAGGTAGGCGTATGGGTAACTGTCGGGGTGGCAGTCCGCGTAGTCGTAGGGGTGGGAGTTCGGGTAATTGTTGGGGTAGCGGTTCTCGTGGATGTTTGAGTAGCCGTTCGGGTGATCATAGGCGTGGTAGTCCCTGTTGTCGTTGGGGTAGTTGTCTGTGTTATCGTAGGGGTGGCCGTCCGCGTGGGGGTTGAGGTAGCCGTATTCGTGGGTGTCGACTGGTCGCGAATCTCGATGTGGAGCTGGCCGGCCTCTATGCTGGTGCCGCCGGTGGGATCAAAAACCCGCACTCGCCAGGAACCGCTCTGGTTAGCAACGTGCTCGATTTGCTCGGGTTCCCCCGCGCCTGGATTGGTCGAACAGGCCGCTTGGGTGCCGTCAGGCCGGTATAGACAGAGGTTGCCATCCAGGTTTCCTGAGTTGGTAAGATCAGCCTCTATGATCTTCCCGGAAGATGCATTGAATTGAAACCAATCCTCATCGTAATTTGGACACAGCCATACGCTGAAATCGCCCGGGCTGACCGCATAAGCTGCGTTAAAGCTGTCGTTCGGCTCGTAAGCATCCTCCGGGCAACAGACCTCGAGGGATACATCGTCCACAATAAATGTGGTCGGAAGAGACCCGTCTGTCTCAGATCTGAAACGAACTGTCCAGGTATCGCCGGGCGTACAAGCGCCAGATCCACTTGATGAAAAATTCCAGGGCCACCACATATCCTCTTGGTTGTTGTTATAGTAATAGGAATATCCCGCTGCCCCCAGGTTGTTATAAGCTGCGAGTTGGAACCAGTCTGCCCACTCCTCCCAGTCATCTGTCGACATGTAAACCCACGCGTGCACGACGACTTTATCGCCATAATACGGGCAGGCGACCTCCTGGGAAATTTCGTCATAATCTTGGTTGATCCCGCCCAACAGGGCGCTGTGCCAGCCGGTGTGGCCGCCGGTATTGATCACCTGAGGGCTGCCGCCTGTGGTCCAGCCCATAAACGTGCCCGTCTCAAAACTGCCGTTCACAATATAGTCAGTGCACGAGCTCGTCTGGACCGACACTTCTCCACGTTTAATCGGTTGGAAATCCAGAAAGGCATTGGCTGGAGGCGCGGTCAATGACGAGGAGGCGGATATCGTTAACGGAACCATCAGTATAAAACAAACCGCCAGGAAAAAAGAACGCCGTAAACGCTTCATGGTACACCACCTCAGCCGGAAAGATATCCTTCTGACGGGCGCCGTCGAGCAATAATAAGAAGCTATGAAAACGACGCTATTAGTTAATAATGCTCCATCCTAAAAACATTATACACATTTTTCACTCAATCGAAATTTCTGTGAGCAAGAATCCAAAAATCGGTTAAGTATTTATAGAGCAGCAATCACTATGTAACGCAAAAGATAAATCAGCAAGTTTCGTTTCTTTGAACCTACCTTGAAATGTGAACCTGGATAATTAAATCCTCGCATTCTGCCGAGAAGCGGATGGCTTGAATCCACCAACTTGCTCCTGAGCCGTTCCGATATCCATATCCATTCTGGCGCGATCGAGGAAAAGGCATCAGTTCGCGATCGGTGCCACGCATGGCAAACAAACCGGTAGTTCGGTTGGTCTCCGAGGAAGCCCGCGCCCGCCGAGAGCGCGTGGCGCTATCATTGGCATGTTCTATGTAGGATTTTGGTTAAGTGGGGGTGAAGCATCCTTGACCATTTTTGAGTGGAGATGCCTTGTATCAAGGATACATCGCCCGGACTTCAAGGGCAGTTGCGACTACAGCACCTTCTGCAGAAACTGTCCGGTGTACGACCGTCCCGCTTTAACGATATCCTCGGGTGTCCCTTCCGCCAGAAGCTGACCGCCCGCCGCTCCGCTGAATAGAACGATCAGAGCTAATAGCGCCTGGTTGGATATAAATTTCCGCATCTCTCCTCGATTGTCCCGCCTAATTTTCACATCATTACAGACTCCGTGCAACCCGCAACCTCTGCTTGTACAAGGTGCGCGGCCGCTAGGAAATTCAATTCTTAATCGCTTGAGAAACGGATCAAATTGGATATCACCCTGAGCCGCAGCCCGTGCTATGATGTTGTTGTTCAGGAGAGCCGCGTATGAAGCCCAGGAGACTGTCCGCTTTTGGTTTTTTGCTCATGATGACCGCCTTGACCCTGCTATCAGCCTGCGCACTGCCCCCAAGCGGCGCCCCTGCGGAGAGCAGCCCCCAATCTGAAGGGACGCAAATGCCTATTCGCTCGCCGATTGAACGCCCGCCAGAGGCGCCGGCCGCATTTGCATTTTCCATGGAATTGAATGAGCAAGCAGACATCTTCACCGGCGATACCGATGGAAACCTGACAGCGCAACTCACCAACGATCCGGGCGATGACACCTGCCCGGTTTATTCGCCAGACGGTTCCAGCCTTGCTTTCTGTTCGAATCGCAACGGGAAAGACCAGCTTTTTATTATGGATTCCAACGGTTCTGATCAAAAATTGTTAACCGACCAACTCCCTGGATGCCTGTGCAATCCTGACCGCCCGATGGCCTGGTCACCAGACGGGAAATGGATATCTCTGGCTGGTCAAACCGGTCAAATTGATCAGGCGCAAATCGTCGACTTGTTTGTCGTCCGCTCGGATGGCTCTAAGGTGACCAACCTCACGAATTCGCCAGGGTATTATGCTGGTTTCACCTGGGATCCTGACAGCAAGTCCATCCTGTTTATGAACGCCAGAGAGAACCCCAATATCTATCGAGTGAATGTCAATAATAAAAAGATAGACGCACTGCTGGAAGGGCCTATCGATGCCGTGCCCGCTGGATTTTCTCCAGACGGCAGCCTGCTGGTCTGGGATGGCCGCAACGGGACGATCAGTGTACTCCGCTTCTCGAAAACCGGTATCGTGAAACAGCAGCTGACCAGCGGACCAGGCTACGATAAATACCCCGCCTGGTCGCGCGACGGTCAGAAAGTGCTGTTCATGCGCCGGGAGGGAGAGAAGAATGACATTATCCTGATGAATGTAGACGGCAGCGGGCAGGTCAACCTGACCGCAGATTCGGGAGCAGCAAATTACTGGCCGTCGTTTTCGCCGGATGGTGAAAAAATCATCTACATGACCGAGAATCAGAATCAATGGGAAACGATGCTGATGAACGCTGACGGCAGCGGGAAAACGTCGTTGACCGGCGTTTTCGGCTTGATACCCTCGCTCTCCTGGCAACCGTAAACACGAATTTTAAGCGCACCTGCAGCGCGCGCAAATGATCACCATTGCACAGTAGAACTGCATACAGCATCACATGCGATTGAAACATCAAAACACATACGCACTCCGTGACACCTGACACGTGACACCCAGGGTTCTCCCCGGTTATAATCCTCCATTGGAGATTCGCATGCCAACTCAACCAACCCGCGACCGGGTCAACCCCGACAAGATCGACACCACCCCGCTGCGCCGCCCGGAGTGGATCAAAGTCCGCGCGCCCAGCGGCGAGACCTACGAGCAGCTCCAGCAGCTGATGCGCCGCAAAGCCCTGCACACCGTCTGCGAAGAGGCCGGCTGCCCGAACATGGGCGAGTGCTGGGGCGCCGGCACAGCCACCTTCCTGATGCTGGGCGACGTCTGCACCCGCACCTGCGGATTCTGCGACGTCAAGCGCGGACGCCCCAAGGCGCTCGACTGGCTGGAGCCCGAGCGGGTCGCCCAGGCGGTCAAAGCGATGAACCTCAAGCACGCGGTGATCACCTCGGTCAACCGCGACGACCGCAAAGACGGCGGCGCGCCGATCTTCGCCATGGTCATTCGCCGCATCCGCCAGCTGCTGCCCGGCTGCTCGATCGAGGTGCTCATCCCAGACTTCAAGGGCAGCATCGAGGCCTTGCGCATGGTCATGGACGCCCGTCCCGAAATCCTCAACCACAACGTCGAAACCGTCCCGTCCTTGTTCAAGCGTGTTCAACCGCAGGACCGCTACGAATGGGCAGCCGCTACGCTGACCAACGCCAAGCGGCTCGATCCGCAGGTGTTGACCAAGTCCGGCGTCATGGTCGGGCTGGGGGAGACGATGGACGAGGTCAAGGCGATCATGCGTGACCAGCGCTCGTGGGGCGTGGACATCCTGACTGTCGGGCAGTACCTGCAGCCCAGTCGCAAACACCTGCCCATCGAGCGCTACTACACTCCCGAAGAATTTACCGAAATCAAGGATTACGGGCTGAGCATCGGCTTCCGCTGGGTGGAGAGCGGTCCGCTGGTGCGCTCATCCTACCATGCCGCTGAACAGGTGCGCGCCCTCAGCGCCGTGCACCATCAGTTGTACGGATGGTATTAATCCCCCAGGCAAATCCCCAATCCCCGCGCGGTACGCACGGCGTCGCCGTTCAAATCTATCCGGCGCGGGCTGGCCAGCGCTTCCTCCAGCGAAACATCCACAATCCGCCCACTTTGCAGCGCTACCATGCGCCCGAACCTGCCGGCAGCTGCCAGACGAACTGCCGCGCCGCCAAATCGGGTTGCCAGGCTGCGGTCGAAGGCGCTCGGGCTGCCGCCGCGCTGTAGATGCCCCAGCACGGTGACGCGCGACTCGACCCCGGTCCGCTCAGCGATCGCGTTCGCAACCGCTTGACCAATCCCACCCAGGCGCGGCACATAAACCGAGTCGCCGCTGCTGGCATAGATTTGCTCCATGCCAGCCAGGTGCGCTCCCTCAGCCACTGCCAAAATACTAAAATTAGCCCCCGACTCGACCCGCGAGCGGATCTTGGCGCAGACTGCTTCATATCTGAACGGAATTTCCGGGATAAGAATGACGTCCGCGCCACCGGCGATGCCAGCTCCGAGCGCGATGAAGCCGGCGTCGCGGCCCATCAATTCCAGCACCATCGCGCGGTGATGAGCCTCGGCGGTTGTATGCAGTTTGTCAATCGCGTCCATGGCGGTATTCAAAGCGGTATCGTAGCCAAAGGTGTATTCGGTGCCGCCGATGTCATTGTCGATCGTCTTCGGCACGCCGATCACCGGAACTCCCAACTGAAACATTTCCAGCGCGATGTGCAGTGTGCCGTCCCCGCCTACCACGATCAGCGCGTCCAACTCCAGCGCGCGGATGTTGGCGATCAGCGGCGCGGAGATGTCCTCGACCACTTCCACCCCGTTGCGGATGACCTTGCGCGCGAAAGGGTTGCCGCGGTTAGCCGTGCCGAGAATCGTCCCGCCGCGCGGCAAAATGCCGCGGACATCGTTCAACCCCAGTGGGTAAACACCGCCCGGATTGACAAAACCGTCGAATCCATCGCGCACGCCAAGTACCTGGCAGTCATATTCCTGCGCAGCGGTCTTGACCACCGCGCGGATGACCGCGTTCAAACCGGGGGCGTCGCCCCCGCCCGTTAAAATGGCAATTTTCTTCATGCCGAATCCCTTCTCAGACAGTTCCTGGGGTATCGTAAAGGATCTAAAAACATTATACTTGAGTGAAACGGATGATCCTGCCCTCTCAGCGGAATTTGATACAATATTACCGTTAAGGTAACCATCCCCATCTCCCTCGCCACCTACAACTCCGGATCAGAAAATGCCCTTTGCCCTGTGGTGGATCCGCCGCGACCTGCGCTTGATCGACAATGCCGCGCTCTCAGCCGCCCTGGCTGAGGGCTACAGCATTCTGCCGGTCTTCGTGCTCGATCCGCATCTGATGGCAATACCGGCGGAAAAACGCAAGGCGTTTCTCTTTAACGGACTGCGCCGCCTGCGCCAGGACTTGATGGACCGCGGCAGCGACCTGTTGCTGCGTAAAGGCGATCCGCGCGAGGTGCTGGCTAGAATCCTAACGGAGAGCGGCGCAGTGAAGATCTTCGCCGAGGAGGATTACACTCCCTATGCCCAACGCCGCGACCAGCAGGTTGGCCAGTCGCTGCCGCTACAACGCGTCCTTGGGGCGACGGTGCATCACCCTTCGGCGGTGGTCAAGTCCGACGGCAAACCATATTCAGTCTTCACCCCCTTCAGCAAAGTCTGGAAGGCGCTGCCTTTTCCTTCCTCGCCGCCAGACAGCGCCCCGCGCTGGCTGGGTGACTGCCCGCGCCTGGAGGGCGAGCCAATCCCCGAAGGCGCCCTGCTGTCCGGCTTCCCTGCCTCTGAGGAAGAGGCCAACTTGCGCCTGGCAGCTTTTCTGCGCGAAAGCGTAGGAACTTACGCAGAGAACCGCGACCGGCTGGATCTTCCGGGCACCTCCATGCTCTCACCCTACCTGCGTTTTGGCATGATCTCGCCCCGCCGAGCCGCGTGGCTGGCTTACCAGTGTATCAGGGAAGCGCAGGATGCGGAGAGCCGGCGCGGCGCGGAAACTTTTCTCAACGAGTTGGTCTGGCGCGAGTTTTACCACGCGGTGCTGTACCATTTCCCGCAGGTACTCAAAACAGCCTTTCAGCCCTCGCTGCGCTCCATACCCTGGCGGGAGGCTCCAGACGATTTGCACGCCTGGCAGCAGGCATGCACCGGCGTGCCAGTGGTGGACGCCTGCATGCGCCAGCTCAACAATCTGGGCTGGATGCACAACCGAGGTCGGATGATCGCCGCATCCTACCTGGTCAAAGACCTGTTGATCGACTGGCAGGATGGCGAGCGCTGGTTCATGCGCCAATTGATCGACGGCGACCCGGCGGCGAACAACGGCGGCTGGCAGTGGACCGCCGGAGTCGGCACGGACGCTGCCCCCTATTTCCGCATCTTCAACCCGGTCAGCCAGGGCAAGCGCTGCGATCCGCAAGGCGCATTCGTGCGCCGCTGGCTGCCCGAACTGGCCCGTGTGCCGCTGGAGCACCTGCATGAGCCCTGGCTGATGCCGGAGGATGTGCAGCGCGCCAGCGGCTGCGTCATCGGCAAGGATTACCCCGCCCCGCTGGTCGACCACCGCGAGGCCAAAGAGCGCACCCTGCGGGCCTATCAAAGCTCCAGAGCGCGCCCGCGGCAGTAGATTTGGATATTCATTTCGCAATCATTTGTTCCCAACTGTGGAGGGAGTATGATCAGAAATCAGTGGTATGTCGTGCTTGACTCAAAGGAAGTGCCGCGCGGGAAACTGGTCGGCGTCACCCGCCTGAGCGAAAAGCTGGTCTTCTGGCGCGACAGCCAGGGCAAAGTCCACTGCCTGGCTGACCGCTGCCCGCATCTTGGCGCCAGCCTGTGCGCTGGCAAACACCGCGGCGAGCGGATCGCCTGCCCGTTCCATGGTTTCGAATACGACGCCAGCGGTCAATGCCGCTATGTCCCGGCGCTGGGACGCAACGGCGAACCGCCCAAAGCCATGCGTGTAATGGCTTACCCGGTCCATGAAGCGCACCGCTTGATCTGGATCTGGTGGGGCCAACCGCGTGAAAATCTGCCCCCGCCGCGCTGGTTCGACATCGACGAGAGCTTCTCCTACAGCGGCTACAAGCAAATCTGGCCTGTGCATTACTCGCGCATGGTCGAAAACCAGATGGACGTGATGCACCTGCCTTTTGTGCATGACAACACCATTGGGCGCGGCGGGCGCTACGTCGTTGACGGCCCGATTGTGACCCTGGAGGATGACTTCATCCGCATGTGGGTATACAATCGCAAGGATGACGGCGCGCCGCCGCGCAAAGCGGATGAGTTGCCGCCCCCCACCCGACCGCCATTCCTGGAATTTGCCTTTCCCAACATCTGGCAGAACCGCATCACCGCGGACTTGCGCATTTTCGTAGCGTTTGTACCCATCGACGAGGAGCACGGCATGTTTTACTTGCGCTATTACCAGCGCATGGTGCGCCTGCCGGTTTTACGCAAAATAATCGACTGGATCGGCGCCCTGAGCAGCCGCTATATCGGCAATCAAGATTTGCGCGTAGTTTCGACTCAACTCCCCAAAAAGACCTCATTGCGCAGCGGCGAGAAATTCCTGCAAGGCGACCGGATTATCCTGACCTACCGGCGCAGGCGCGAGGAACTCATCGCAGAAAACAATCCGCCGGATGAACAAGGGCAACCTTAAAATTATTTTAATAACCTATTTGTCTGACATTTGACTATTGATTTTTACAAAGAATATTGTATAATAACGTTGTCAATCGCCTGGGTGCCCCCCTCACCCTGGCGATTGACTTTTAACTACTCCCCTTACAATCACTGCGCTCGCTGTGACAAAAGCTGGGCGGTATTTTCTACTGCTGACGCCAGCGTTTCACCGAGAAAGACACCCTCGATCTGGCTGGAAAGCTCGGATCGTAAATTAAACGCCCGCCCGCCGAAAGCGAAGATCGGCGTTGGACGAAGCCGGCTGATCAGCGCCTGCATCGACCGCAGCTCCAGCGCCGCCGTTTCCGTCGTCGCTGACAGGATGATCATCTTCGGTTTTTCGGTTTT
Organism: Bellilinea sp.; assembly: GCA_034678305.1. Classification (GTDB taxonomy): domain Bacteria; phylum Chloroflexota; class Anaerolineae; order Anaerolineales; family Anaerolineaceae; genus Bellilinea. Next base: position 50,018 of record JAXDCA010000026.1, read on the forward strand.
CGCGTAATCCGCCAGATCATCGAGCGGTATATCCGGTCCAAGGTACTCGACCCGAAAGCCTTCACTTCGCAGCAGCACGGCCATCATCATGCTGCCGATCTCATGCTGCTCGCCTGGCGCGCCGCCAATAAGAATGCTGGGCGCGCTTCGCCGCACGGGAAAAGACTGCAGCATGGTCAGCAGTTTTCCGCGCAGAAAAACGGAGGCGAAATGTTCTGTCGTGACAAGAATGGATCCGCGGTACCAGGCCTCGCCGATTTCGACCAGGCATGGCGTCACCACCTCCATAAATGTGGAAATCAAGCCAAAGGAGGCAAGCGCTTCCTGCAGTAGTTCGCCGGCGCGCATTTCATCGTGCTTGAGCAGCACCCGATAGAGCTGTTCAGCATAATATTGCGCCGGCCAGGCAGGTTGACCAGATTGAGGAACAACACCGGAGGGGATAATATCCGCCCACTCGCCCTTCTTAGCCATTTTCTTCAACTCGCTGGCGGCTGCGCTGATCGGAATGCCGTTGTCCACCCGGTCTTTCAGCCATCGTAAAATCTCGATGTCACGGTCGGAATACTGCCGGTAGCGGTTATCCGCGCGCTGTGGATTAAGCACTTCATAACGCCGCTCCCAGGCGCGCAGCGTCACTGAGCGGATGCCCGTGCGCGCGCTGACCGTTTTAATCGTATATTTAGGGTCATCAGAAATTTCAGAAATGACTGGCATGCCGACTTTCCTTTTGCAGCGCAAATCAATGCGAACAAAATCCTGTTGAGCTCTTTAAAGATTATACCAACCTTATGCATATCGCATACCCTTCGACGAAAAGCCGGCAGGCGCGATAAGCATGAATCATGGTCTCCTTAGATCCCTGCCACGACCTTTTTGATCACCTCCAGCGCCCGCTCGAGCAGATTCATATCCGCCTGGCTGCCCATGTGCCCGATGCGGAAAACCTTGCCTGCCAACGGTCCATACGACCCGCCGACCACCAGCCCATGCTGGCGAAAGCGCCTGTCGAGCTCAGCCCAGGAGACGCCCTCTGGCACATGCACGGCTGTGACCGTCGGCGAAGGCACAGCCCCTGGCGCGGGATAGATTTTCAGTCCCATCGCGCTGATTTGCTCGCGGCAGCGCGCAGCGACCACCCTGTGCCGGGCAAAGGAATGCTCCAACCCCTCGTCGAGCAGCAGCTTAGCCGCGGCATGCAGACCCGCCACGCCTTGCCAGTTGGGGGTGTATGGAAAATAAAAATCGCGCTGGGCAGCGCGCCAGGGCTTCAGCGCATCGTAGCCGACATAACCGACCTGATCGACGATATCCCAGGCAGGCGGGCTGACGGTCAAAAAAGCAGCCATGGCCGGCGCAGAGAGCACCTTCTGCGAACCGCCAAGGCACAGATCGATCTGCCACTCATCGGTCAGCAGCTCGGCGCCGCCAGCGCTGGCGACCGCGTCCACATACAGCAGAGGCACGCCATAGCGGACTTTCAACCGTCCAAGCTCCGCCAGCGGATTGAGCGTGCCCGAGGGAGTTTCGCAATGCACCGCAGTGATCATCTTCGGCCGGAATTCGGCAATTGCCTGCTCAATGGCAGACCAATCGGAGATGGTCCGATCGTGCGGAATGGCAATGGTCTTCACCTGCGCGCCGATCGAGGATGCCATCTCGCCAATGCCGTAGCCAAACACACCGGTTGCAATGGCAAGCACTCGCTCGCCTGGCAGGATAGTGCTCTTTAATGCGCTCCACAAAGCCAGCATGCCCTCGCCGGTCATGATCAGCATTGAATGACGGGTGGCATAGATTTGCCGCAAAAGCAGCTCGGTGCGGTTGTACAGGTCGAGAAATTCAGGCTCCAGATCGCCTGAGCCGTAATCGACCTGCATGGCAGATAATATGGCTTGGGGCACGCGGACGGGACCCGGAACCATCGGAATCGGATACTTTTCCATAGGTAGATTCCCTGTTTATATTGGACTTCGTTAATTATCCCATATTCGGTCTCGCTAAGAATATACTGCCGATCAAAAGCTGGCTGTGAACACCGGCAAACAAGATTATAATTGCAACGTCCCGTGGAACTTCACTAAGCCCTTGACGGGTATCATTCTACTTTGGAGGGAATTGTGCAATTCAGCGTTATCGAGCGTTTCATTAAGTACACTACCTTCGACACCCGGGCAAAAATGGATGCCGAGGAATTTCCAAGCACGCCTGGTCAGCTTGTGCTGGCAAGGGCGCTGGTCGAGGAGCTGCGCTCGCTCGGCATGAGCGAAATCGACCTGGATGAAAACGGCTACCTCATGGCAACCCTGCCGGCGACGACAAAGAAAACAGCGCCAACAATCGGGTTCATTGCGCACCTGGATACCAGCTATGAAATGGCCGGCGCAAATGTGAAAGCGCAATTTGTCGATTATCAGGGCGGTGATATCGTCCTAAACGCGGAAAACGGGATTGTCCTCTCGCCGCATGAATTCCCCGACCTGAATAAATACGTCGGCAAGCGATTGATCACCACCGATGGCACCACTCTGCTTGGGGCGGATGACAAAGCTGGCATCGCCGCCATCATGGCAGCGCTCGAGCACCTGATCGCCCACCCCGAGATCGAGCACGGCAAGATCCGCGTAGCCTTCACCCCGGATGAAGAGGTGGGTCACGGCGCTGATCGCTTCGATGTCGCTAAATTCGGCGCGGATTTCGCCTACACGCTTGACGGCGGCGAGGTTGGCGAGCTGCAGTACGAGAATTTCAACGCAGCAAAAGCGTACATCTCGGTCAAAGGGCGCAGCGTCCATCCCGGCAAATCAAAGAATAAGATGATCAATGCCATCCAGGTTGCGGTTGAATTGAACAATATGCTGCCGCAACACCAGCGCCCCGAATATACCGAGCATTACGAGGGCTTCTATCACCTGAATGAATTCAATGCAACCGTCGAGGAAGCCAGTCTCTTTATCATCATCCGCGACCACGACCGCGCCAAATTCGAGGGCATGAAAAAATATTTGCAGGACTGTATCACCCTGCTAAACCAACGCTACGGTGAAGGCACGGTCAATATCCGCCTCATCGACCAGTACTATAACATGCGCGAGATGATCGAGCCCGTCTGGCACATCATCGAGCTTGCCAGGCAGGCGATGCTCGACAGCGGCATTCAGCCGCTGGTGACCCCGATACGCGGCGGCACCGACGGCTCGCGCCTTTCTTACATGGGTCTGCCCTGCCCGAATATATTTACCGGCGGGCATAACGCCCACGGCAGGTATGAATACGTGCCAGTGTTCGCCCTGGAGAAATCGGTCGAGGTTATTGTACGTATCGCCGAACTTGCGGCGGCATAATTTCAGCCAACAAAAAATCGGGGCGCTGATTCGAAGCCATTAGGAGTTCCATTCACGCTGCCCCATTGTTAAAATTAAATCAACCTGGTTCTTGTAATGAAATATGCTTGCGGCCTGATCGACCTCAATGATCAACCCTGAACCTTCAGCCAGGCGAACTGGAAAGAATCCAGCTCGAGCGGTTCTTTGGCGTTGTATTTTTCCTGATTGACCAGATTCAGGAATTCGTAGCCAAGCCCGTACAGACGAATTTCATTACCGTCGATTTTCACCGGCTGCTCGCTGCAATTCGCCAGGACAAGCACTCGCTCCCCGCCAGCCTGACGGATGTAACCAAACACCTGCTTCGAGCCAGAACGGATGATCTCGGTATCTGAGCCGAGGAAAGCAGTGGTTTCTTTGCGAATCACGAGCAGCCGCTTCAGGCGCGGATACAAACGCCCTTCGTGAGTACTCTCATCTTTGCGCAGCTCATACTTTTTCCAATCGGTGTATGGGCGATGTACCCAGCGGCTGTCGCGGGCTTTTGCGGGATCTGACCGATAGCTATAATCGTTCAGGGTGCCAATTTCATCGCCCAAATAAATCAACGGGATGCCGCCGATAGACAGGATGACGCTGTGAATAAGCAGGATACGCCGCAGAGCCAGTTCGACCTCCCGCTCGGTTTCCTCAAGCAAGGCTTTTTCCAGGCCAGCCAGTGAAGCGCAAGTACCGCTGATGCGCGCATCTCCGGTATGGGGATTCTGCTGGAACGGCAGCCCGCGGGCAAAGCTTCCCGGGAACTCGCCGGTGTAGAACTGGTTGAGAAATCGGCGGTGGTCGCCGCCATGAATGCCCAATTCTGCGGCGTCCTGATCCGAAAAGGTCCAGCCGATGTCGTCGTGGCAGCGCACATAGTTAACCCAGGCGCACTCCGGGTGGATTTTGAAGCGGTTTTCCATGGAATGTTCCAGCAGGCGGGTGTCGCGCGTGGCAAGAGTGTTCCAGAGCAAGGCCATAAGCAGCGGGTTGTAGGAGAGCTGACACTCATTTGGATCAATATAACGGGCGACATCGTCGGGATGGACGATCGCTTCCGATTTAAAAACCAGAGACGGCGCCGAGATCCTCGCCGCGGCGTTGAATGCCCTGATCAGCATATGCGCTTCCGGCAGATTCTCGCAATTCGTGCCAAGCTGCTTCCAGATGAAGGCCACGGCGTCCAGGCGTAACACCTCCACGCCCTGATTCGCCAGGAAGAGCAGCTCATCCACCATGCGGTTGAATACCTGCGGATTGTCGTAATTCAAATCCCACTGGTTGGTATGGAAGGTGGTCCACACCCATTTGTCGACGTCGCGGAAATAGGTGAAGGCGCCGGGGTGCTCCTCCGGAAAAATCTCGCGCAGATGCACTTCGTAGGCGTCCGGCATCTGCCGGTCGGGAAACATCCAGTAATACGCTTGGAATTCATCGTCGCCATTACGGGCTTGCATAGCCCAGGCGTGCTCGTTCGAGGTGTGGTTGAAGACAAAGTCGAGCACCAGGCTGATACCGTTCTGGCGCAGTTCGTCTGCAAGTTGCGAGAGCTGCGCCATCGTGCCGATCGCCGGATTCAGCTCGCGGTAGTTGCTGATCGCGTAACCGCCGTCGTTATCGCCCTGCGGGCAGCGGAATAGCGGCATCAGGTGCAGGTAGGTCAGCCCCAATTCCTTGAAGTATGGGATTTTCGCGCGCACCCCCTCCAGATTGCCCGCGAAAAGGTCCACGTAGCACACGCCACCCAGCATGGTGTTGGATTGGTACCATAGTGAATCAGCCTCGCGTTGGTTGTCGAGCTTCTTCAACTCATCCTTCCGCTCCACCCAGGCGCGGGCGAGGTGAACCAGCAGCTCTTCGAGGTGGTAGAAGAAATCGTAATGGCTGCCGTAGAGGTGAAGCAGAATGGCAAACAACGCCTCGAAATGCTGCTCGAGCCGCTGGACAAAAACCTGCCATTCCTGCGGGTGCTCGGAAGCATAACCGGCGAATTGCGCCTGCAAGCGAGGCAAAATACGGCGGAGGGATCGCTCCGCCTTGCTAGGTATCGATAATTCTTTAGCCATGCTTCTCGAGATCAGCCTTTCACTGAACCTGCCATCATCCCGCGCACGAAGAATCGTTGCAGTGCGAAAAAGACTGTCAGCGGCAGGATCATGCTGACAAAGGCCCCGGAGGTCAACAGGTGCCAGTCCTGGCCTTTCTCGCCTACCATCGCAGCCAGCGCGCTGGTTACCACCCGGTTGCGGTCTCCAAGGAATACCAGCGCCACCAGGTAGTCATTCCAGACCCACAAGAATTGGAAAATGGCGAAGGAAGCCAGCGCCGGCACAGCCAGGGGTAGAATCAGGCTGCGGAAAATGGTGAAATGGGATGCTCCGTCGATAAAGGCGGATTCAAGGATGTCCCGCGGCAGTGAGCCGATGTAGTTGAACAGTAAATAAACCGCCAGCGGTAAGCCAAAACCGGTGTGTGCCAGCCACATGGCCAGGTAAGTGCCGTTCAAGCCTAATTTGGTGTAGTCGCGCAGGATCGGGATCAGCGCCAGTTGCAGCGGCACAACGATCATGGCAATAACAAGAATAAACAGCACTTTCCGACCCGGAAAATTCATCCAGGCAAATCCGTACGCAGCGAAAGCGGCAATCAGGATTGGGATGATCGTTGATGGCACTGCCACTGCAATCGAATTCAAGAACGCTCCGCCCAGGTCATTGCCCTGACGGATGATCTCATTCCCGGATGCGTCGATATAGCGTATGGGCTTCCCGGTTAGAGTGTTTTTATAATTATCGAGTGTCAGGTTGGTGGAAAAACCGACCCATCTGCGCTCCGAGACCTTGACAAGTCGGGTGCGCTTGTTACCATACCAGGTCAGTTGTCGCCCATCCTCCAGGTCAACGCCCTGACGAAGCTGCTCAAAGGTCGAGGTGATCCCCTCGATCTGAATCGGTCCGTTCACGTCCACTGCCGGATCGATTTTTATCTCACCGGTTTCAATCCAGGTACGGTGAGGAAAGATCGTCCACCAGCCGCTGCCGAACAAATCCTCAGGCTCGCGGAAAGATGTGATGAACACGCCCAAAGTAGGAACCAACCAGACTAGACAGATCAGGATCAGAACGCCGTTGACGAACAGGCTGCCAAGGAATTTGTTTTTCTTTTGACTTCCAGACTTCACAGCCATTAGAACGCCTTCCTTTCTCTGAACTGCCGCAGGTTGTAGATCATGACCGGGATGACCGCGATCAACAACACAATCGCGATCGCCGACGCCCTGCCCGAGTTGTTATACGTGAATTGCTCGATGTAAAACTCGTTGGCAATTACGTTCGTTCCGTTGTTGCCTCCTGTCATCACCCGTACGATATCAAACAACTTCAAACTAAAGATGACGATCGTGGTGGTGACGGTCATAATTGCCCCGGCAATGGTTGGAATCATGATCTTGAAAAAGACCTGAAACTCGTTTGCGCCGTCCACCCTGGCGGCTTCCAGCAGCTCAACCGGGATGCTCTTGATAGCTGAGGATAAGATCACCATGGCATAGCCGGTTTGCAGCCAGACCATGATTACGATCAGAAAAAAGTTATTCCAGGGTGGAATCAACAGCCAGGGCGTCGATTTTCCGCCAATGGCCATCACGATCGCGTTCAGCAGGCCAATCTCATGGATACCGACCCCCTCGCCGCGGTAGGAATACATAAACTTCCAGATCACGCCCGCGCCGACGAACGAAATCGCCATGGGCATAAAGATAATGGCTTTATACGCTTTCTCGAACCGGCTGCGATCTGCCAGCACCGCGATCAGCAGGCCAAGCCCTACGCTGAAACCCGTGCCAAAGACGAGCCAGAGCAGGTTGTTGCGAAATGCCTCGAGCATGATCCGGTCGGTGAACGCGAACTTGTAATTCTCAAGACCGACAAAGGTCTGCCCAAGCGAATCCTGCAAGCTGAGGACAAATGTGCGGACGGTCGGTAGGGTTAAAAACCAAAACAAAATTACAATGGCTGGGCCGACGAAGATGAATGGCTGCAAGCGCCGCATCCACTTTGGTCCTAACCGCTCGACCAGCCAGTTCGATACGTAAAACAACAGAGCAACACCACCAACACCCCAAACAATAGCCACCAGCACGATGATTAGTTTTGGCGCGCTACTATCGCGTAAGAAGATGTAACCCCGCCATAAAATCACAAACGTAACCGCAGGGACAATCAGTGAGACCAGAATACGAACGAGTGTCGCTCCCAGCCAGCCAAAGATCCCTTTAGATTCAGTATCAATAGCAGTTGCTTTGGTCATGCGGTCTCCCTTCCCGTACCGCTTTATTGTAAAGCAGATCTACCGGTTGCGGCTCAGTATT
>JAXDCA010000027.1:0-9408 GCA_034678305.1 Bellilinea sp.
ATCAACTTCTCGAGGATCGGCCGGGCGGCCTGCAGGGCGCGCGCGCGGTGGCTGATGCGGTTCTTGATTTCCGGGCCCAGCTCGGCCATCGTGCCGCCATATTTGGGGATATAGAAGAGCGGATCATAGCCGAATCCGTGCGCGCCGCGCTCCTCGTCGATGATGAAGCCGGGACAGCGCCCTTCGGCTAACTGTATTTCCCCCTTCAGGTCGGCAATCGCGACCCAACAGTGGAACTGCGCTGGCCAGCCGGGGCTGTTTGCCGGAAGCGGGTAACCGCGCAGCTTTTTGAGCAAGTGGGCGCGCCGGTCGGCGTCCTGCGCGCCTGGCAGGGGCGAAAAACGGGCCGAATGCAGCCCGGGCGCGCCGTCCAGGGCTTCCACCTCCAGGCCTGAATCGTCTGCCAGGGTGATCATCCCGCTGGCTTGCCAGTAAGCCCTGGCCTTCAAAGCAGCGTTCTCCGCGTAGGTAGCTCCGCTCTCCTCGATTTGCAGCTGCAGGCCGATATCCGCCGGCAGGACCATCTCGAGCGGTAAATCGGACAGCACAGCCTGGATTTCGACGATTTTTCCGCGGTTAGAGGATGCCAGCAGGATATGCATGGGCAATTTCCTTGATATTTATTAAATTAATCATAAAAAGTTGACTTGTCAGAATCCTCATGCTATAATGTCACTGTTCAGCCATTATACTTACAAATTCCCTCCCGTGACCCAACCTCGTTACCCGCTGCGAATTAACGTAGGCTTCTTAATATATCAGCCGATCGGTACATACCGCGACTTTGATTTTGATCTGCCGGACGTTGAATTATCTCCTGATTTTGAACTAAATTCACTAAAAGGCAAGGCCCACATTAGCAAGACCCCGCAGGGGTTGCTGGTGGAAGCGGAATTTTCTGGATACTTAACGCAAGAATGTGTTCGTTGCCTGGAGGAATATTCACAATACCTGGTTACTAACTTTTCCGAGTTGTATGCTTTCCGCTACCGGCGGAACACTGAATCCGAGTTGTATGTGCCTGAGGACGGTCAAATCAACCTGGGGCCTCTGGTGCGCGAATATTTGATGTTGGAGATGCCCATAAAATCGATTTGTCGACCGGATTGTAAAGGCCTGTGCACGGTGTGCGGTGAAAACCTGAATATCACGGTTTGCGAACATCAGGCGCAGGACATCCAAGAGTAATGCCCCGGTCATACAAAATTCACTTCACAGGAAATAACCTTCGACTTTTTTATGTCTGATCGCCAAACAGCCCTCATGCTGGTTAGGCTCTCGATTTTTGTGGTTAATTCGGAGCGCGAGTGATGAGCCGCATGGAATCCCATCGGTGGAAGGCTGGCTTGCTGAGGTTCAATTCCGTTTGGTTGTTAAGCGGGGAAAGTCAATGACGGGAGGGCGGAGTGGCTAATCCGGGCAGGAGAACGCAAAGTTCAGAAATACTCAGCATGCTGCTTGAAAAAGCGGATGTGCAGGGATATCTAACCACGGATGATTTGATCGAAATCTATCCAGATGTGAGCCGCGATGCTGAACGACTGCAGGCGGTCATGGTTGCATTGCGCCGCCGTGGCGTGGATATCCTCGATCGCGAAAGTGAAACAGCGCAAGACTCGCTTTTAGAGGCCGAGAATGAAATCGAGCCTTACTACGGGATGGAATCGATTTCCAGCGACGACACCATTGGTCTTTATCTGAAGGAAATGTCGCGCGTCCCGCTGCTCTCGAGTGATGAGGAACTCGATCTGGCCAAGCGCATCGAACTGGGCCGCTTCGCCAAGAAGGGGCTGGAACGCCTGAATGGCCGTTCCTCGGCCCTGCGGCGCCAGGAACTCGAGCAGCAAATTGCCGACGGCGAGCTGGCTCGCGAGCATCTGATCAAGGCCAATACGCGCCTGGTGGTCAGCATTGCCAAGCGTTACATCGGCCGCGGCGTGCCATTTTTGGACCTGATCCAGGAAGGCAATCTGGGGCTGATGAAAGCGGTTGAGAAGTACGAGTACCGCCGCGGCTTTCGCTTTTCGACCTACGCCACCTGGTGGATTCGCCAGACGATCACCCGCGCAATCGCTGATCAGGGGCGCACCATCCGCGTGCCGGTGCACATGGTGGACCGCATTCGCCAGCTTTACCGCCTGACGCACGAAATGGAGCAAAGGCTCGGGCGCGCCCCGAACAATGAGGAATTGGCAGATGCGATGGGCGTGACCCCCGGTAAAATCGACTGGATGATGCGCGTCTCCTGGCTGCCGCTTTCGTTGGAAAGTCCGATCAACGATGACGAGGAAGATTCTGAGCTTGGCATGTTCGTTGAAGACCAGCTGACCCCCTCGCCCATCCAGAGCGCCTACACCAAAATGCTGCGGGAAAAAATCGAGGCGGTGCTGGAAACCCTGCCGCCGCGCGAGGCGCGTATTTTACGTCTGCGCTTTGGCCTGGAGAACGGGCACACCTACACCCTCGAGGAGGTCGGTCAAAAATTCGGTCTGACTCGCGAACGTATCCGCCAGATCGAGAGCAAGGCATTGCGCCGTCTGCGCCATCCGCGCCGTTCGCGCCAGCTCAAGGAATACCTGTAAATTCCGCCGTCCCTGATTATATTGATTTGTCCGGCTATTCTTTTCCCCGGCCGTCATTTTGCAGGCGGGACGAGACCTGTTTTTCTGTTGGCAGCGGTATTTTCAATGAAATCTGATCGTCAAGGCCGTCCAGCGTGGTAAGAAACTCGGATAAGCCCCTGGCGATACGCTGTGGTTGTTCCAGGATAGCCATGTGCCCGGCATTTGGCAGGATATCCAGGGTTGACGCGGGCAGGTGCGCTGCCAGGAAGCGAGCAACCGCCGGCGGAGCGAACTGATCCTCCTGCCCGCAGGCGATGTAAACCGGCACGCGAATCTGCCCGGCCTGCTTGCGCCGGTCGAATTGCGCGCAGGCCTTCCAGTCGCCGTACAGCACGCTCGTCCGGGCAGCGCTCAGAATGGACGCGCCCTTCTCAACCACCGTTTGGCTGGTTGCCGCAGCGAACGAGCTTTTTTTCAACAGTTGCAGGCCGGCTGAGTAGGAGTACGCGCTGCTCATGCGGGTAAGCAGTTCAGCTGGCAGGTTGAAGCTGGCGCCGCTGCAAATCAGGCCAAGTCCGGCCACATGCGGTGAAAAATCCAGAGCCAGTTGCAAGGCAATCGCGCCGCCGAGCGAGTGCCCGACAAAGACTGCCTGGTACATCCCAAGCTCGGCCAGGAAGCTGATCACTTCGGCGCAGTATGCCTCCACCGACTGCAGCCCAACCCCGCTGGAGCGCCCGTGCCCGGGAAGATCCAGCCCCAGCGTGATGCGTCCGTTCAGGCGGCGCAGCTCCACCGGCCAGCATGCGTGGTTCAAACCCGCGCCGTGAATCAGCACCACTGGCTTTTTGGTGCTGTTACCCCCCTCAGACCGAGTGTAATAGAGTCCGGCTGCTTTGGGCATGAGGAAAGTATCCTATGGTTGTATTTCCTGATAAACCTGCCAGCATTTACTTCGGCTGGCAGATACAAAGCCTATTAAATTGCCACCAAAATTTTATCAGATTTTGCCGTTATTGTTGCGAATTACCCCTGCGATTCGCAAGACATGCAATGCTATTGTTTGCCGCGGGTGGTCGATTTTCTTAATCTGTATAAAATTAATGCAGGAAATGTATACGAGTATGCAAGATCCTCACCGATGATTAGACAATCTCTGCTCACGCCGCTAATGCGCTGGTTCCTGTTTGCCATGATCCTCGCCAACATTGCCGGGACCATGACCAATATTCTCATGCCCATTTACCTGACCGAGCTTGGCGCCAGTGTGGGGCAGGTCGGGCTGGTATTTACGCTCACCTCGATCGTCATCCTGGTGTTGCAAATCATGGGCGGGTGGATCTCCGATTCCATTGGGCGGCTGCGCGCTATTGCCATAGGCAGCGTGGGCGGCGTGCTTGGTTTTCTTTTCATGCTGCTGGCGCCCTCCTGGCAATGGATGCTGCTGGCCATCTCAGTGAATCAAATTCCATATGCCCTTGTGGGACCGAGCTTCAGCGCCTTCATTGCAGAAAACTCGAGCGAGGAGAATCGCGGCCGGGTCTATGGCATTACCGATACCATTTACCAGGTTGTAGGGTTGGTCGGGCCATCCTTGGGCGGCATTCTGGCAGATCAATTTGGCTTTAAATTGATGCTGCTCGTCGCCACAGGGTTTTACACAACCGCCGCGGGCCTGCGAATCTGGATGGCGCGTACCATGCATTCTCCCGGAGAACGAGAGCCGCGCCAGCTGACCATGGCTTCGTTTAAATCCAGCATGGGATCGATCTGGGCAATGATGATCGGCGGCGGCGTAGTGACCTGGATTTTCCTTACCGATGGAATCCGCGATGTGGGTTTCCGCCTGTCTGGAGAACTGGAGCCGCTCTACCTGGAGCAGATCATCGGCCTATCGCTTGCGCAAATCGGACTGCTTGGCTCATTCTTTTCCGGGGCGATGATGATCACCCCCATGATCTCCGGAAAATTAGCCGATCGTTACGGCGAACGGGTGCCGATTTCAGCCGGTTTCCTGATCATGTTTGCGGCCTTTATGGTCTTCCTGCAGGGCAGGGCTTACCCGGCGTTTATCCTTTCCTGGATTTTGTTTGGCATTGGAGTGGGCTTGTTCAGCCCGGCCTACCAATCTCTGATTTCCAAGGTCGTGCCCCAGCACTTGCTTGGTACCTTTTCGGGGTTCTTTTACAGCAGCCTGGGAGTGATCTCGCTGCCAGCCCCATTGATCGGGGCGACCTTGTGGGAGCGTTTCAATCCCAGGCTGCCGTTTTGGATCACCGCCGTGGTCTCGCTGGTCACGGTTGTGCCAGCCTGGTTGAAGTTCAGGCTGCCGAAGAGCGCGGCGAAGCCGGTACCAGCTGATTCGATGGACTGATAGCGCGTCCTCTACGGACTTTTCGCGTAGCGAGGGACTCTGCCACATTTAAGGCTCTTCAGCGCAGCCTGGCCAGTGGCTGGATCAAGCTGACGATGGATGGGGAGCAGATGTGGGTGGAGACAGAGAGAAAGTGAATCTATCTCGGTGACCGAAGTCAATCGGTTTTTTCTTCGTAGTCCATTAGGATCTGTGCGATTTTGGGTTTGATCAGTGGAATGTCACGCTTTACGACACCCCATACGATTTGGAGGTCAACGTTATCATACCCGTGGATGATACGATCCCGCATGCCGGCCATACCTTTCCAGGGGACAGCTGGATATCTTTGGCATAGCTCCTCAGGCAGTCGTTTTACTGCTTCACCAATGATCTCCAAGGCTCGCACTACCGCAAAATTTATCCGAAAATCAGTTTCGAATTGTGAATAGCTGACTCCCTTGAGTAGAATTTCAGCCTTGTTCATCCCATCCAGAATATCTTCAATAAAATCCAAGAATTCGCGACTCATAGCGGAACAACTTCCTGCAATATGCGCGCGCCGATATGTTTTTTCAAATTTGCCTTAATTGCCAAATCAACCTTGACTCCCAAAATTTGGCTTAGATATTCTTCCAACTCAACCAGACCGATCAAACTAATTTTCGGGGGTCTATCTAGCTCGATCAAAATATCCAGGTCACTATTTGGGCGTTGCTCCTGCCGAACATATGAACCGAACACCCCTAATATGCGCACACCGTATCTTTCAGCCAGGAAAGGTTTTTGTTCTAGGAGTATTTGCTGGATTTCGGCAAGGTTTTTCATAATTCAATTATACCTGATGGAACCAATGGGACGGTTGCAGGTGATTCCCTGCTTCGTCCTCACACTTGCGAAGCTGCTGTTAGCCAGCCGTTGTTACTAACCTCAGGGGATGGATATGATGCGATGAAATTAATTGTAACTATCATGTCGAGGTAGAAGTATCACTATTATCATCATGCACAAATAAACCAACTAGTCGGAAAACTACATCCATATAAAATATCCATTTTTTTGAACAAATGATCATAGGGATTATCAATATGCAGAGAGTGTCATTCATGCGACCTGTCTTCAAAGAGGAAGAATTTAAACGAATGGTTATGTCCGTTTCGCTAATGATCGGTGATCATGAGATCTTGTACGAGCCCCTGGAAGCGCTCGACAGTGCTTCTCGATTAATTCCTGGCCTCCAGGCAGAATTGATTCCGAGCGCCAACCACATGTTGAATAGTGATCAGGCAGAAATTATCAACGCGCGCATCCTCCAATTTCTCAAGGACGATTAAAAGAAAATACCTATCTAAGAAATATTCTTCGTGAAACGTATGAAAGGCTCAGTAATTTTTAAATTAAGAAATCCGCTAAGTTGAAAAGACACATCGACTTTGGTTTTATATCTGTGGCTTCAACATGGCCGTCTTGAGCGCCCTGTTTGTTGGGCTGTTTAGCCATTCTTTCCGGCTATCTTCCGGGGGTTAATCGAGTGCTCTTCGGCCGGGTTGACCCATTGGCATTCAGGGTAAGGGTGACTTATTCCACAATCTGGATACAATATGACCAGGAGAACATCATATGACTTCAGGCTTCTGGTGGGTGCTGCTGGTCGTAGCAATGTACGGAGTTGTTCACTCGCTCCTGGCCTCGCGCCTGGCCAAGCTTGCCCTCGAGCGCTGGCTGGGACGGCGGGTCAGGCGCTATTACCGCCTGGGCTTTTCGCTCATTGCGATGGTCACCTTTCTGCCGGTGCTGGTTTTAGGGATCTTTCTGCCCGACCGGCGCATCTATTCCATCCCTTTGCCCTGGTTTGCGCTGACCGTTCTGCTGCAAATGGCCAGCCTGGTCGGTTTGCTGTACAGCGTGCGCCAGACCGGTCCGGCTCGTTTCCTCGGGCTCGACACGGCGCTCGATCCGGGCGAAGCCCGGCGCGATCTGGTGGCGCGCGGTTTATACCGCCACGTGCGCCACCCGCTCTACACCTGCACGCTGCTTTTTCTCTGGCTGATGCCCGTCATGACCTGGAACCTGCTGGCGTTCAACCTTGGGGTGACCGCCTACTTCATCATCGGCTCGCGTTTCGAGGAGGATAAGCTGATCGAAGAGTATGGACCGGCCTACATCGAATACCGCCGGCTCACGCCGGCCTTCCTGCCGCGACTGAACCGGCCGCGCTAAAGCCATGCCGCTGTTGTGGCTGGCGGCGGCCTTTTTGGCCGGCGTCGGATTGGGGTCTGTTTTCCATTTACCCGCCTGGGCCTGGGGCGGGTTGTTGGCGCTCTCAATCGGGCTGGCAATATTGGAACAGCGGATTTGGAAGACGTCGGGCGCCGAGGCAAACCTGCGCCGCTTCAGCCCGCTGGCGCTTGGCGTGCTGCTGGCCGGCCTTTGCTGCGGCGCGCTGCGCTGGACGCTGGCCCAGCCGCATTTCGACGCGGAACACCTGGCCTGGTATAACGATCAGGGGCGCCTGAAAGCAACTGGCTGGGTAGCCGGCTATGCCGACCGGCGCGAGAGTTCGCTGCTGCTGCGCGTGCGCGTTGAACGCATCCAGGCGCCCGGCTGCAAGGAAATCGACGCTCGCGGCATGGCGATGCTGATGCTGCCACCCGGCGGAGACTGGCAGTACGGCGACCGCCTGGAGCTGTGGGGAGAACCAACCACCCCGCCCGAGGCCGAAGAATTTTCCTACCGCGCTTACCTGGCTCGCCGTGGAATCTATAGCCTGTTTTCTTATCCCTCGGCGGTCAAGACCGGCTCGGGCGCGGGCAGCCCGCTGCTCAAAGGGATCTACGGCCTCCGCGAACGCGCATACGTTACGCTCAACCGCATCTTCCCGCAACCCGAGGCTGCCCTGCTGGCTGGCATCCTGCTTGGATTGGAGCGCGACCTGCCGGATGATCTCGAGCGCGCTTTTCAGGATACCGGCACGGCGCATATCATCGCCATTTCGGGCTTCAACATGGCCGTCTTGAGCGCCCTGTTTGTTGGGCTGTTTCGCCGCTTTTTCCGGCGTGGCTGGGCGGCGTTGCTGGCTGCCGCGGCGATTTCCTTTTATACCCTGCTGGTGGGCGCCAACCCGGCGGTGGTACGGGCTGCCATCATGGGCAGCCTGGCCCTCTTCGGTCGCTTGATTGGGCGCTCCTCCGCTGGCCTGACGCCGTTAGCGTTCAGCGCAGCGGTGATGTGCTTGTTCGATCCGCACCTGCCCTGGGACGTCAGTTTCCAGCTTTCTTTCACTGCCACGCTCGGGCTGGTGCTCTACGCCGAGCCGCTGCAGACCAGTTTTGAGGATTGGGCCGCGCGCCGCTGGAATCCGGTGGTTGCCAGCCGCCTGGCTGGACCGGTCAGCGAGTACATTCTCTTCACGCTGGCTGCCCAGGTGACCACCCTGCCGGTCACGCTGTTGCACTTTCAGCGACTGTCGCTCTCCACGCTGCTGGCCAATCCGCTTATCCTGCCGGCTCAGCCGCTGGTGATGATCCTCGGTGGAATTGCGCTGATAGCCGGGCTGATCCTCCCTGTGCTTGGTCAGGCGCTCGGTTACCTGGCCTGGCCGCTGACCGCCTATACCATCCGCACTGTCGAGCTGCTGGCGGATATTCCCTCCGGCGTGTTGGCGATCGGCCAGCTGAGCGCCTGGTCCGCATGGGGCTATTATGCGCTGCTGTTCGGGTTGACCTTGCCGTGGAAACCGCTGGCAGCGCTGCGCAAGAAGCTCAAACCAGCCGCAGTGGTTGCCGGCCTGGCCTTGCTGGCAGTCGTGTTGTGGAGCGCAGCCTTGCGCCGCCCGGACGGGCAGCTGCACCTGACGGCGCTCGACCTGCCGGATGGGCAGGCGCTGTTGATCCACACGCCCGGCGGCAGCCGCGTGCTGCTCGGCGGCGCGCCGGCAGGCAATGCCTTAGCCAGCCAGCTTGGGCGTGAGGGAGGCCCGCTGCGCCGGCATCTTGATGCGCTGGTTATCCCCTTCGCCAGCGCCAGCCCGATCGAGGGGCTGCCGTTGGTCGTCGAGCGCATGCCCGTCGCGCAGGTTTATTGGGCTGCGCCACCGCCGGAGAAGCGCGCCGCGCAGCGCCTGCGCGATTTGCTGATCGAGCGGGGAATCCCTGAAACGATGCTCGCGGAGAATGCTGCCCTGTCGCTGGACAAGGGGTTGACCCTGCGAGTGCTTTCCAGCGGGGATGCGGGCGCCGCGCTGAAGCTGGAGTACGGCGGGCTGCGCCTCTTCTGGCCGGGCGGGGCGTACCCTGAGGATTTGCCTGACTTGTCGGGGAGTATTTTGCTGTTGAGCGCGGCGGATTGGAAAGAGACTTCGCTCGAAACCTGGCAGCGCGCTGGTCCGCAGGTGGTGGTAGCCTTCGGGTTGCCGTCGGAGGAATTACCGCCCAACTGTCTAAGCACGGCGCATCACGGCCGGGTCGAGATTATATCGGATGGGGAGACGAT
>JAXDCA010000028.1:0-19669 GCA_034678305.1 Bellilinea sp.
GCACCTGGTTCGAAGACAGAACCTTAAAGGACAAGTTATCTGGATACAAAGAATATGCGCATCGTGTGCGTTATCGACTGATACCAGGCATTTGGTAGTCTGGTGAGTGTGTTACCAACGCATTTAGCGAGTAATTGTTTGAGCATGCGCGTTGGCAATATCCGCATAACTGATAATCTACCGAACGATGGCAAGTCTACTCAGGGAAGAAAGATGTAACTTAAGGAATACGAAAATAAGGATGAAATCAAAAAGAGGGACACCTACATACTCCCGCATGGGAGTACGCTGGACCATAAAGACCATAATGATGAAACAGCGAGTTTCAGATTATCCTGCCCGGTTATCACAACGAGCCGGTGGTGTTACTCTTCTTCTCTTGTTTTATTTTCCGTTTCTCTTTAATGGTGTGCTTTGGTTTTTTTCTTTGTTCTTTCCTAACCTTATCGTTCTTTCCTGTGTCGCCCATCTCGATCTCTCCTGTTATTCATTTCTCGCTGCATTCATCTAGAATATCATTAAATCCTTGCAATAGAAATACCTGGATATTACGAAATGCCATTAGGATTTGCTGGGCGCTATCCTGCCCTGGCATGTGTTGAACCACCCATAATTATCGCATGAGAAAGAAAATTTTGGGTCACTTCACCTGAGTATAGGATGATTTATCAATCATGTATTTTGTATAATTATTAATTATATTGTAAAGGTGAACACAAAGGTTAATACTAAATTGTAAAGATAAAAACAATGCTAGAAAAACCTGAAATCGAAAACGAAAAAATAATTCATTGCCTGGACGCCGAATATGGACTCATCGTTGATCAAATAGATTTTCTCCCTATCGGCGCTGATCAAAACACGGCTGCGTACCGCGTCGTTACGAATGATGAATTGGTGTACTACTTAAAACTAAGAAGTGGAGAATTCAACGAGGCATCGGTAGCGGTTCCCAATTATTTAAACAAGCTTGGCATCAAGCAGATTATCCCGCCATTGACTGCGAAAACGGGGGAACTATATGCTCGCCTCGAATCATTCAGAATTATCCTCTATCCCTTTGTTGATGGTTTGAATGGTTTTCAAAGAAAACTGTCCGATCCACAATGGGTTAAATTTGGGGCAGCATTGAATAAATTTCACACAGCTGAAATCCCAACTGCAATTACAAATGGAATAAAACGCGACAATTTCTCTTCTCGATGGCGTGATTCTGTAAAGTTATTCCTGAAGCGGATTCAGGAAGAGACCTTTGAGGAGCGCGTGGCAATTGAAATGGCTGCTTTTCTGAAGATAAGAAGCAAAGATATCCTTGATCTACTCAACCGGGCGAAAAGTCATGCCCGGATTTTGCGTAGTCAACCTGCCAGATTCGTTTTGTGTCATGGAGATATCCATGGCTGGAATCTTCTGCTCACTGACCATGACGATTTTTATATTGTGGATTGGGACACGCTGATCTTTGCGCCGAAAGAACGCGATTTGATGTTCATTGGCGCTGGTTTACAAGGTGATGGTCATACCCCACAGGAAGAAGAAGCTTTATTCTATCGTGGGTATGGAGAAACCTGTATCGATCCAATAGCTTTGGCATATTATCGTTATGAGCGCATCATCGAAGATATCGCGGTTTTTTGTGAGCAGATCTTTTTGTCGGATGAGGGTGGTCAGGATCGAGAACGATCCTTGGAGTATTTGAAAAGCAATTTTCTTCCAAATGGTACGATCGTGATGGCTTACCGATCTGATAAAGCGTTGTAAAAAAAATTACTTGTCGATTGCTGTAGAGTCGTTTTTCCTGCGTTGACCGCTTCGATCAATTCTACGATCGATACGCTCTCATCGAGCGTGGATACAAGCCAGAAAGCACTGGTGATCAGCAGCGAGGAATTAAGCGCCACCAACAAGATCGTGGATGACCTTACGGAGATGTTGAGCACCACCTTTGTAAAGGCGAAAGATACGCAGTCAATGTTTACACAGGTCAACACATTGATGAGTGAAATGCTTTCATCTACCATCGAGGAAGCTCGAAGCTCACTCCAGGCAGCCGAAGAAGCAGCTAAGTCTTGGGCGGTCGCGATCAAATCGTTTGAAACATTCCGTGCAAATGTTGGCGCGACTCCGTTTCTCCGTGCGATCGTCCTGAATGAAAAGGATACTTACAATCCCGATAAACCACCGGCAGATTCATTAGGTGAGTTGTCTGAGTGTATTGAAGATATGCCAAACACTTTTATGGAAATGTCTGCAAATTTTGATAAGGCTGATGATAATCTGGAGCTAATCAAGAGTAATCTGGAGAGTATGTCGAAATATGCGGCGCTGATAGCAGACAGGATGAATCAGTGCCAATCGATGATTGGCGATTCAGAAACCTCCATGGGTAATTTATAATCCATGCTTACAATCATTCAGAGCAATATGGAGAGAGTTCTTAACAATGCGACGATTGTATTAGGTTTGTTTTTCTTCTGGCTGCTGGCAACTCAGGCAGTAATTTATTGCCAGGGTTGGGAACTGTATCAGGGCTCAGCGGGACGTATGGAAGGTGCCAAATTAAAACCGATTATCGGAGAAACACAGTCTGAAGCCCAGCACTCCCAGGACACTTAACAAAGGGATATAATAAAATTCTTCCAGGCGGTGATTGTCAATTTATCGACTGGATCCTGAGGATCATTTGTTTGGAGGAATGCAATGGGAGACAAAGGCGGCAAGAAGAATAAAAATAAAGTAAACAAACAAAAACAAGAAAAGCTCGAAAAGAAAAAGGAACAACAAAAAGCAAAACTGCCTGCCAAGAAAACGGTCTGATTAGATGAAAACTTAAGAAATTTTGCAGTTAAAAATCAAGCCGAAAGAGAAGCAGACCAGGCTGGTTGAAGCAGTGGTTACTGCAAAAATTGAGATCGATGAATTCATCGCATTTTTCAAAGACGCAAAGGATGTGGCTAAAGGCGAGGGAAATTATCGATAGGGAGGAGAATAATGGAGTTAAGAATGTTTATCTCAAAGCTTTAAAAGCCATCCAATGATTGTTTGAACGGTTTTGATTCAGGCTCATTCTAAGGTAGTTGAAATATAATTCCCAGCCTGGCGAAATCTGAATTTAGCTTTCTTTCTGTCTCGAAAAAATAATCATCGGACATTTTATCTTCCAGACCATATTTGCGGTATACCCAATCGGCATGGTGATAGTTCATTCGGTCGATAATCACATAATCGACCTTCCCTGCCAGGATTTCCCCGAGGGTTTCACAGCCTGGGAGCATAGGGGCGATCATGGCATATGTTTTAACCCCGGTTTGATGGATTTTTTCGAGTGTATTTACTCTTATCTCGATTGGCGGCGCGCCTGGTTCGAACAACCTCCGGATACCGTCATCCGCGGTTGTGACGGTAAGCCCGACCTCGAAATCCCTTCCAATTTCAAGAATATCCATATCCCGCAAAACAAGAGGAGATCTAGTTTGAATGGTCACAGGCCAGCCGTATTGTGCAAGGATCTCCAGGCAGTTGCGGGTCAATCCATATTTTGATTCCAAAGGCTGGTATGGATCACAAACTCCACTCATCCATACCCTGCCTGGTTTTTTCCTGGTGATTTCGCGCTTTAATAACTCAGGGGCATTAATCTTGATATCGACGAACTGCCCCCAGGGTTCGGAGTGTCCCGTGAATCTTTTCATAAAACGGGCGTAGCAATACGTGCAATTATGTTGGCAGCCTGTATATGGATTAATTACATACGGATAAACCTTCGAAGCAGATAAGATTGTTTTTGGAAACGTTTCTTTAATGATCATAATCTGATTATAAGCGTATCGATAAATAACAACCCTAAAGGTAAAGGTTACATTCGAATACAAACCATTTAAAGGGTTCCAGTATAGCTCCTATGTGATAACCATTTTCGCAATTGGACGACTATAATTAATACCTGTTGTATAGAATATATCCTATTGTTGCTTTGATGCGTATGGATTTACCTGAAAGGCAATGATCGATGGCAAAACGATCCTCAAAATCAACCTTAAACCGCAGAGAATTTCTACGCCGCGCCGCGGCGTTGGGCGGGGCGGCTGCACTGGCTTCGGCGCTTGAAGGCTGCTCGATTGTTGATTTCGAACAAGGCACACCGCCCACATCGACCAGCGTTCTTCAAACCCGAACATTTACCCCGGAATCTCTACAACCAACTTCTGAAGAGACATCCCAACCGGCTGAGACACAAGCAGTCCCGTCTGCCACCCCAACCGAGGTCGAAGAGGAAGGCATAGCTAAAATGGCGTTTGTCAAGACGAACGACCGGGCAGAAGGAGTACGAAAAGCTCTCGCTCTGTTGGCGATCAATCCTGTCGTTGGCAAGCGCGTATTTCTAAAACCTAATTTCAACAGTTCTGATCCGACGCCAGGTTCCACGCACATGGATACTCTGGCTGCATTCGTAGCAGCGCTAAAAGAGATGGGCGCGCAAAGCATTACAGTTGGCGACCGCAGTGGGATGGGCGAAACCCGTCGGGTCATGGAACAACTTGGCGTCTTCAGGTTGGCGGAGGAGTTGGATTTCGATGTTATCGTCTTCGATGAGTTAGCCGCCGCAGACTGGGTGATGGTCGAGCCAACAAACTCTCATTGGGAACAAGGCTTCCCCATGGCGAGACCGGCGCTCGAAGCAGAGGCTCTGGTGCAAACCTGCTGTTTGAAAACTCACCGGTATGGAGGGCACTTTACCATGTCCCTGAAGAACTCGGTGGGACTGGTCGGTTCTCGGATTCCGCAGATAAATCATAATTTCATGAGTGAGCTGCATTCGTCTGCGCGTCAACGAAGCATGATCGCGGAAATTAATGCAGCCTATTCGCCAGCTTTGATCGTCGTCGACGGCGTGGAAGCATTCATCTCCGGCGGACCAGATGTGGGAGAGCGGGTAAGCCCTGGAGTGGTTATTGCCGGAACGGATCGAATCGCCATCGACGCAGTGGGAGTGGCTCTGCTGCGTTATTTTGGCTGCCAGACAGAAGCCGGACAGGGGAGGATATTCGAACAAGAACAAATTGCTCGAGCGGTGGAGTTAAAATTAGGAATTGATCACCCGCAGAAGATTAAGTTTCTGACGGGCGATGCGGACAGCGCTGCTTATAGTGAAGAGATAAAAGCAATTTTAGCGGCAGGGTAGGGTTGGGGTCGATTTGATATCAGGGCAGCATTGCTGAACGTCTTGTTTTACCACTCAAGGGCAGTCGTAATACTCGGTCTGCGCCAGTGGTATATTGGGGTCATCTCCGCGCACAAAATACAAGCCAGATTTGATCAATTTGTCCCGATCTTTCCATTTAATTTCACCGCCTGGATAAGCCACGTAAATTCCATGTTTACTGGGGAGATGGCGGCAATAATCAGAAATGCCCACAATAGTGAATAAAAATCGGTGTTTTTCACCATAATATACGGCGACATCCGTGTAAACGTGGGATTTCAACGGCAGGAAGGTTGGAACCGGGATAGCTGTCCGCGTTGGTCCCCTGGTGGCGCGTCTTAGTGGAGTCATGCTTGGCGTAGGGGTGATGGTAGGACTTTGATAGATGGTCGACGTATAGGTGGGTGTAATAGCCAAAAAAATGGCTGTATAAATCGGATTCATTGTGATCGATAAAGTAGGCGTCTGAGTTGGACTGGATTGGGAAGCTTGAAAATTGGTTGTTTTTACGCCAGACTTGGAAGAATCGTTCTTTTCTGTCAAGCTAAACGATGATTGAGAACATCCAGTCATCGTAAAAATGAGTATGGTCGCCCAAATGATAAGCAGCCCAAATGATTTCATGGTTTTCTTAATAGGTTTTGGAAAGGTGGTTAAGTTGACAGCCGTAATACTCGATACTCTAGTAAAATTAGTAAGAATATCACGTTACTGGAAGATGAGTAATACCCTGCCAAAGAATTATAATTGATCTTGAGCTGTAAATTTCCCGTTTTCAGATAAGTATTATACATAAAATTCCGATTTACCAGTTGATTATTTACGTAGAATATTTGACAAGCAAGACATTGCGCCAGGTGGTGGTGTGAATTCTAAGAAATCCCATCCAAAAACTAAATTTAGAATATCGAATCTGGTCGAGGAGGACAGGGTATTCCGCATTTCGACGATTGCTTTGAGCGTAATCGTCATTGCTGTTATCGGGTTTATCTTACGAAGTTTCTTATTCCCGCGGCAGGATAACAAAGCGCAAGTACCACAGTCCCCATCTGAAACGATCATGCCGCCTACCCGCGAGCCACTGCCGTCCGCGACAACGATTGAACCTACACCTGAACGATTGACGCCAACACC
Organism: Bellilinea sp.; assembly: GCA_034678305.1. Taxonomy (GTDB): domain Bacteria; phylum Chloroflexota; class Anaerolineae; order Anaerolineales; family Anaerolineaceae; genus Bellilinea. The sequence goes on from JAXDCA010000028.1 coordinate 6,338, forward strand.
ATATAGTAGCGCCATTTCTCAAGCGCTCTTATCTGGCAAAGAATTAAATTACATAGTGGATATCTGGTCACCGGAAACCAGTGAAATCAATATCCATCCTCTTAGCGAATACCACCTGTCAGAGGCGGCTGGGCGCTCCTATCGCTCTCGAAGTGGTGAGATTAATATCACTCTGGAAGCTTATCATTTTTCAGATGATCCAAGAATGGCATTCAATGTTGCCGCAGCCTTGGAAGAGCTATACCGTCATGATTTGGGGTACACGGATACTTATATGGCTTGCGCGCCTTCGACGGTCGATGATTCCTGGATCCTCGAAGATAAAAATACATCACGGATTTATCTTGTTAAAACAGTACCCTCGAATATAATCGGCATTGGGATGACTAACGAAGGTTTATTCGACAAGAAGAATTTAATTAAAATAATGTGCTCAATCGCAGAAAAACAGATAGAGGCGTTAAAAGAAGCTGGCTATTAAGTTTGCCATGATCGGAAAAACTATATTTGTTTACACTGGGAGGGTTTCTCAAGCTATTTACGCTTGATCATTCCTCTCAACATTTCCATGTGAGCCTGACGGCTAACCAGTAACGCATCAGGCAGCTGACTGCCATCGAGATAGTCATGTGGAGAGAATGAATCTCCCGATAGAAATTCAACCTTCACGCCGGTTTGCGACAAAACTGGCAACATACCTGCCAGATCCCATAAGTGAACCCGGCGCGCCAATGCGCCAATCGCAACGCCGCTGGCTACATAAGCAAGGTGAATAGCCGTCGAACCGAGCACACGCACCCGCGGAAAGCTAATCTCATAGCGGCGGTGGAAGTTAGAAGGCACGCCGAAGAAGACCAGTGGATTGTCCGGCTCAGGGCTGAGATTCGGATCGAGCGGGATTTCATTCCAGAAGGCGCCATAGCCTGGGCCTCCCCAAAAGAGATCTCTACTTTTTGGCAGGTAGAAAAAACCAAGTGTCGGTTTGCCCTCGACCAACAACCCGAGCGAGATTCCCCAGGTTGGCGCGCCAATCAGATACATTTTTGTTCCGTCAATTGGATCGAGGAACCACCGGTAGCGGTTATCGCCAGCGCTGATGCCTTTCTCTTCGCTGATCACCTGATGGTCAGGAAATTCCGTCTGCAAGAAGGAAATAATCATTTCCTCCATCATCAATTCAACTTGAGTGAAAGGGGAACGATCCGCCTTTAACTGGTAAGCGATATGGACAGGTTGTTGCATGGCGTATTCGCCGGCCTGAATTATGATGGACTTGATCGCATCGAGTGTGTTGGGAGGAATCGTTTCCATAGATTTATCACAGGGTTCGCTTGATTTTACCCCGAATCGGTTCATGTGAAAGGTGACGGTTGATTACTCTTGTAAACAATATTGAATTCCTCTATACTGACAAATAATCAGGTGAATCGATCAACTAGATGTTTTTTATCGAGTGGGTTATCTATTGAAAAGCCAATGGGCGAGGTTTCTATGAGCAAAAAGAATAACAAATCCGATGGAAAAAAAGACCGGTCAAAGCAAGATAAGCATGAATCAAATCCAACAACGGTGAAAGAAACCACTCCAGTAGCGCCGCCAGCGGAAAAAATGGAGGAAAAGAAAGCCGAGCAGGCGCCGGTGAAGATAAAAAAAATCGATAAGAAAACATATGAGAAGGAGTTGCGCCGGCTGCAGATCGAGTTGGTGAAGATGCACGAATGGGTCAAAGTCAGGGGCAAGAAGGTGGTGGTCATCTTCGAGGGCCGCGACGCCGCCGGAAAGGGTGGAACGATCAAGCGCATCACAGAGACGCTCAATCCTCGCGTTGCCCGCGTAGTCGCGCTTGGCGTGCCGACTGAAAAGGAAACGACGCAGTGGTATTTTCAGCGTTACGTGGCCCATCTGCCTGCGGCAGGCGAGATGGTTTTGTTTGACCGCAGTTGGTACAATCGCGCCGGCGTCGAGCGGGTGATGGGTTTTTGCGCGGAGGACGATTATCGTGAATTCCTACGTTCGGTCCCCGAATTCGAGCGGATGCTCATCCGTTCCGGGATCGTCCTGATCAAGTACTGGTTTTCTGTCAGCGACGAGGAGCAGGAACGCCGCTTCCAGGCGCGCATCGATGACCCGACCCGTCGTTGGAAATTAAGCCCGATGGATCTGGAATCGCGCTCACGCTGGATGGAATACTCCATCGCCAAAGACGAGATGTTCAAGTTCACCGACACCAAACAAAGCCCCTGGTTTGTGGTCAATGCTGATAACAAACCGCGGGCGAGATTGAATTGCATTGCGCACCTGCTCACCATGATCCCGTATGAAGATCTCACCCCCGAAAAGCTCGAGCTCCCCCCGCGCCAAAAAGACATCGGTTATGTAAGACCGCCAATGTCTGATCAAACTTTCGTGCCTGAAATTTATTAATCGGGTAATCGAGAACTAACAAAGTCCGCCCTTACGGGCGGCTTTTGTTTATGCAAATTGCTGATTTGCTCATGTTGTAAGCGTCATCAAGATACCGGGGCAGTTTCTTCAGAAAAAGCGTCTATGAGAAGCTCCATCTGGCGGCGGAATTGTTTAGTGTAAAGTTGGAAATATTTCTCTCTTTTACGGAGCAATTCGGAGTGAGTGCCAATTTCAGCAATCTTGCCGCCCTCTATGACGATAATGCGGTCAGCGCGTTTGATCGTGGAAAGGCGGTGGGCAATCACGAATGAGGTGCGCTCTTTCATGATGGTCTCCATGCCTTTTTGGATCAATGCTTCGGTCAGGGTATCGACAGAGCTGGTCGCCTCGTCCATAATGAAAATCTCTGGCTCTGCCAGCACCGCACGCGCCAGGCTGATTAATTGCTTTTGCCCGACAGAGAGCAAATTGCCGCCCTCGCCAACCTCCTCATCGTAGCCTTTGGCAAATTTGGTAATGAACTCGTGGGCGCCAGCCAGGCTGGCTGCTGCTTCGATTTCCTCATCCGACGCTTTGAGACGCCCGTAGCGGATATTCTCGCGGATGGTCCCCGAGAAAAGGTGCGGAGTTTGCAGGACGATACCAATGCGGGATTGTATCGCATGAAGCGAATAGGATGTGTAATCCTGACCGCCGATCTTGATGCGCCCTTTTTTAGGCTCGTAGAAGCGGCAGATCAGGTTAACAATGGTGGTCTTTCCTCCGCCCGTTTCACCGACCAGCGCGACTGTCTCGCCGCGTTTTACCTTAAGCGAGAAATCTTTCAACACGGGTTTCTTATCACCGTCGTCGTAGTAGAAGGTGACCCGATCGAACTCGATATCGCCGCGAATGGTGCCTGGGTCGAATGCATCATCCCGGTCTTTGACATCCGGGATCGCATCGATCAACGAAAAAATTCGCTCAGCTGAGGCAATGGAATGCTGCATCTCGGCAAAGACCCTGGCCAGATCCTGGACCGGCCACATCATAAATGTGATGTAAGAGATGAAAGCCTGAATACCGCCAATGGTCATTCCGCCGTACTCTGCCTGTAAACCGCCGTACCAGACGACCGCGCCCAACGCGAATGCAGATACAATCTGCACGGAGGGTAGAAACAACGCGCTCAACCAGGCAGCTCGATAACCAGCATTGTACATATCTCGGGTGAGCCAAGTGAATTCCTGCAAGTTGGCATCTTCTCGCCCCAAGGCTTTAACGACTCTTACGCCTGTAATATTCTCATTGAACGCGCCAGTAATTTTTGAATTGAACCGTCTTACTTTACGGAATTCACCCAGGATGCGTTTGCGGAACTCATAGGCGATATAGATCAACACCGGCAGGATCAACAGAACGATCAGCGCCAGTTTCCAGTTGATATACAGCATAAATCCCATCGCAGTCAGAATGTTCATGGTTGCCCAGGAAACATCCAACATGCCCCAGGTGACTAGATCAGCGACGCGCTCTGTATCGGAAGTGACGCGCGACATGATCCAACCGACTGGCGTGCGGCTGAAATAGGAAAGGGAGAGCGCCTGCAGATGGTTGAACATCTTCTGACGCAGGTCATAGCGCACCCGTTCTCCCAGTACGCCTGCCAGATAGATGAATCCGAAGACGCATACCGCCTGGATCAAGGTCAAACCGCCGTAGGTTGCCAAAAGACGGAAAAGCATTGGTTTATCTCGAGCGATAATGCCAAGATCGATTATCTGTTTGCTCAGATAGGTGAAAATCGAGTCCATCGCCGAGACGATCAGAACCGTGATCAGGAATCCGATTACCCAGCGGATGTGCGGTCGGGTTAATCCGACAATACGCCGCAAGGTTTTCCCGCTGAATTGGGTCTTAAATTCTTCTTCTTCGTAGTATTCAGCTGACACTGGCGATTTCCTTTTCCAGCTCGTCCTGGATGCTGGTTTGAATAAAAAATATCTGTTTGTAAATTCCATCCTGTTGCATGAGATCTTCATGCTTACCCATCTGGCAGATTCGACCTTTATCCATGACCAGGATCAAATCAGCGTCCATGATGCTTTGGATGCGGTGCGCAATGACAAAGGTCGTACGCCCAATCATCAGATTTTGCAGAGCGTCGCGTATTTCCGCCTCCGTTTCTGTATCTACGGAGGAGGTCGAGTCGTCCAGGATGAGGATTGATGGATTCTTGAGCAATGTGCGGGCAATGGCGATACGCTGCTTCTGACCGCCGGAGAGAGTGACGCCGCGCTCTCCGACCAGCGTAGAATAACCCTTCTCGAAAGAAAGGATTACATCGTGGATGGCGGCTGCTTTCGCCGCGCTTTCGATCTCCTCCATCGAAACATCCCTGCCAACGCCATAGGATATGTTCTCGCGGATGGTGCGTGAAAAGAGGAAAGGCTCCTGCTCGACGATGCCAATCTGTTTGCGCAGGTAGCGGCGGGGGATGCGGTTCAGTTCGATGCCGTCAAGTTTAATCGAGCCGCTGGTGTAGTCATAGAAGCGCGGCAGCAGCTGCACCAGGGTTGATTTACCCGATCCGGTCGAGCCAAGCAGGGCAATCACCTGCCCGGGTTTGCAATGAAAAGTAATATCCTCGAGGGCAATATTGCCCTCCGCGTACGTAAAGCCAACCTGCGAGAATTCAACATCACCTCGTAGATTCTTATCAGGCAGATAGTCTCCTTCATCAAGCGGTTCGCGGTCCTGCTTTATGATATCCATGACACGCTTGTAAGAAACCCAACCGGTTGACATTTGCACGATCAGCCGCCCGAGGTTGCGCATCGGCCAGATGATCCAGATGATCAAGCCTGTGTATGCCAGGTAGGTGCCGACGGTTATCTCGCCGTTGATAGCCATCAGCGCGCCCGTCAAGTAACCGCCAAGGATTTGAGCAACGCAAACGACATCTGATACCGGCCAGAACAGGGATTGGATAGACAGCAGGCGTTTGCCTCGTAAATATTTTTCCCAATTATCCCGTTCGAATTTCCCTATTTCATAATTCTGGCGGGCGAAAGCCTTGACCACTCGAATGCCGCTCAGGTTTTCCTGAAGCGTAGTCGAAAGGATCGCGTCTTGATTCTGGTATTCTTCGTAGGCTTTATAAATTTTCTTAAAAAACAATAAAGAAATCACTACAATAATCGGCACAATGATTATTGAAATCAACGCCAGCTTGACATTGAGTTGTAACAGCGCAACGAAGTTGATGACGAACAACAAGAAGACGCGTCCAATGCCGATAGCTTGATCAGCAAAGAAACGGCGTAAAGCATCTACATCCGATGTCGAGCGTTGAATCAACTCGCCAGTATCCATCCTGGAGTGGTAAGTAAAGGTCAGGTTTTGGATATGGTCAAAAAGGTAGTTGCGCAGACGACGGACTGTCCCCTCGGCGGTTTGCGCTGCCAGCCGCCCGCTGAGGAATGAAAAAGTGCCTTCAACCAGAGCCAGGCCAAGAAATGCGAAGGCGATGACTGGCAGAGAGACAACGGCATCTTTTGCTACCAGGGAGTGATCGACAAAATAGCGCAGAAGCAAGTAAGTGGCGGTTTTATTCAATGCTGAAATACCCAGGCTCAGGTTTGCCCCCAGGTATTTCAAGCGAAAACCGGACATCAATCGCCATAAGCCGACAAGACGGCTGGAACTAAGCGCTTGTTTGAGGTCGTACGCTAATACGGTTGGAGAGATAGACACTGTTTTCCTCGAAAAATTCGCGCAGTCTGATCGTTGCATATCAGGCGCGTGATTATTGATTTTGTTGATGAAACACCCGGTCGATCAGATCGATAAAAATCCAGGCGCGTATCCGTAGATGATCGCTGTCTCCACTAAAGACCGATTGTAACCTGAAATCGATTCTATGGTGAAGACCTGGTTGATCTGTGCTTATTCACAAGATCAGGTCAGAGCGGCTGGCAGCTTGGGCAGATAAAACTGCTGGTGCTGCCGGTCCTGATCTTTTGAATGGGCGTATTACAGCACGGACAGGGCTGTTTTTCCCGATATCCGATGAGGACATCATCCATGGAAAAGCCGCCTTTTTCGCCGTAGATTGTGATTTCGTAAAAGGCGCCATTTTTATTCAATGATGGCAGCAGCCCGTTTTGGATTCCAAAATGAAGCTGCTCGATTTCCGCGGGTGACAGCGTGTCCAACGTTCGCATGGGGTGCAGGCGGGCAAGGAACAGGATGTCGTGAATATAGGCATTTCCAATACCTGCCAGGTTGGATTGGTCGAGCAGAAATGATTTGAGCCGTGTACGGCGGCCTTGAATCATGGCCATCAGGTCATCGAGAGATACATCGGTGGCATTCGGCCCCAGTTTTGCGGTCATTTCGTGGGTGTGCAGGCTGTCAAGATTCACATAATGTACATAGCCAAACCACCAGAAGTTGACCGATAAGCAATGCCCGTCAGAGAAATCAACCACTAGACGGTGTTTCTCGGGCAACGAGGCGCGAGTCACCAGTAGGATTTCTCCGCCCATACCGAGGTTGAGCAGCAGCCAACCCTGGTTGGTTCTGGTGAAGATCCATTTCCCGCGATATGTAACCTCATCGATTCTTGCGCCAGCCAAGGCCGTTTGAAATAAGGGCAGTTCCATATTCAAGGATTTTGGCTGCAAGACTTCCACTGCGGTGATAGTTTTATGAGTCAATTCAGCGTTCATTTCACGTGCGCGCGAGGCAATTTCGGGTAATTCAGGCATTCAACACCTCCAAATTGGGGGAATCGCTAAAAGAAACTTATTGTAGCACATAAATTCTAAAACACGCAAGTGAGGTTTATGGAATATACCTCACTCTGAAGCATAATCGAACAAGGGGAGGATGAAGCATTTGCTGCCGCTAAATTATAGTTTAAAAAATAAATAAATTTTTTGATTGTCAGATTGATTCTAGTGGCGTATAATCAAATCACTATACTCTTCCCGGAAGGAGGTTTGTTTATCATGGCTAGTGTAACGTACGATCATGTTTGGAAGAAATTTGGGGACTTTGTCGCGATTAACGATCTGAATATCAAAATCGATGACAAGGAATTCCTCGTCCTGGTTGGACCGTCTGGCTGCGGAAAAACAACCGCGCTGCGGTGTCTGGCTGGATTGGAAGAGGTGACCGATGGCAAGGTCTTCATCGGCGATACGTTGGTCAATGACGTACCACCAAAAGACCGAGACATTGCCATGGTGTTTCAATCTTATGCGCTTTATCCGCACATGAGCGTGTATGACAATATGGCTTTCGGCTTGAAATTACGCAAAGTGCCAAAGGATCAGATCCAAAAGCGCGTGCAAGAAGCTGCAGGCATTCTAGATATCGATCACTTGTTGAAGCGCAAGCCGCGTGAGCTTTCTGGCGGTCAACGGCAGCGTGTAGCCGTCGGCAGGGCGATCGTACGCGAGCCGAAGGTCTTCCTGTTCGACGAGCCGCTCTCGAACCTGGATGCAAAACTAAGGGTTCAAACCCGCTCAGAGATCAGCAAGCTGCACCTTCGACTGCAGACCACCTTCATTTATGTGACGCACGATCAAACCGAAGCGATGACGATGGCAAGCCGCATCGCCGTGATGAACAAAGGCCTCTTGCAGCAGTTAGACTCCCCGCAGAAACTGTACGATTATCCCGCGAATTTATTCGTGGCCGGTTTTATCGGATCACCTGCAATGAACTTCTTCAATGGGCATCTGCGAAAATCGGACGGTAATTTGTTCGTGGATACGGGCGAATTCTCGGTAAAAGTGCCTGAGAACCGTTTGCAGGTATATGCTCCGCATGCCGGCAAGGAAATCATCCTGGGCATTCGACCTGAGGATATCCACAATCCACAATTTGCGCCTCCCGGCATTCATGCCGAGCCGGTTCAATCAAAGGTGGATGTGACTGAGTTGATGGGGAATGAAATCTTTCTCTACATGGTAGTGGGCAATCATAACTTTACTGCCCGAGTAGATCCGCGCACGCGCTTCAGAATTGGCGAGCAGGTGCAACTGGTTTTCAATATGGACAACATGCACATCTTCGATCCCTCGCTCGATAAAGAAAATCCAGTCGCGATCCGATAACTTTTATTGAAACGAATAAAAACAGCGCAAGATAAAAATTTGCGCTGTTTTTTTATACTACGTTTGATTGTTTTATGATTTCGACCAGCGGCCGGGTAAAAGCGCGGAGATTAAGCCGAATACACCGCTCAGTGCTCCCGCTGCGGTGAAACCATCCTGCCAGAGTTTCAAAGGAAACAGGCGAATCAGGGCGTCATCGAAATTAAAAAGCCAGGTGTCGCCACTGAAAAACAAGCGATGAAAACCGGTAAAAAAGCCTGAAAAGCCAACAAAAATTCCAACAAGAACCAGTCCGATTAGGCCCAGGGTGAGGTAACCGCCCATAGAAACAGCTTTCCAGTAATCGGGCAGCTGTTTCACCCGCCAGGCGAGAACTCCTGTAAGGATAAGGAAAACGGAGAGTCCAGCCCATACTCGCACCATCAGTTGAAACAGAATCTGCACGTCCAGCATGTGATCCAATTCACGCTCATTATAAAGCGGTTGACCGTCGGACAGCTTCTGTTCGCTGAGATAGCGAATGTCTTCGTTATTTACGATGTACTTTACTGAAATCGTTCCCCAATGCAGCCGGTCTTCGGTACTGAATCCGTATGGATCTGCTGGAAAGCCTGGCAGATTGTATTCGATCTGCAATGAGAGCGGATTGAACAACAAGCGGATGACCGTCATGATCAGGAACAAGGGGACAGCGATCGTCACAAGGGCAGACAGGATATTTTTTAAAGCTTTCATTTGAGGGACTTGGCTCCACCTGTTGTAATAAAGTTAATGACCATGGAATTGGTTATCCATTCGATAGGCGCCAGATCGTCGGTGAACACTCGGCTCGGATCTGGCGTGGCTCGTAAATTTACCAGCGTGCTGCCCATTGCTTTCATCAAGAGGGCGGGGGCTGAACCGCTTTGATCAAGAGCGATGAAATTCGCCACGAAATTCTCGGTTTTTGTCGGTTGCCTGGTAGCGAACAGGATTGTATTGAATGAATCCGGCAAGTCCATGACGTGAACCGAGGGGAAGACCGCCAGACATGTGCTGGATATGATGTCAACCAGCCGGCGATCATTGGGACTGCGCCCAACATTGATGACCATCACGCCATCTTCGGTCAGATGGTCGCGGACGATCTCGAAAAATTCAACCGTGGTCATATGCCAGGGGATGTATGGTGGGCGGTAGGCGTCCACGCTGATGATTTGATACTTCTGATCGCTTTGCGCCAGCGCCCAGCGTCCGTCCTGGATGATCACGTTTAAATTTGGCATGGTCATATGAAAGTATTTACGCCCAACATCGACGATAAGCGGGTCGATCTCTACGCCGTCGATTTGAATATTCGGGAAGACGATATTTGCCTGGTAGGCGGTGGTGCCGGCAGCTAGTCCAATGATTGCCATGCTGGTGATTGAATCGGTAGAAATTGGCGCAGGATTGAAAAATGGCGCGACAAGTACCTGTTCCCAGGGGCCGTTGAAAAACTGAATATCGGGATGATAAATCGAGTGGTAGCCCTGGCCGTCATTCAAACGCAACAAACGCGCGTTATCGATTTCCTGCACCTGCACGTAATTGTAAGCAGACTCTTTTTCGAAGATCAGCCCAGTTGAGTTTTTATCCGTGCCGCGCACGCCGAGAATATACAAAACAACGATCACGACTGGCAGCACGATAAATGACAGTCCTTTACGCCATCCATAGGCAGCCCATAAACCAGCTACTGCGGTGCATAATAGCAGCCCGCTGATGATCAGGAAGGTGCGATAGGTGCCCACCAGCGGTATCGATAGCAGTACCGGGAAGAAGGTTCCCAAGAAAGAGCCCAGGGTCGATACCGCGTAAATTTGACCTGAAATGCGACCCGCCTGGCTCGCATCCTGAATGGCTAAACGGATGGCAAAGGGCGAAGCGGTGCCGAGCAGAGTGATGGGCAGGCTGAACAGTATCAGCACGACCGCAAACGAGCCTATCAACGCGCCAAATTGTAAACTATCGAAAGCGTCGGCAGCAAAACGTAGAATTGGCCGGGAAATCAACGGTACAAGACCTACCGTGAAGGAGCCCCATATCAAAATCTTAAAAAAAGTACTGAAGTGTGGCGAGCGGTCAGCCCAGCGCCCGCCGAGGAAGTAGCCGACGGTTAAATAGATCAGGATCAGGCCGATGATGCTTGCCCAGGTCAGGTTACTGGCGCCGAAGTAGTTTCCTATCAAGCGCGCGGCAGACATTTCGACAGCCAGGCTGGTAAAACCTGAGACAAAAACTGTGACAAAAAGCCATTTTCGCATTGGAGAGATTATACACCAGCGTCGAGGATAGGCGGGAAGCGGTCATATCCAGGCATGTGACGGGTTATAATGAATCAATTGGAGATATTGGAGGGAACAGGATGAAATTGGTTACCGTATCTGAAATGCGGGCGATCGAGCGAGAGGGCAACCTCCGCGGCGTGAGCTATGATGAGATGATGGAACGCGCTGGCAGGGGGGTGGCGGAAATCATCGATGGAGTTTTTGGCGAGATAGAAAAGAAAAAAGTGCTTGGGCTGGTAGGCTCTGGCAACAATGGAGGAGACACCCTTATCGCGCTCGAAATTCTGGCCAAACACGGCTGGAAAGTCAGCGCGTGCCTGCTGCGCGCAAGATCCAAAGAGGATAAGCTTGTCGAACGGGTGAAAACTGCTGGGGGCAATGTGATACACCTTGGCGCGGGCGGCAGGTTTTCTCGCTTGGGAAAACTGCTCGATGACGCTGGCATTTTACTGGATGGCGTTCTTGGTACGGGAATCAAGCTGCCGCTGCAACCCGATCTGGAGGAAGCGCTTGCTTTTATCGCTCACCATCCCCGCCGCCCTTTTGTAATAGCGGTTGACTGCCCTTCAGGCGTCGATTGTGAAAGCGGACAAGCCTCACCCGTGAGCATTCAAGCTGATATTACCATTTGCATGGAAGCGGTGAAAGCGGGACTGATGAAATTTCCAGCCTTTTACTTTGTTGGAGATCTTCTGGTTGTCGACCTTGACCTGCCCAGGGATCTGGAAGCAACAAAAGGACTCTCGGATTTTGTGCTCTCACATGGTATTGTGGTGGATTTATTACCAATGAGGTCGCGCGGGGCGCATAAAGGAACCTTTGGCGCCGTTATGGTGGCTGCTGGTTCGCTAGAATTCACTGGGGCAGCATTATTGGCTGGCAAGGCAGCATACCTTATTGGCGTTGGATTGGTACGCATGGCGGTACCAGCGCCGTTGCACACCGCTCTGGCTGGGCATCTCCCTGAAGCGGTTTGGTTGTTATTGCCGCACACCGAGGGGGCGATCGACGAAACAGCAGCGCATGTCTTATCCGCGAATCTTGACAAGGTCAGCGCCTTGCTGATTGGTCCTGGTATTGGCATTTCAGATGCTACCGAGGGCTTTGTTCGAGCAGTGCTCGAGGAATTCGAACGACGGAAGAGAGGTAAAAACCAATTACCGTCCGTTGTGCTGGATGCTGACGCGCTCAAGCTGGTGACGAAAGTCCATGGCTGGCAGGATATGCTGCCAGCTAACAGCATCCTCACGCCGCATCCAGGAGAGATGAGCGTGTTGACCGGGCTGAGCGTGGAGGAGATTCAGGCTGACCGGCTCCACATCGCAAAGAAATATGCGCTGCAATGGGGTCATGTAGTGATATTAAAAGGCGCGTTGAGCGTCGTCGCTGCACCAGATGGGCAAGCATGTATCATTCCGGTGGCCACATCCGCCCTGGCGCGGGCTGGCACCGGCGATGTGCTGGCAGGCCTGGTCGCGGGCTTATGCGCCCAGGGTTTATCATCTTTTGACGCTGCGTGCGCGGGCGCCTGGATACATGCCCAGGCGGGTCTGGCTGCAGCAGAGCACATGGAGCAAACCGCAAGCGTGTTGGCCGGGGATGTGCTGTCTGCTGTGCCTGAAGCGGTGGCCGATTTGTACGCGAGCTGAGAACAATATGACATAAAACGACCAGGCATAGACCCTGGTCGTTTTGGCTGTTTATAACAAACAATGATCAGGCTTCGGTTGTAGAGCTCTCGCCTTTGGAGAGTGTTTTACTCAACTTGGCTTTCTGCTCCTCGAGAACAACGGTACCTTTTTGCTGCAACTCTGCTGCAGTTTGTTTTGCTTGTGCCAGAAGAGCTTCAGCTTTGCGCACAGCCTCGTTCGCGGCGACTTCCGCCTGAGAGTACACCTCGCCAATTTCCTCCGAGGCTTTATCACGCAGCTCAATCGCGTGTTCCTTAATAATGGTGCGCGTCTCTTCACCGGATTGCGGGGCTAACAATAATGCAGCAATGGCACCAGTAAGGCCGCCAACGACGAAACCGATCAGGAAAGCTCCAAATTCATCACGCTCAGCCATTTCTTCTCTCCTTTCAAATCATTCAGGTGTTTTTACCAGATCACCGCCTGTTTGGACGGATGATTTCAAAGAATTTTTTAAACCCGGCCAGATATTCATTTAATTTCATGATTGGCTCGACCATATTATTAGACAAAAATTGCGTTGTCCCTTTTAAAGTGCTGACAGTTTCATTCGTCGAATCAAGGATTGGCTTAATCTCATTTTGCAGCAGGTTGATTAACGTCGCCAGCTGCACGATCAAGATGATCAGACCGACGCCGAGGATCAGCGATTCGAGCGCCATGAAAATGATGAAAATATCCCGCACGCGCGCAGTAGTTGTTGCAGGCGCAGTTGCCAGCAGGATGATGCCAAATACGATCAGCCCGAGAACAATCAGCGCAATAACAATAAACAGCCAGATTCGTGCCGTGCTTGATTTGACTCTGGCTGTGCTACCC
>JAXDCA010000029.1:0-27579 GCA_034678305.1 Bellilinea sp.
GCCGGCTCAGCAAAAAAAGACAGCGAATACTCCCGGTTGATCGACGCCTGCGCAGACCTTGGCATGCCGGTCTCGCAGGTACTGGCCTGGAAAGCCTGCCCCGACTGCATCGTGATTCTGTTCAAGAGCGGGCAGAAGCTGATTGCGAGGCAAAGCCCATGAGCGATAATCTATCCTCCATCACTATCCGCGCGCGCAACCTGTTAAAAGATTCCACGAGCCTGGTTTGGAGTGAGACCGAGCTTACCGAGTGCATTCATCAAGCGCTGGACGACCTCAACCAGGCAGCCGGGCAGCGCTGGGCGCTGAGCGGCTTGAACGGCGCCGTCTCCACGGATTTACCGGCTGGGCTGGCTTCGCTGCTGTCGCGTGGGGCAGCCGCATACGCGCTGCTGATGCTGGCCGCCAACCGCGCAGACCTCTTCAACTTCCAACCGGGCGTCTGCCAGGCAACCACCGCCGCCGCAACTGGTTTTCTCAAACAGTTCCAGTGCGGGCTGTCCTTTCTGGCGCAGTTGCGCGTCACCGGGCTGCAGAACGCAGTTGACGCGCCATTCCCATCGGCGGCGGACGCGCTACCAGGCGGTTGGCGCCTCGACGACGACCTGGAGTAACCAATCGAAAGGAGCCTTGCCAATGGAAAAATTAACCATCGCCGACCAGAATGGTCTCTTCCCAATCATCCTGCACGGAAGCACGGCTGCCCCTCCAGTGATTGGCGCGGTCCGCCAGGCAGTTCCGCAGCCAGCAGGCAACAGACTGGTCGAGGAAGTAATCGATCTGGCGCTGAAAGGCGCAGGGATCAGCGCAATGTTGCAAAGCCTGGAAGAGAAAATTCTGCTCAGCCAGCAGGGCATTCGGGAGGCTTATTTATACTTGCAAACCGCTGCCGGGTTGTCGGCGGTCTCGGCCCGCATCCTCTCCGGGCGGATCGAACTGCTCGGCGGCGGTTTAAACGACCGCAAACGCCATGTGCAAATCCTGCGCTTACGGCTGGTGCGGGCTGACTACTGGGAAGAATCCACCCGCGCGCTGGCGTTGAGCAATCAGAACGGCAGCCAGGTTTGGAACGGATTGGCGATTCGCAATCATTGCGATGCGACCGCCGGGCACCAGAACTTCGTTGATATCGATGCAGACGAGGTGCACGGCACATTGCCCTGTCCGGTGCAGGTGCGGCTGATTCTGCCTGAGGGCTTCCCTGCCGCGCTGAGAGATTGCCACATCGCCGCCGGATTCGATCTGAAAGATGAGTACAGCGCTTTCGATCATGTCCTCGAGGGCGAGGCCGGCGCGCCAGGCAGCGGCTATACCGGCAGCAGCCAGGAAACCAGCTCGAGCTGCTCCGCCGGCGCTTCCGTGCAGGTCGAATGGACTGCGCAGAGTGAGGTCCCGCTGTGGAAATGGACGCTCAGCGCGGATCAGCTTGGCTACATGGGCGCCTGTAATTTCCGCCCGGTCATGCGGCTGGCGGCGCTGCCCGTTGAGGGCATCTATCTGCGCTGGAGCGCATCCACTCAAAGTGGAGGGGAGATGCTGCGCACGCAGCAGACTCTGCTCGACCCCGGAAAACTGCTTACTCCGCTGCCAGCCCTGCGCCTGCCGCCAGCACCAATGGACGGCGGCCCCTACCGTCCATTAGAAATCCAACTCCGGGCAGAATGCGCCGAACCGGGCGTAAAATCGTTGAACATCGATTTTGTCCATTTGCTGCCGGCAGCCTCCTACCAGCATTTACACCCGTTAGGGCAGTTGGAAGCTGGCTATACCCTGGTCTCTGATGGGCGCGAGGAGAGAGTCTATGCCTGCCAGTCTGGCGGCAACAACCAGCAGATCTCGCATCTGCTGACCGGCGCGCCGATTGTATTGCAACCAGGCCGGCATAACCGCGTTTTCTTCCTCTACGAAACCGCCAGCGGCGCGCCGATCGAGGCACTGACGCAGGTGATGATCTACCAGAAAGCGCGCATCCAGCAGCCATGAACGAAATTTTTTCGATCCTATTCGAACGTATCGAAGACGGCTCTCTGCTGCAACCGGATTTGAGCCCGCAGGTGGAACGAATGACCTGGTGCGCCGAGGGCGGACCGGAGCAGGCGGATTTGATCGCAGAGATCCCCAGTAAATCGCTGCGCGGAGGGTTTCCAGCCAGTCTTCAAGCGCTGCTGCGCTGCGGGGTGCGCGTCATCAATGCCGCTGCGGAACCGGTCTGGTGGGGGTATTTGGCGCGGATCGAGGTGCAACACGGCGCTCTCGCCTCCGTCATCGACTTTCGCAAGGTAGCCAACCGGGTCGCGGTGCAGTACTGGCAGCGGCAAGCTGAGTTGGAGTGGCAGGGCGAGAAGACCTTCACCGACTGGGCCGAAGACCCCCATAGCATCGCCCAATATGGCGTAAAAGAGCGGGTACTCTTTCTCAACTCACTGCGCGAGGATCAAGCTGTTGCCGCCCGCGATACGTGGTTGGCTGCCATGAGCCAACCCTTTGCTCAGGCGGGCACGCTGCCCGCATCGAATGAAACCGGGAAAGATGAAATCCGCGTGCGGCTGGTATGCCGCGGCTGGTGGGAAACCATCGGCTGGCGCTATGCCCATCTGTTCGACGGGTATGAGGGCTTTGCCAAGACCGGGCAATCACAGCACAATTTCGGCCGCTACGCCAACATCGACGCGCTGCTCGCGCAGAGCTTTCAGACCAGTTACGGTCCGTGGCAGTGCGGCGAGGTGCTGGTCAAGCTGCGCCAATTTGGGGTGTGCGACGACGGGGTGACCGCTTCACTATGCGCGGACATTTCTGGCAACCCGGATACATCGACTCCGCTGGCTTCGCAGACCGTGTTGTCCAATGTGATCTCAGGATCGCAGTGGGTGCGCTTCGTCATGCCCAATCCGCCAACCATCCAGGCTGATACGCCATATTGGGTGGTGTTGCAACGCAGCGGGGCATTAAATACGGCCAATTATTACAACCTTTTACGCGAGGACTCCAATCCGTACCCGCGGGGCCAGTTTAAAAACTGGAACGGCAGCAGTTGGCAGGCATTTTCTGGCGGCAACGCGGATATCAGTTTTTATCTGGTTGGCTGTAAAGAGCGCAGCGAGCGTATCCTTGAACTGGTCAACGCGGATCTTGGCGGGCAGTTTCTCAGCCGCCGGCGCCTTCAGGCTGCGCCGCAGGGTTACACCCTGCTCTGGCGCGATGGCACACTGACCTGCCTGGAGGAGCTGCGCTCCCTGCTGCAAGCTGGTGATTCCAACGGGCGCCGCATGCTGGCGGAGGCGTGCGCCGACCGCAGCCTGCTCATCCGCGCCGAGCCTAGCGAAAACAATGTGGAATACATCATTGCTGCTGATGGCTCGATCCGCGAGCCGAGCGGAGCAGCGGCCAGCCTGGCCGTCCCGGTAGCAGGACGGCGCGCGCTGCTGGCGCCCGGCTGGCTGGATCAGAGCGTGGTGATCTGGAGAACCAGGTGGACGCCGCGGTCCGGTCTGCGGGCGCTGTTGGAAGGAGAACCGTAAGGTTATGGCAGTCTCCAAAAGAGGTAGGGGCAGCCCTCGTGGCTGCCCGTTTGGTTAATTCACCGGCAGGCAGGGACAAGCCCTGCCCGTACAATATATGCAGGAGACCGGCATCCAGGAGTTACCCGGAAGATCGCCGAGTGCAGGCTGCGCGAGCGAGAAATTCCAAACCTATTTGGTCAACATAGCCTGCACCGCTTTGAGCTGCGCCTGGCGCGCCAGATCGGTCGCCGCGGCGAGGATGCGCAACGCCTCTTCCGGATTGTGGAAACCCATGCTGTTCTCAGCGGCTACAAAATCCCAGCGCAGCTGAGCCGAGCGGTGCAGTTGACGCGCTTCATCGATCAGCGCCGCGTCAGCGCTGTCACTCGCGGCGGCGGTCTTGATCGCCTCGATGGCAGCCACCAGCGCCTCCTCGGCCGCGATCATCCTCTCGTTGACCTGGTCTTGAATAACTTTGACTCGCTCGACGACATATTCCGTATTCGTATGGCAGGCGCCGCAGGTGGAAGGTGCGGTCAACAGCGGGCTTTGCACATTGTGCGTGGAGAATTTAACAGATCCATCGCGGGTATAGGGCATATGGCAGTCGGCGCAGGCAACGCCGGCGTTATAGTGCGTGCTGCCAGCGCTGAACATTTCATAATCCGGGTGTTGCATCTTGATCATTGCCGCGCCGCTTTCCGAATGAGTCCAATCGGTAAAAGCGTACTCGTCGTAATACGCCGCGATCGCCTCGATGCTGGTGCCGTCCTCCCATGGAAAGGTCAGATATTTACCCTCGCCCTTGAAGTAATACTCCACGTGGCAGTTGGCGCAGACGACCGAGCGCATCTCCTGGCGCGTGAAAGTTGTCCAGTCCTTGCCCTGCGCCTGCAGGGCTTCTTCCAACGCGGGATTGGTCACCACCAGCCGCATCGTGCCGGCTTCGTGGCAGTTCGCGCAGCCGATTGGCTCGCTGATCTGCTCGCCAAGTACGCTGAACGGGGTTCGATCGAATTCCGCCATGCCCATCTCGGCCCACAATTTGGGATTGTTTGAGGATTTGCACGAATAACAAGTACCAGGGGTGGTTTCGTTGATTCGCAGCGTAGCGCGCGCATCGGTCAGCGAATTCATATGCCCGCGGTCCTCTCGATAATCCTTGGCAAAGCTGTAACCGGCAAAGAGGATCTTCAAGCGAGGATCATGATCCAATTTCTGGTAGTTCTCCGAGCCGCCGTAAGTTGTGCGCGTGTTGTTTGTCTCGGTCTTCAGCAGGGTGGTGTACTGGTTGGGAAAGTTCACCCCCCATTGAGAGCTGTCAGGCTCCATCTCGGCGATTTCGATCAACGGGGGAATACCGCGGGTTTCCACAGGCTGGTTCTTCATGAAGATCAACAGCGCGACCACCACCGCCGCGAGGATAACGATGATAACGCTCAAAACAATCGGTATCGCTTTACGGGTTTTATCCATGGTTTACTTCTCCTTAAGAGACTCGGGGTCGTACATGCGGGCGTCCTGATGCGGGAGGATGCTGCCGCCGCGCTCGCCATGCGCGACGCTGCGGTGACAATCGAAACAATAGCGCCCCGCATCTTTTTGCCCGTCGGCGATCATCGAGACGGTTTCGGCGTGGCAGCGGATGCAATTGTCTTGAAGAATACGGTCGGTGTAGGGCTTGGCGCGCAGTGGGTCAGGGATGAGACCCAAAGAGAAATGCCAGACATCGTTGATGCCGGATTTTGCCTTGACCAGGTATTTTAGGACGATGTTGTGCGGCGCATGGCACTCGACGCATTGAACCTCGCGCTGATGGCTGGCGTGATACCAGCTTTCGTAAGCAGCGTCCATAACATGGCAGTTTCCGCAGGCAGTGGGATCGTTGCCCAGGTAGATCGGCATATCCGTGGCACAGATTCCCACCGCGATGACAACCACCAGGGCTATCAAAGCGATGATCAGAGGCAGCTTCATGGATTTTCCTTCCTGATTAGAGCGGTCTCTTCGGTTATTTTATCCTAAAACGATAAATTTTGAAGTGTATACATCAATCAAATCGTAGAATCCCCATTGACAAGTCCTCAAAAGAGTATACAATTAAGTCAATGATACAATAATACTATTGTACAAAGATACAATTTGGAGACCGCATAAATTATGATCCCCTTGAATTTACGGGTGAATTTCCGCTCTGCATCGCCGATCTATGCCCAAATCGTTGATCAAATTCAGCAGCAGGTGTTAATCGGGCGATTAAAACCCGGCGATCAGCTGCCCACTGTGCGGCAGTTAGCCGCGGAATTACGGGTAAATTTCAACACCGTGGCGCGCGCATACCGCATCCTCGACGAGAGCGGGCTGATATCCACCCAGCAGGGGCGGGGGACATACATCTGGGAGTCCACCGAAAGCTCAACCGTGCGCCAGCGGACGCTTCAGGAGCTTGCGCAGCATTACATTGAAATGGCCGTGGAGATGGGCTATTCTCCTGAAGAAATTCGCGCGGCGCTCGAAAATATACTGCTGTCAATCGATGTAAACTCTCAGGGAAACAGCCCAGTCGACTTGTCCGGCGAACCTTCATAGTCGTACGTTTTGGAGAAAATGATGAAAAACATCCGTAGAGTCCTGGTCATGATGATCCTCGCTGTCCTGGCTGCCGCTTGCACTGCCAGAGCGACGCCGCTGCCGCCCGAACAGGTCGAAGCCAAGGCGCTGGCGCTGGTGAATAACCTGATAAAAAGCGATTACGCCGCCGCCAGAGCGGATTTCGATAAAACCATGCTAGATGTCCTGCCGGAAAGCGATCTGAAAGAAGTTTGGGAGTCTCTGCCGGCGCAAACCGGCGCTTTTAAGGAGATCGGCGGCGTCCGCAGCGACGAAAAGGATCAATACCGCATCATCTTTGTAACCTGTGCCTTCGAAAATGCCGCCATCGACGTACGGGTAGTGTTCGATCCAGATGGCAAGATTGCCGGATTGTTCTTCCAACCGGCTCAGGCTGGCGCCAACTCGTCCATTCCGTACAATCCGCCGAGTTACGTTCAACAGAACGCGTTTGAAGAGAAAGATGTGACCGTCGGCAGCGGCGAGTGGGCGCTGCCCGGCACGCTGACGCTGCCAACCGGCAGCGGCCCCTTCCCGGCAGTGGTGCTGGTGCACGGCTCGGGCCCAAACGACCGCGATGAAACCATCGGCCCCAACAAAGTCTTCAAGGACCTGGCCTGGGGGCTGGCTTCGCGCGGAGTCGCTGTGCTGCGCTACGACAAGCGCACCTACGCATATGCCGCCAAATTCGATGAGCGTGCGGTTAAAAGCCTGACCGTGCAAGGAGAGGTGATCGACGATGCGTTGGCGGCGTTGCAGCTGCTGCTCAACCGAGAGGAGATCGATCCGCAGCGGGTGTTTCTACTGGGTCACAGCCTGGGCGCGACGCTGGCGCCGCTCATTGCCCTGCAGAATAACGAGATCGCTGGCTTGATCCTGCTGGCAGGCACCACCCGCCCGCTGGAAGACATCACCCTTGAGCAGGTCGAGTACCTTGCTAATCTGGACGAAGAAGTAAGCCGGGAGGAGCAGAACCAGATCCAGACGCTAAAAACACAGGTTGCCCGGGTCAAGTCGCTGAATTTGACGACCGATTCCGCTGCCAGCGACATGCCGCTGAACATACCGCCCGCTTACTGGCTGGATCTGCGCGAGTACAACCCGGCTGAAACAGCCAGCGCATTGACCGTGCCCATGCTGGTGCTGCAAGGCGAGCGCGATTACCAGGTGACCATGTCGAACTATGCTGGCTGGCAGCAAGCCCTGAGCGGGCGTGAAAATGTCAGCTTCAAGTCTTATCCATCGCTCAATCACCTGTTCATCAGCGGGACAGGACTGCCCAATCCGCAGGAGTACAACACCGCCGGGCACGTTGCTGAAGAAGTAATTATTGATATTGCCAATTGGATTTACCGTAATTAAGGATCAAATGTGAGGAAACCATGCGCACAGCAGCAAGTCGATGGTTTCACGTGAAACATTTTTTAGAGTATAGTAGTAGTCAATAGTAGTTTCACGTGAAACATAAAGGGTAGATATGAATCCCATTGTCACTGTCGAACACCTTTGCCACCGCTACGGCGATCATCCAGCTTTGGATGACCTGTCATTCGAGATGCGGGAGGGAGAAATCTTCGGTCTGCTTGGCCCAAACGGCGCTGGGAAGACCACCACTGTACGGCTGCTCAACGGCATGTTTCTGCCAGCCGCCGGTCAGATGCGCGTACTCGGCCTGGATCCGACCCGCCAGGGCGCCCAGGTACGCCGCCAGACGGGCGTGTTGACTGAAACTCCCGCGCTCTACGAGCGGCTGACTGCCCGCCAGAACCTTTCCTTCTTCGCCACGTTGTGCGAGATGCCGCGTCCGGAACGCGCCTCACGCATCGACGAGTTGCTTTCATTCTTTGAGCTGGAGGACCGCGCGGACGACAAGGTCAGCACCTACAGCAAGGGCATGAAGCAAAGATTGGCGCTGGCGCGCGCTTTGCTGCACCGCCCCGAAATTCTCTTCCTCGACGAGCCAACCTCGGCGCTCGATCCTGAGGCTTCCGCTCAGGTACGCGACCTGATCGCCTCCATCGGACGCGATACCGGACGTAGCGTACTGGTCTGCACCCACATCCTCAGCGAAGCGCAGCGTCTTTGCGATCGCGTTGCCATCCTCGGCAAAGGCAGGTTGTTGGCGCTCGGCTCGCTGGACGAACTACGCAGACGCATCATGCCCGGATTGTGGGTGCAGATCGATCTGCTGGACGGCGCGCCGCCTGGGCTGGAATCTCGTCTGACGGCGCTTGGCGGCGTGCAAACGGTCCAAATAGATGGCAATTTAATGCGCCTGCAGGTGAGCGAGCAGGCAGTTGTGCCGGCAATCGCTGAGGCGGTGATCGCGGCCGGTGGTCGGCTGATGCGCCTGAATCCCCAGGAAATATCGCTGGAAGAGGTGTATTTCGCCCTGCAAAACGAGGATAACGGAGGCAGCCATGCGCTCTGAAATCATCCTTGCCATCGCCAAGAAAGATTTGCTGGAAGTCAAGCAAAACACATCCGCCTGGCTGCCGATGGTCATCGTGCCGTTGATGTTTGCTGTCGGCCTGCCGCTGATCATCCTGCTCGCGCCGCGCAACCCCGCCTTCATGAACCAGGTGACCGCTGACCCCGATTTAATCGGTTTCATCGACCGCCTCCCGCCAGTCATGTTCAGCTACCTGGAAGGATTGGACCTCAACCAGAAGATGGTGGTGATTTTCCTCGGCTTCTTTTTCGCGCCGATGTTCCTGATCATGCCGCTGATGTTTTCCACCATCATCGCCGCTGAATCGTTCGCCGGCGAGTGGGAGCGGAAAACACTCGAGGCGCTGCTCTACACACCAGCCAGCGACGCTGAGCTGTTCGTCGGGAAAATGACCGCTGCCGGGGTGCCTGCCATGCTGCTCACCTGGATTTGCTTCGGTTTGTATACATTGGTGCTGAATATTGCCGGCGCACCTATCATGGCCGGAAAATTCAGCTTTCCACTGCCGACCTGGTACCCATTGATCTTCTGGATCTCGCCGGCTCTCTCGCTTTTGGGCATTTCTGCCACCGTGCTCATCTCTGCCAGGACAAAATCCTTTATGGGAGCTTATCAGCTTTCAGGCTCGCTGGTACTGGTCGTGCTCGCGCTGGTGGTCGGGCAGGTGACAGGCGTGCTCTACCTGAGCATAGGCGCAGGCATGCTGGTCGGATTGGTATTCTGGATCATCGCCGGATGTTTGACCTGGCTGGGGGTACGCATGTTCAAACGTACCACGCTGCTGACTTCTGGCGATTGAGCGGCGAAGGTAAATTTCAGGCAACAGACGCAATAGAACATTAGTTCTATTGCGTGTAGTTCAATTTTCTCTCAAGAAAGCAATCGCGATGCCCTTTTCGTCGCTCATGACAACTTCAATGTGGTTATCGGCGCGGTAATCTGCAACGCGCACCAGGCGCACGGCATCCTTGAGTTCTTCAGGGATCTTATGCCACTCAGCGGCGCGGTTTGGCGTTTCGTAAAAGAAGGCGCGGTTGAAAATGTTCTTATCGTCGTCAAGGTAGATTGCAAGCGGGTAAATCTGTGATTCGAGCAAATCCTGAAAGAAGTGCGTGCCGAGTGAAGGTTCGGGCGGCAAGCCAATGCCCTGCCCAGCCAGCTCGACCAGCGCGCTGGCGTGGTAAATGTCGCCATAATCGATTGGCACGCCAAGATCCGTATTGGCGCTGCCCCAGCGCCCCGGCCCAACACAGATGAACTTCTCTGCTGACAGGGCTGCGTTCAATTGTCCGATCAGCCGCGCCAGGTCAGCGCGTAAATTAAGGCTGGGCAGTTTAAAATACCCTTCGGGCGGCACAAATAGGATAGTATCCACCCTGGGGATGCGCCCCTCCGGAACGACGAAGCGGGTTTGAAAAACAATGTCCCCTGAAGGCAGATCCTCGGGCAGCGACGCGGCTGCATTGACCTGCAATTGGCTCTGCGGCCGGCATTGCAGGATGGTAATACACAGGTCAGGCTTGCCCTGGCCGTTTTCACGCACAGAAACGGTAAATTCGAGATCAACCGGCGCGCGGTAATGCTGCTCAAGTATCAGGAGAATATTGCGTATGCGCTCGGCGAAAGGCGTGCGAAGCAACAGATCCTCGAATGTGATCACCAGCTGAGTATTTTCCCCTCGAACATAACGCGTACGCAAGCTGGAAATAACTCCATCTTCTTCGACCTGGGCGATGTAACGCAGCGGACCGTAATTCGCATTGAGCACATCCGTTATCGGCAGGGATTTAAACTGGTTGTCCTCCAGATCAATGACATCGATGAACTGTTGTGAGTAGTGCTTGATCGCAGCAAGTTCAGTCGATGGGCGCAGCAATGGGTGGCTGAGCGCGATTAGCCGGGGATAATCGTTGCCGACCCGATCGACCGCGCGCGTGCCCAGTCCCCACACCAGGCGTACAAAACCATCCTCGCGGCGAATTTGCGGCGCCCAACGGTACAGGTTGCGGCTGAACGCCACCCCTGCGCCTGATGGCATGAAATAGCGCCCATCCCGCTCGCCTGCCACTTCCTGGATTAGAACCGCCATGCGTTCATCGTAATCTTGCAATCCACGGCTGCGCCGGTAGAGCAGCGCATTCGGATTGAGGGTCGAGCCGTAGACGCGCGCAATGGCGCGAGTGAGCGCTTTGATGTTTTCCTGCGGAGCGCCCTGGTTGGGTAAAAAGATGCTCTCGTATTTTCCGGCAAATGCGGTGCCAAAATTATCCTCAAGCAGGCTGGAAGAACGCACGATCAGCGGAGTTTTGCCAATAATGCCGAGCAGCGCTTCCAGGCGCTGGCGGATATCGGGCCGAAACTCACCCGCTTCGAAGTCGCGTAATATTTTGGGATAGTCAGCGCGCATTTCTTTCTCTTCCTTGTATTTCTGGTCGTTCCAATGGAAGAGATTGTTGATCGACATGAAAGTATAGAAAACATCCGCGCCGACATAGTATGATTCCGGCGTCACCAGAGAAGTGTCCGTGGGCAAGGTCGAAACCTGGCTGAGGATGCGGTAGGCCAGCAACATGCCTGCAGCCTTGCCGCCGATGCGTCCAGGGCCAATCTTATGGCTGCGAATCTGCATCAGATCAGAGATGGTAAAGAACTGCTTGGCAATGGTGATGTAGCGTAATTGGTCGCTGATCAGGCTGCGGATCAGCACCACCTTGGTTTCCTGCAGGCGCGCCTCGTATTTTTCGCGTTCTTCCGTCGGCAGCCGTTCAATGGTCATCGCCTGCTCGAAGACCATGTCGAGCGGCGCCAATTCTGGATTGAGCGAGAGCATCAATCCAACCATATCGATGCCGCGCTCGCTAAGCACGTCTTTGATAATGTTCTCCAGCACGTCCATAGTCAGCGATAAGCTGAATTTCAAGTCAGTCAACTGGTCGCGCATGCGCGTCATGCGCGCCTCCCACACTTCGGCGGGTTCTTCATTCATCGGGTCGCGCAATCCCTCGCGCTCTTGCGAGAGCAGCGCCAATCTGCGTACTTCTTCTTCGAAGTCATCCGGACTCACCAGCCCGCGTTTGAAGAGTTCCCGGCGCATTTGCTGGCGAATCCGCCCGCTGAGAATGGGGTATTGGCTTAAAGCCAGATAGACGCTGATTAATCGGTCGGATTGGGTGGGAGAAAACATCGTTGCGCCACCTTTTAACAATAAGGGTTCGGACTAGAGTTGTATGGATTTTATCACGGCCTCCGCAGATTGTAGGGGCAGCCCTGGTGGCTGCCCGACATAATCATCAGGCAGGGGCGAGCCCTGTCCATTCAATATCCTTCCAATCGACAGGTAGGGGCAGGAAGGGAGACCTCCTGTCATGTATCGCATGGGGTCTGGAATCCGGCGCAGTAATGGGCAAATTAATATCAGAGGGCGCCAAGATTGTTTAAAATCTCCGCGCCCTCCAGGCCTCAACGCGTGATTTGATTGCGTTACCCCAGGTGCATGGGCATGATCACATGCACAAAATCCTCATCGCCGATCGGCTTGATGATCGCGGGGGTATTGTTTTGATTCGTTTCGATTGCCACGTTGGGCGTTTTGATCACCTCGAGCACCTCGCGCAAGAAGCGCACATTGAATGCAACCAGCAAGGGCTGCCCATCGATGGTGGCATCCACCTTAACTTCGCTTGCGCCGGTTTCCTCTGATTGCGCGGAAATCTCGACCACGCCCGGCTCTTCGCCCTGCGAGAGCAGGTTGATTCTCACAACGTTATTGCCCTCGCGGGCGATGATCTCGGCCTGCTTGCAGGCTTTTAGAAAACCCGCAGTGGACACGACCGTGTGGGTCTTGGTCGTGCGCGGAATAATGACCTTGTAGTCGGGAAAATTACCGTCGATCAATTGCGAAACCAGCTCGGCGTCCTTGAGGTGGAAAATGACCTGCCCGCGACCGGACGGGATATTCATGATCACGGTTTGCTCGCCGTCAGCGGCGATTCGCGCCAGTTCGCTCAAGGCACGGGCCGGGATGATGACGGACACCTTCTGCCGAACCGGATTGGCCAGCAGAGCTTTGCGCACCGAAATACGGAATCCATCAGTGGCGGCCAGGGTGACCTCGCTCTCGTTGATGGTCATTAGGACCCCCTGCAACACCGGCCTGGCTTCATCTCCTGAGGCAGCGAATACCACCTGTTGGATCATCTCTTTGAAATCGGCCACATTCAGACTGACGCCTTCCGCCAGGTCGGGCACGGGCATGGGCGGAAATTCCTGCGCGTCGATGCCTTTGATATCCGTGCTATTGGTTCCGCAGCGCACGTTAAGCGTCTGTGTGCGGGTATTCAAAGCGAGCTGAATCGGTTCAGGCGGCAACGCGTTGACTAAATCCGCAAAGGTGCGCGCTGGCACGGTGACAGCGCCCTCCTCGCTGATCGTTCCCGGGATCCAGCAAGAAATGCCAAGCTCCAGATTGGTAGCCGACAGGCGCAGCCGCCCCGCGTCCGTCGCAACCAGAACATTGGCAAGAACCGGCAGCGTGCTGCGCGGTGATACGGCTTTAGAAACCATTCCCAAGCCGTGCGCTAAATGGTTTTGTAAGACCGATGCTTTCATAGGTTATGCCGCCCTCCGGAAGACGTTTCCCAAATTATATCTCAAGTTAATAGGGAGGGGTACACCTCTTCCAGCCCCAAACAAGGGTATAATCCAAAAAATGCCGATGGAATATCATCTTTATACTCAATTTCCACTCGAACGGGAACGTGAATGGAATCAACTGCTCACAAAAAGCGCCAGCCACGTTCCGTTTTTACGTTTTGAATACCTGCGCGCCTGGTGGGATACCCGCGGCGGCGGGGAATGGCCGCAAGAATGCAGTCTGGCTATTGTCGCCGCGCAGCAGAACGGCGCCCTGTGCGGCATCGCTCCGCTCTTTTACACGCCCGATCATCAGGGACAGCCGCGCCTGATGCTGCTCGGCAGCATCGAAATATCTGACTACCTGGACCTGATCGCTCCAATCGACCTGCTGCCTGAGTTCGTCGACGGGCTGTTGGCCTTCCTCAAACGGGCCGACCTCCCCCCCTGGCATGCGCTCGACTTGTATAACCTGGTTGACGATTCGCCCAGCCTGCCGGCGTTGAAAGCTGCTGCTGAACACCATGGGTTGAACTATGAGCAGGAAAAGCTGCAGCATACCCCCTGCATCCCCCTGCCCGGCGATTGGGAAGTTTATTTGGCGGGCATCGACAAAAAGCAGCGCCACGAGATTCGCCGCAAGATGCGCCGCGCTGAAAACGCTGACGCTCCCGTGCGCTGGTACATTGTCCGCGATCCCGAAACACTCGAGGCAGAAATCGACGCTTTCTTCGGATTGATGAAGCAGGATGTTGATAAAGCCCGCTTTCTCAATGCGAAAATGAAGAAGACGATGGGCGAGGTGATGCGCTGCGCCTTCGAAGACGGCTGCCTGCAGCTAGCCTTTTTGGAAGTGGGCGGGCAAAAAGCAGCCGGTTATGTAAGCTTCGATTATCAGAATCGCATCTGGGTCTATAACTCGGGGTTGAACCGTGATTTCTCCGAGTATTCACCAGGCTGGGTGCTGCTCGGCTACTTGCTGCAATGGGCTAATGAGCAGGGGCGCGAGGAGTTTGATTTCATGCGCGGCGATGAAGACTACAAATACCGCTTTGGCGCCATCGACCGCAGCGTGGTGCGCGCTTGCCTGTCGCGCCAGGGATCAAAATGATCAGCGAAGCAGAAATCCTGACTGCACTGCGCCAGGTAATCGATCCTGAAATCGGCAAGAGCATCGTTGATCTTGGCATGGTGCGCAATCTTAAGCTTGACGAGCAGGGCAAGATAGCCTTCACCCTGGCGCTGACTGTGCCAACCTGCCCCGCGCGCGAGCAGATGGCAGCCAACGCCCGCCAGGTCCTCGCCGCATTGCCAGACGTCAAGCAGGTCGAGATTGCCTTCGGTATGATGACGGAGGAGGAACGCAAAGCGGTTGTTGCCCAAATCCGCACAAATTTACCGCGCCTGAATGCCTTTAATAAGGTCGAGCGGGTCATAGCGGTGATGAGCGGCAAGGGCGGCGTGGGAAAATCGTCCCTGACTGCGCTGCTGGCAGCGGAGATGTCCCGCCGCGGGCAGAAAGTGGGCATCCTGGATGCCGACATTACCGGACCAAGCATCCCCAAGCTCTTTGGGCTGCCTGCCGGCGGCCTGCGCGGTAACGCCCAGGGTATTCTGCCGGCTATCACCCGCGGCGGCGTGCGGGTAGTGTCGACCAACCTGCTTGTCCGCGAGGAAGATGCGGCAATTATCTGGCGCGGTCCAATGATATCCGGAACCATCCAGCAGTTCTGGTCAGAAGTGCTGTGGGGCAGGCTCGACCTGCTGCTGGTAGATCTACCGCCTGGCACAGCGGACGCCGCGCTGAGCGTTGCCCAAAATCTGCCGCTGAATGGCGTTATTCTGGTCACATCACCGCAGCAGCTGGCAGCGCTGGTGGTACGCAAAGCGCTGCACATGTTGCAAGAGTTGGGCATCCCCGTTATTGGCGTGGTCGAGAACTTCAGCTACTTTGTCTGCCCTGAGTCAGGGATTAAGCACGAAATCTTCGGCGCCAGCCATGCGCAGGAGATCGCCGAGAACGCTGGCGTGGAGTTGTTGGCGCGCCTGCCAATCGATCCGCTCATTACCGGGGCAGGCGACAACGGGCAGATCGAAAACGTGCGCCTTACTGAGTTGAATGGGCTGGCTGAGCGGTTGTTACAGGCATAAAAAAGATAAAAACAGGTGACATTTTTAGACTGAATCGATGACAAAAGACAAATACTGCCCAAAGATTCTTATGCTATCCTTCTGGTCAGTAGTGTAGGTATACTTTGCGTAAGCAGAAAGGAGCATCACCATGGCTTATGTAATTACTGAGGATTGCATTCAGTGCGGTGCTTGTGAAGCAGAATGCCCGGAAGGGGCGATCTCTGAAGTCAATGGCTTATACGTGATCGATCCGGATAAATGCCAGGATTGCGGTTCGTGCGCAGATGTCTGCCCGACCGATTCTTGCAAACCCGCTTAAACGTAGTTATTGGTATTTTATAAAGACTGGATATCGGCGATTTATGGCAGATATCCAGTCTTTTGGTTGTTAACAATCGAATGCTCTTATCTG
This sequence comes from Bellilinea sp., assembly GCA_034678305.1. Taxonomy (GTDB): domain Bacteria; phylum Chloroflexota; class Anaerolineae; order Anaerolineales; family Anaerolineaceae; genus Bellilinea. The sequence continues at coordinate 15,740 of JAXDCA010000029.1, forward strand.
CGGTTGCCCTGCATATAAAAATAATCAACCAGAATCCGTCCATTTGTAGAGAACATGACACTTAACTCGGAGTGATATAATCTCGTCATGAAAGAAATTGCATCGCAAACATCCGACGATCCGGTTGTAGTACCGCGTAGTGAGCGGCGAAAAGCTGTCAGAATGCACTTTAGCTGGTGGTACGCTCTGTTGGTTCTGTTTTTTGCGCTCGGCATAGGCGCCGGCTACCTGGTGTGGGGCATCTCGCCTGAAAGGGGGAATCCGCAGGCAGCGGTTGAACAAACAACAGCCACGACCGATCCGAACTCGCCGCGCGCAGTAACTCGTTACGAGGTAGAGGAAGACGACGACCCTGTCTTTGGTCATGAAAGCGCGCCGATTACCATTATTGTATTCAGCGATTACGAATGCCCCTACTGCCAGCGTTGGCATAATGAAGTGTGGCCGCAGTTGAATGCAGCCTACCCCGATCAAATTAGACTGGTTTACCGCGATTTCCCCCTGTATAACATACATTCCAATGCAGGTCCGGCAGCCGAGGCTGCGAACTGCGCCGGCGACCAGAATCAATATTGGGAATTTCATCATTTATTGCTGAGCGGCGATAACAACCTTGGATTGGAAACGTACCAACGCTATGCGACCACCCTCGGTTTAGACATGAATCTGTTTAACGACTGCATAGAGAGTAAAAAATATGAATCAGAAGTAAACGCGGATTACACCTATGCCGTCGGGCTTGGTATTCAATCCACGCCAACGTTTTTTATCAATGGCATTGCGCTAATCGGCGCGCAACCGTTCGATGCCTTCCGGGAGGTAATCGACCTGGAGATGGCAGGCTTGCTCACAGAATAAAGGTAGAACATGAGAAAATTTATTGCCGTTGCCGGGAACATAGGCGTTGGAAAATCCACGCTGGTCGACTTGCTGTGTAACCGCATGGGCTGGCAGGCTTTTTTCGAACCGGTCGCTGAAAACCCCTACCTGGCCGATTTCTATGCCAACATGAGCAGTTGGAGCTTCCACTCGCAGATTTTCTTTTTAACCCACCGCCTGCGAATTCAACAGCAGATTTTACGCTTCGAGGGTTCCGTCATCCAGGATCGCAGCATATACGAAGACGCCGAAATCTTCGCCCACAATCTGTTCTTGCAAGGGCACATGAATCGGCGTGATTACGAAACCTACCGCACGCTTTATCTTACAATAACTGGATTCATCCCCGCGCCAGATTTGGTGATCTATCTGCGCGCCTCGACCGGCACGCTGGTCAAACGCATCAGTCGGCGCGACCGCGACTACGAGCGCACGATCAGCACAGATTACCTCGAACAGATCAATAAGCTGTACGAGGATTGGATCGGAAATTTTAGCATTTGTCCGGTGCTAACCGTGCCGGCAGATGACCTGGATTTCGTTGCCCACCCGCGCCACCTGGATCTGATCCTCAGTAAGGTGCAGGAAAAATTAACCGGCAAGGAAGAGGTTATCTTTTCCCCAGAGGAAGTGACCCTGGCAACTGACTAATCCGTCTGCCAACCGAGCTTGGCTGATTACGCCAAAATGTTCGTTCGAGTTATCGCGGCTCGACCGTTAATTTAATCGCCGTGCGAATTTTGCCGTCGATGTCCACATCCACAAATTCAGGCAGGCAGACAACCTGGATACCATCTTCGGCAAGGTACCCCTTAGCGAGTACAAGCGCCTTGACAGCCTGGTTCACGGCGCCAGCTCCGATAGCCTGTACTTCGGCACGCTTATGCTCGCGGACAACTCCAGCGATTGCCCCTGCAACAGCTGCGGTACGGGAGTTTGCTTTGACCTTGATGACGTCCATAGTAGGTGTTCCTTTCCATTGTATTGGTCGATGACAAGCAAACAATTAAAAACTAACTCAGGGACTTAATAATACACCTATATAGTAAAAATTGTACAAGAATTGGTGGTTTTAAACAAGCGGTTTTAGGTGCCAACTGATCTATACAAGTGAAAAATCGCTTGTTTCTCACCTATTTTTAGCAGAGATATCGTTTTTACCCGCTAAAACGAGCATATTCATTTTGGTATCCTTCTCGCAGCAATTTGCGCGGCTAACACCTGCACCTACAACCGCTTTAGATAACTACTTTGACAGTCAGAATAAGTTTTTCATTATTCCATTCCTTTCATCCCCACTCATTGTTAATTTATGGATGGATTAGTAATAGTAGTAGGGGTTGGGGATATGTGGAGAAGCAGTGTTGCAGATTGAACGACCGAATATACAGGGGCAAACAGACGCCGTATGCCTTTTCTTGGCTAGAACGCCTGTTTGCTTGTTCTTTTATTACTGTGGATAGGTTTGGGATAAAAAACAGCTTATCCACAGCTTGCCATAGGAAAAGATAGATATAGGAGCAGGGGAAATATTCCCTCCATATATGGGGGTAGCAGCAAGAACGTTTTTTCTGTTATCCGAGCCAACTTTTGAAATTTGTCCACAAAACAACAGGTTTATCCACAGATTTTTGCGTCTTATCCACAATTTTTAATTGTGGGAGGAAAAATTCGTCTTTTCTGATAGGATTTCTTTTATCGGCTATACGCCATATCTGGCGGCATAGCCATCGAGCGTTTCTTCGATTAAATCAAGATAATTGTCCAGCGCCGAATACCGCGCGTTGAATTTGGATTTTTCCAGTGAGAGTTTTTTACAGGCATCTTTCCAGGCTTGTATATGAGCCTTTTCGCCTGGCAGTGTTAAAACAGCCTGAGTCCAGGTCCGCAGTACCAGCCACAGCGCGGGGAAAGGCGCAATTTCCATCAACGCTTCCGCAGCGCGCAGGTAATAAGGCAGGCGCGTAGGCAGCAGACGGGGCCGCACTCCATCAGTTTGGCTGGCAGCACTGAGGCACTCTCGCCAGGCCGGGAGCCAGGCGGCGATCTCTTGCGGGTCGAAATCAGGCGGGACGATAAGGTCGATCAGGCCGGCGGCCAGCTCCTGGCGCTGGACTGCCTCGGCCCGCTGCGGATACTGCAATAAAAAGCGTCGTTCTGTCAGCGGAGCGCCACTCAGCACCGATATGGCGTTAGCCGCGTTTTCGATTGCGGAAAGGTAATCCAACATCTGCTGCGGCTTTTCGAGCGTTTTCTCTGCGAGCAAGTTGACCCAGGTCTGACGGGCTGTGGCGGACAGCTTGCGCGCGCGCAGGATAACATTTTCCGGTTGGTCGAATTGCGCACCAGCGCTGGCCTGGGTAAACTCAAACCAGTGTTGGGTATCGTGCAGCAAGGTAGGATTGGCGTTCAAGAAAGACCCCAGCCATGGATCAGTACGCAGGCTGCGCGGTTGGCGGAAACTGTCGATCGAGAGGTGGGCGATATCCAGATGCACTTCATCGGAAAGATGCACCATTTCACGCGGATAGGCTGGTTGGCTGTTGTGCACCACGATCAGGTCGATGTCGGTTGTACCCCCGAGCAGCGGCTCGGCCTCGAGCAGGGAGCCGGTCAGGTAGATGCAAACCAGTTCGCGGTTGCGGCGGACAATCTTCTCAGCGTTATCGCGGGCTAACTTGTGTAAGAGGGCACGGGTGATACGCATTTTTTCCCCTGAGAGAGAATTTTACCATTCCTTATTCTGGTCAATCAGCCTGCTCTGGCGAGCGAGCGTCGATTGGTAACTCCGGCTGGAACGGCGCCATCTGCAAGACCTGGCGGACTCGGTTTTCGATCCAATCGAGGTCCTGTGAATTATGGACAAAATCCAGCTGGTTGCTGTCGATCACGAGCACCGGCGTCTTGCGTGAATTGCTCAAGAAAAAGTCGTCGTAGGCCTGGTTTAGTTCAGCAATGTAGCCGCGTTCCATGTTGCGTTCGTAAGGCCGGTCTCGCAGCGTGATGCGCTGCATGAGCGTGTCGATGCTGGCGCGCAGGTAAACGATGAGCGACGGCGGGATCATCTTCTCGGCAAGCGCTTCGTGCACGCGGTAGTACATTTCCAACTCATCGCCGTGCAAGTTGATCGAGGCAAAAAGCGCGTCTTTTTCGAAGGTGTAATCGCTGATCAGGTGTTTATTTTGTTCCAACATTGCCGGCACGTTGCGATTCTGCTGGTAGTAACGGCTGAGCAGGAAGAATATCTGCGTCTGGAAGGCATAACGCGCGCGGTCGGAGTAGAAGTTGCTCAGGAAAGGATTTTCCTCGAACACTTCCAGCAGCAGGTTTGTATCCAGGCGCGGTTGCAGCAGCCGCGCTAGCGTTGTTTTACCAACGCCGATGACACCCTCGATCGCAAAGTACATACCCGCTCCAGATGATTGACGTGCTGGGATTTACCGGCAAAATTGCGTGGTCATTCCTGACTTAATAAATATACCACACAATTTTGCCGTTTTTTTCGAGGCGGATCAGTGAGCGATCGGTAATGCTTCCAGCTTGGCGACCAGATCTTTCAGCACATCGAAGCCGCCCTGCCAGAAGGCGGGCTGGCTGACGTCGATGCCGGCCTCAGATAGCAGGGAGATGGGCGCCTTGGAGCCGCCTGCGGAAAGGATCTTCAGGTAGCGCGGCTTGAAGGCCTCGCCTTCCGACTTATACTGCTGGTAAAGCGAAAACACCAGCAACTGGCCGAAGGCATAAGCATACACGTAGAAGGGGACATCGTAGATGTGGGGAATAGAGACCCATTCCCAGCGAAATTCGTCGCTGACCTCGATCGAGTCGCCGAACTGTTCGGCCAGATTCTTCATATAGGCTTCAGTAAGCTCATCGATCGAAGCGCCGCCGTGGATCATATCGTGCGCTTCGCGCTCGAACAGGGCAAAGAATACCTGACGCAGGATGGTCGCATAGGCGTCATCTAATTGCTTGAAGATGATGTCACGACGGACGCTCTCATCAATCTCCTCCGCCAGCAGCCGGTCGATCAGCAGCATTTCGCCGAAAGTAGAGGCAGTCTCCGCCAACGGCAGGTTGGAGTGCCAGGTGAGCACGGAATGCTCAGAGGCGAGCATGGAATGCACCGCATGCCCAAGCTCATGCGCCATGGTCGAGACATCATCGGCGCGGGCCTGGTAGTTGAGCAGCACCCAGGGGGCCAGCTCTGGGACGGCTCCCCAACTAAAAGCACCGCTGCGCTTGCCTTTGCGAACTTCGCTGTCCAGGTGTTTTTGATCGAAAACCCGGGCAGCCAGGTCAGCGATCAATGGATCGAAGCCATTGAATGAATCCAACACCAGATGAACCGCCTGATCAAAGGGATACTCTTTGGATGATTTATCGATTGGGGCGTAAATATCGTAACGCCGCAGACGGTCAATGCCGAGCCAGCGGGCTTTCAGGCGGAAAAACCGCTGGAAGATGTCCACATTTTTCTTGGCCACGTCCAGCAGGATATCGACCACTGCGTCTGGCAGGTCGTTTTGCAGGTTGCGGGGAGCGATGGGGCTGGCGTAATTGCGCAGGGAGATCTGTTCGTTGCGCCAATCGCGCACAAGCGCCTGGTAAATTTGCCCGAGAATAGGCCCGTCGATTCCATACACGCGATAGAGTTCGCGGTAAGCATTGGCGCGCAGGTCCGCGTCTGCGTTGCGCGCGTACATCATCAATTCGCCGCGAGTTAGTTCTTTTTCCTGTTCATCGACGGTCAGCTTAAAAGTGTAGCGGTTCGTGATCGATTCATACAGCATTTGGAGCGCGTTGGGGCCGGTAACGTTTTTAATGTTGATAATTTTTTCTTCTGGTTCGCTCAGTGTGTGCGGCTTGAAATGACGCATCGCCTCCAACCAGTATTGCAGGTCGCCAGATTCAGCCTGCAGGCGTTCAGCCTGATCGTCTTCCAGCGCCTTCCACCAAAGGTCGAAAAACAGCAGGCGATTGGTCAGGTCAGCGATAAACTGATCCACGCGCGCTCGTAAGGTCTGGGCTGGCTGGTTCTGGGTATCCTCATAAAAAAGCAAACCAGCATAGACGTAAATGCGGGAGCTAAGGTTTTGGATGCGCTCGATGCGCACGAGGATGTTCTTGAAATCCTGAACAGAGATGTCGGCCGTCAGTTTAGGGCGCAGCACCTCCAACTCGCTGAGTTCCTGATCGACTTGATGGAAGGCTTGCTCCATTTCAGGGCTATTGGGAGCTAGAAAGAGATCGTCCAGGCTCCATTTGCTTTGCGTATAGGTTTTTTTGGTCATATTTCTCCCTCTTCTTGATCGAAAAGAATGGCCTTCAAGGTTTGCCTGAGGGCATCGATAGGTTGGAATTGCCCGCTTTGCGTGTCGAGATAATACCACGTTTGCCAGCCGTTGCACGGACCCGGCTGGATCATGCGCGCCGCCTGGTGGATCGAAACGTGTTTTCCATTATACTCGAGCCGCCCGTCTGCCAGCACTTGCGCGGTTTGCGCGCCATCTGCTCCGAAATAAAGCGTCTGACCGGGCTGAATCAGCCCGTTTTCCAGCAGCGATCCGAAGGGGATGCGCGGCTCGCGGCGCGGATTATAGGTCTGCAATGCGCCCGCCGGCGGCTGAGGGGCAGCTGCGATTCGCTGGCGGGCGATCTGGGCATAATCCGGATCGCGCTCGACGCCAATCCAGCGCCTTCCCAGGATGCGGGCGACTTCGCCGGTGGTGCCGCTGCCAAAAAACGGATCAAGAATGAGGTCGCCCGGGTTGCTGCTGGCCAGCAGGATTCGGTAGAGCAGCGCGCGCGGTTTCTGAGTAGAATGCGCACGAGCGCCATTGATCTTTAACCTTTCGCGACCGCTGCAGATCGGCAGGTGCCAGTCTGAGCGCATCTGCAGACCGTCGTTTAAGGCTTTCATCGCATGATGGTTGAAGGTGTAGCGTTGTCCGCGTTCCTTTTGCGCCCAAATCAGCGATTCATGCGCATTGGTAAAACGCACTCCGCGGAAATTTGGCATCGGGTTGGTCTTGACCCAGACGATGTTGTTAAGGATCCAGAAGCCCAGGTTTTGCAGGATGTAGCCGACGCGGTAGATGTTGTGATAGGTGCCGATCACCCACAGCGTGCCAGTGGGTTTGAGCACCCGCCGGCAGGCAGTCAGCCAGGCAATGGTAAAGGCGTCGTACTCGTCGAAACCGCTGAATTGGTCCCAGGCGTCGAAGACGCCCTCCACGCGCGTCAGGTTGGGCCGCCAGAGGTCCTGGCGCAGCTGTAAATTATAGGGCGGGTCGGCGAAGATCAGGTCGAAGGAATTGTCTGGAAACTGAGGCAGCACCTCCAGACAGTCGCCTTCGATCACCTGGTCGATGGGGAGTTCGCTTGTGTCCATGCAATTAATTGTACACGAGGTCAACGCGATCAATACCACATATGCCAATTTTATAAATATTGTAATGGCGCAGGGTTACCTTTTTCGGCCCTGCCTGTTCATAATTCCCTGCGCCTGCTATTGAATAGGAGATCGCTTCGCTGCGCTCGCGATGACACATCATGATCCCCTGCGCCTGCTGTTGAATGGAAACCTTCGGTCGATGTTTACGTTCGGCTGCGGATTTTGCGCACCCGCCAGGGTTTCCGGAGGCCGGCGCATTCTGAGATCTAATTTATGTCCGGTTGATCGTTCTTCCCCAACAACTCGAGCACCTGATCCAACTCCGCCTGGATTTCATCCCGGTTGGAGATTGCCTCGCGCAGCAGGCTCTCGAAGGCAGGTTTTTGCGGATCAGGCAGGGTTTGCAACAAGCGCTCGGTGCGCTCGATCTGCGTCATCTTATATTGAAGCTTATTCTCCAGACGCTCGCGGTAGCCGAGGAAAAAGCGCCGGTCTTCGAGCGGTTCGCGCGGGTGGGTCTGATCCTTGCTGAGAACATCGGCGACGGCCAGCAAAAGATCTTCAGGGTTGATCGGTTTTTCGATAAAATGCTCCGCGCCGAGGCTGAGCGCAAAGGATTTGTCTTCGGGGCTCAGGTAGGTGGCAGAGATGAATATAATCGGAATGTGAGAGGTACCGGGATTCTTGCGCAATTGATAAGCCAGGCTGTACCCATCCATCTTCGGCATGAGGATGTCGGTGATCACCAGCGCCGCCGGCTGGCTGGCGATATGCTCCAGCGCTGCCTGGCCATCAGCCACAGAGCTGACCGGATATCCCTTGAAACGCAAGGTCACCTCGAGCAGCTCGCGCACATGGGGATTATCTTCAACGATGAGGATCGGTCCGCTTGAGGTATTCATATCTGGCATTGTAGCCTTTCCGCCGCGCTTATACAAGCGGTTTGATCAGCTTTCACCATGAAATTCACTTGACAATTTTGTAAAGTACGCCTCGAGGAAATCGTGGCGCTGCTCGGCGATGGCGCGGGCAGCGGGGGTGAAGAGGCGGTCTTTCACCTTGCGCAGTTTGAACAGATGCTCATGGTAGGCGCTGTGCGGCTCGCCTGGTTCCTCCTCGCCGGTTTCAAGGAAACGCTGCGAAGGCTCGGCATAAGCCGGCTGCCCGGCCTGGATGGCGTAGCCGAGCACGCGAACCACCCCAATCGCGCCGAGCACATCCAGCTTGTCGGCATCGAAGATCACTTTTGCCTCCAGGGTGGCGGGCGGTTCGCGGTTATCGCGGTAGCGGTGGGCGCGGATGCAGTGCTGCACCGCGGCGATGCGCTCCGGCGGCCAGCCCTCCTCGCGCAGGATCTCGGCGGCGATGTCGGCTGACTGCTGGTGGTGGTTGTGGCGCTCATCGCCGGCCGGGTGGCTGCCCTCGATATCGTGCAGCAGGGCTGCCGCGCGCACGATCTCCAGGTCAGCGCCCTCGGCCTTGGCCAGACGTTCAGCCATGAGATATACGCGCTGGATGTGATCGAAGCCATGCACTGGATCGCGCTGCGGATACCATTCGCGGGCTCGTTCTAATGTAAGCAATCAAACCTCCAAGCCGATAAGTGAAAAGCGTGGTCTGGTGAAATTTCAGACGACAAACTCGCCGCGCTTAACGACACGCTCCACCAGGTTGCCGCCAAAGCGGTAGCCCAGGTGCCGATAGTCGTTGACATTGAGGATGATCAGGTCAGCCTGCTTGCCAGGCTCGAGCGAGCCGATGCGCGCCTGTTGCTGGATGGCAGCGGCCGCGTTGATTGTGGCAGAGGCTATAGCCTGCGCGGGCGTCAGGCGCAGGTAGCGGCAGGCCAGGGCAATGACGAATTGCATCGATTCGCACCAGGCTGTGCCGGGGTTGATATCGCTGGCGACAGCTAGCAGTGCGCCGGCTTCCAGCATTTGCCTGGCAGGGGTGTAGTGAGGCTCAGCCAGTCCAAAGGGAGTGCAGGGCAGCGAGACGGCCACTGTATCACCGGCGGCCAGAGCGGCGATATCCTCCGCGCTAGTCTTGACCAGGTGGTCGGCGGAAGCCGCGCCAAGCGAGGCTGCCAGGGATGTGCCGCCCAGGTTGTCGAATTCATCTGCGTGAATTTTGAGCGGGAAGCCCAACTCTTTCGCTGCGGTCAGGATGCGGCGCGACTGGTCCAGGTTGAAGGCAATGCTTTCACAGAAAACGTCAACGAAAGGCAGCACCCGCCCAGGCGCGTACATGCGCCACCAGTCGCGCGCTTCAGGGAGCATTTCACGACAGAGCAGGTTGGTGTAGGCGTCCGGATCAGCTTTGTATTCAGGCGGGATGTCGTGCGCGCCGAGGTAAGTTGGCCACAACTCGAGCGGGCCCTCATCGTCCAGTTCGAGGATGGCCTGCAGTTGGGTCAGTTCACCGGGATGCTGCAAAGCATAGCCGGTTTTGACCTCTGCGGTGGTGGTGCCGTGAAGCAGCATGGCTTGCGCTCGAGGGCGGGCGGTGTTTTTCAAATCCTCCAACGTGGCGGCGCGGGTTGCGCGCACCGTCGAGCGAATGCCGCCGCCAGCCTCGGAGATCTCCTGGTAGCTCTTGCCCTCCAGGCGCATCTCGAATTCCGCTGCGCGGTCGCCGGCCCAAATCAGGTGAGTGTGCGGATCGACAAAACCGGGCATGACCACCCGCCCGGCAGCGTCGAAGCGCTCCTCGTTCGGATAGGCCTCCAGCAACTGCGCGCTGGGGCCGGTCGCCTCGATGATTCCTCCGCGAACCAGCACAGCCCCGTCGAGGATGATTCCCAGCCGGCCGAGGTCGCGTCCACGCTGCGGACCACCAGCCAGGGTGAGCAGTTGAGATGAAGAATGTATGATCATGTAGATGATTATACTGGAGGAAAGATGAGCAAGCTGCTGGTTACGCCGGGATGATTCTTTCCACCGTTTGTTCCTGGCCAATTTTTAGGCGCGAAAGCAGCGCCAGCGCGATGATATTGAAAAACACCGTCGCCGCGGCATTGACGGGGAATCCCCAGGTGGTGTATAAAAACGGGCCGAGAGCAGAGCTGATGGCGCGCCCGATGGCAAAACTGGAGAGGGTGGCAGCGATGGCTGTAGCGCGCAGGCTGGGTACGGCTTCACTCATCAGCGGGATGGTGCTGACCAGGGCAAATTCGAAGGTCAGGTAGAAAAAAAACAGACCGGTCTGCGCGCCTACGCGGCTGCCGCCGAGCAGAATTAATGCTCCAGCCGCCAGGCAGTTGAGCAGCAGCCCGGCGCGCACCGCGCGTTGCTTTCCCAGGCGGTCGACGATCCAGGTCGAAAGTCCCGCGCCGCCCAGCTCGCCAATCCCGATGAAAAGCGAAGCCGCGCCTAGCGAGATCAACTGCATCTGGAAAGAATCTTCCAGCCACAGCCCGAAGACGATATTGACCGACTCGTTGGCGGTGGTCATCATCAAAGACATCGCCAGGCCAATCAGCAGCCCGGGCGAGCGCACAAGGCTGCGCAAATCAAGGCGTCCGTTGGCGGCCTGCTGCCGGGCTTGATAGTCGCGGTCGGACGGGATGATGCGGAAAAACATGAATGCGAAAACTGCGCCGAGCAGCGCAAACAGGATGAACGGCGACGACCACCGCTCTGTACGCGCCAGCAGCCAGCCGATCAACGGAACGCCAATAAAGAAAGATAACGACCAGCTTAACTCGGTGAAACCGATGATTCGCCCGCGCCGCTCGAAAGGAATCTGGTCGCTCAGGTAGGCCTGCATGGCGGGCAAGTAGATCAGGGTAGCGGTCGCCATCAAAATAGAGCCGGCAAAGAAGGTTATGTAGCTTGGCCAGAGAAAAATCAGCAGCGCTCCAGCGCTGAACCCGCCAATGCCAAGCAACATGCTGATACGACGACCGCGCCAATCAGCAAGCGGCGCAAACAGCGGACCGATGAAGCCGGTCATAGAGCGCACTGTCAACAGCAGCGAGAGCGAGGTCAGTGAAACCCCCAGCCCGTTCTGGAAGGTTGACAGATATGGATACACCATGCGGTAATTGGTATCCAACAGTAAACGCGCCAGGGTGAACAACACCAGCGGCATCGCAAGCGAGGAGGATTGCGGACGCGAGCGGTCACTCATGGCGCGCCTGAGGACGATAAAACAGCCAGGCGGTCTGCGCAGCGATCAGCAGGCACAGCGCCAGCAAGATCAGGAAGAAGATGGGAATGGCGCTCGAATTCGAGCCGAAGACGGGCGAGTCCGGGTGCAGCACGTTGGTGATGCCGCCGAGCTGCCACCATAGCAGCGCCGCAAAGACAAGATTAGCCGTTGAAGAAATCAGCGGCTGCTTCATGATCCACAAGCCAAGCTGCAACAGCAGGGCGACCACTCCGAAAGTGAAAGGGATACGCCAGCGCGGCTCGTCCCAAAAGATGCCGCCCCAATTCTGCATCTGCACCACCAGCGACATGGGCAGGTAGAGCAGCCAGAAGACCAGTCCGCTGCGCCCGAGCGCCAGCGAGATGTTGTGCCAGGCGCTACGCCGGCTGAGCAGCCCGGCCAGTCCGGCCAG
>JAXDCA010000030.1:0-4970 GCA_034678305.1 Bellilinea sp.
GGAATACATGTAGCGCGCCTATCCCTGGGCGCGGTTTATGCCGCGGGCAAGGATGCCCGCTCTACGGTATACATGTAACGCGCCTATCCCGGAGCTTCGGAGTTACCATTTCAACACACGATAACCAATAAAAAAAATTTACGAATGCAAATAATGAATGTGCCTGTTAAATTTCATCTATAATTTATCCATGTGCGGTTACCGTCGTTACTACATGACCAATTCAATTGTGTTCATCACGTGTGTAACCAACAGGCGTTATCCATACCTGATGCATGAAGAAAACCTCGAGCTCTTCATGACTACTGTTAAAGCCGTCCAGAGAATCCATCCATTCGATATACTCGCTTATGTCCTGCTCCCTGATCATTTCCATTGGTTGATCCAACTTCCAGAGGATCAATCCAATTTTTCTCGGTTTATGCAAAGCGTAAAATGGAATTATACATATAACTACAAACATCATCACAATATCGATGAGAGATTGACTTTATGGCAACGTGGATTTTATGATCACGTCATTCGTGATGATAAGGATTTTAAATTTCATCTGGATTATATTCATTGGAATCCTGTGAAACATAACCTTGTGGTAACTCCAAATAAATGGAGATACTCTTCTTTAAAGACTTGGGTAGAAAAAGGACTTTACCCAGAAGATGCATGCAATCGAGGTTACATAGATGAATTGATAAAATATAACTTCGAATAATTTAACCTTTTTCGGCGGGCAAGGATGCCCGCTCTACGGAATACATGTAGCGCGCCTATCCCTGGGCGCGGTTTATGCCGCGGGCAAGGAGGCCCGCTCTACGGAATACATAAAACGTCCCCATCCCTGGGCGCAATGTTTATGACGGGCAAGGATGCCAGCTCTACGGAATACTGGGCGCGGTTTATTCAGCGGGCAAGGATGCCCGCTCTATTCTTTCCGCTTCAAGATTTCCCGGCTTTCCGACTCGTAAACCACCTCATACTCCCCCGAATCGACCAGCGAAGCCTTCAAAGGCCAGCTCGTGTAAGCCGCGCCGTCGCGGGTGTTGACGCGCCATTTTCCAAAATAAACATATTGATAGGATAGGCCGCTTTCCTTTTGCCAATCATCCAGGCAGGCTTTGCCCTGCTCAGCGCACAGCTCCAAATGATTGCTGATATCCAGCAGAGCGCTGAAATCTTTGCTTTGCCATTCCTGGCCTTGGACCAACGCCACGCTTCTCCCATGGGTCAGGATGGGAAACCATTCCGGGATCGAGTACGCTTTGATAAAGATGAACGACTGACCGGGCAGAACATTCTTATTGACCCATTCGACTGCCTCTAAATCACTGCGGGTGACAATCAGCGTACGGCTCAGCTCAGAAACAGATAAATAGGAACTGATAATGCTGAAAATAACCAAATAGGTTAAGACGATTTTGTTCATCCACCCCCAAAGAAGACCCTCTGTCCAATGATTGATCGCAGCAGTCTTGTTCAGCCCTGTTTCCAGCTCGCGAAAAACTTTAAAGATCAGATCGACTGCGCCGATGGAAGCCAGCATGGCTACAATCAGAGCCAGGTACACGCTTGAATTGCGCGGCTCGACCAGCAGCGTCACCAGCAGCCACACAGGGAGAAAATACTCCTTTTTTGCAAGCTGCAGGAAAAATCCCAACATGGCCATGCTCCCCAAAAAGGTTAAAAATATGCTCTCTGTGAGCATCCCTTTGAGCATGCTCAGTAAATAAGCCAGCATGACCAACGGTTTTTGCCCGCCTGTTTGCGTCGCGGCTAAGAACGGCGCAATCCCATGGCGAGAGATCACCACAGCCCACCACGGCGCCGTGAGCAGGATCACCCCGCCGGCGACCAGCAGCGCCTTAACCGCCCCGCGGCGATTTCGGCCAAAAAACAGAAATAACAAAATGGCGCTGGCTGCGGCGCGCGCCGCGGATTCCGGGTGGCTGAGACAAGTCAACGCGCCGAACAAAGCAGTGATCACGATGTACTTCTTTTGTTCGAGCGTGAACATCCGGTATGCAAAAAACAAAGTCAGCAAATAAAATAAAAAACCCAATGAGCGCGTTGCTCCCCCGCCCATGATCAACATGAGATAACTCGCAGGTAAACACGCATAGATAAATGTTGCCATCGCGCTCTTTGCTTGATCTTTCAACAGTTCTTTTGCCAGCCAATAAAAAGCAGGGATGGACAGCGAGGCTATGATCGCTGGCAGAAGGCGAAACAGGTCCATCAAAGATCCGTTCGTCGCCATCGAGATAAATCCGTACAGGTAAAACGCCAAAGGTGGATAAGCATAGGGGATATTCGCGCCGTTGAAAGAAGTCACCGCGGGGATGCGGAATTGATTCTCCTGCAGGTCCTTTGTCATCGCATAGAACAGACCCCCGTCATTCAAAGGCAGCGGCAAATCAACCAGTTGGGATATTCGCAGGTAAGCGCCAATGGCTGTTGAAAAGAGGATAACGAAAATTACTGCGGCATCCAGCCTCTTTAGTTTCATGGCAATTCCCCGAGCAATTAGTGCTTATGTCGAAAATTAATGACTATGGAGATTTCCAACTCCCAATGAATAGGATTATATATGATATTCCTGATAACGAACAATCCACTCAAACCTGCTCGCGGAGACCGGCTATGAAAAATCTTGCCAATGCCCGACAACACGCGAAGGTTAATTGACTAGATAAACAAATTGGGGCAGGTCTCAGACCTGCCCCAATAATCACTAGAATTTTTACTTCCTACTTAACCTCGATCTTTGTGTATACCGGCGTGATGTTGCCGTCCATATCCGCCACCAGGAAGCCGACGATGTAATTACCCGCCGCAGCGTAGAGTTCCTCCCAGGTGAACATATCGTTTCCAAAAGTCAGCGTCTCTCCGATCTCGTGGACGGTGTTGCTGACCGCGCCGCTGCTGTCCAGCTCATACCAGGTCTCGTACACGGTGAACATGTCGCCGGTCTGCGGGATGATCTCACGCGGAGCGCCAGCATCCCCCTCGGTGAAGCCAAACACCTGGCGCAATTTACCGTCGCTGAAGAACAGCCGCGCCGAACGCTGCTCGCCGTCATCGGCAAAGGTATAGATGCCCTCGACAGTATAAGCAGCCAAATCTGCGCTGGCGCTATAAGATTGCGGCGTGAACAGCGCTGGGATGCTCTGCGTGCCGTCGTTGATCGCAAACACAATCGGATCCCAATCGAAGGTCAGGGTAAAGCTGGGCTGGTCGCTCCAGTTGGGGTAGTACACCCCGCCCTCTTCGCGCGTCTCCGTGCTTTCCAGGTAATCGGTGTCAGCCACGTAGATGGAGTTGCTGGCGGCATCGTAATAGCCAACGAACAGGTAGATGTGCCCAATATTTGTACCGCTAATGTCAGCGCTCAGCGTGATCACGCCCCCCGGCTCAACCGAGTCTGCCGATGCGCTGAAATTATCTACGCTGATGTCGCCCAGCCCGGGCGCGCGGGTCAGCGCGCTCTCGGCAGGCGCCACCACTTCGGTGGAGCGCTGGTCGAAAGTGCGGTCAGCATAATGGAATCCAAGAAAATCGTCCCACAGCGTCTCCCTCGCAAAGCGGTCAGCGATGCCGGTGTATGACTGCGGCCCAGTGACCGGCGAGCGGTAGAGCGTGGAATTGGGAAAATAGATGGCAATGCCTGTCGAGCCAGGCTTGCCAGCGCCATGTTTTTCAGCCACAACCGTGGCGTCGATCTGCGTGAGCAAATCTTTCACCGCCTGCTGGACCGTCTTATCGGAGGTCTGCTTATAGACCAGCGCGGCAAAGTGCCCCAGATCGACGTAAGAAGGCGGCACCTGATTGCCGAAAATACTGGTATAGGACTGGGCATAGTTACGCGCGGAAGCCACAATACCTTGATCCACGCTCTGCAGCGTATAGGCGAAATCGTTTAATTTCTCCACCAGTTGTGGCAATTCGCCCAGATCGACCGCGGTAAGCGTAATGTTCTTGCTCAGTTGATTGATAATCGTCGCCGCAGACATTTGCTGGGCGCCAAACAGCCCGCCCATTGGAGAGCTTTGCGCTAAGAAGTCTGCCCGCGCCTGTGGATCGGCAATGCGCTGGTCTTCGTCGATATAGCTCTCGACGATCATCCTGCTCACTTCCTCGCCGCTCATATCGGGGTTTTCGGTCAGGGCGCCGAGGAAGCTGGCGTAAGCCCAGCCAAGCGAGGGCTCGGTTTCTTCCGATACGACCGCATAACGGGCGTAAGGTTGCAGCGCCGTCAGCACCTCGAGCTGCGACATCAGACAGGCGTCCATGCCGAGCAATTCCAACTTATCGATGCCAGTTCGCTGGCGAATTTGGGCAAGCGCCTGATCCAGCTCGTTGGTAAAAATATTGTCCCCGATGCGGCTGGCAAGCGGGATGTTGCTTCCTGCGCTGCCGCCCGAATCGCCGTCGGACCAGCCGCCAGGCCAGCCCATGCCATGATCGGACAGGATTAAGGCGTATTTATCCGCCGGGAAGGTCTTCACCGCCCACTCGACAAAATCAACCAGGGTTCGAGCATCCGACATATTGACTTCACCCAGCTCCTGAACGATTTCCGAGTTAACCGCTCTCAAATCATTATCCTGGGTGATGTAATAGCGGCGCGCGTCAGTCCAATTGCCGTCCCCGGTATACCCCGCGCGGAAGCGATCGATCTGAGCGACAATCTGCACGCGGTCGCTCGAACCGATTCGTTCGGCCTCGTTGAGGTCAACGTAAATATCCTGCTCGAGGATTTTATCGTCAGCGTCCTGGTAGAGCATTACCAACCAGCGCTGTCCCTCGCCCGATGCGGCTACAGGCGGGGTAAAGTTACTCACCGGCGTCGCCGCCGGCTCTTCGGTTGGGAATACCCCAACCTGGGTGGGAAAGAAATCGGTGAAGCCAGTATCATCGCCGGTATCCACGCCCGTATCCTGCCCGCCGCCGGCAATCATCGTATAAACAACATA
>JAXDCA010000031.1:0-112534 GCA_034678305.1 Bellilinea sp.
TCCCCCAGCGGCTATAACTAACCGGTGAACCGGAACTTATGCCCGCCGTATGGGGCGGCGGGCTGAAAGGATAGACACCATGAAAAGACGCGCACACGGTGAAGGCAGTATCACCAAACGGGCAAACGGACGGTATCTTGCGCAAGTGACGATTGACCGCAAGCGGGTAACGCGGGTATTCGACACGCGGCGCGAAGCTCAGGAATGGATTACAACTACCACCCGACAGGTAGCGCGGGGATTGAGGTTTAATTCGCTAACCACTACGGTTGACGAGCTGCTTGCTGAATGGCTGGTATCGAAGCAGGCCAAGACCCGACCCGCTACAATCGAAAGCTACCGGCGCATGGCGCGGCTTTACCTATCGCCTGAATTAGGGCGGTTGAAGTTGAAGGACTTATCAGCGGCGCGGGTGCAAGCCTTTTACAACGACCTGCAGCGGCGTGAAACGGGAGCGCGAACCATCGTTATTTGTCACCAGGTCCTGCATGGTTTTCTAGACTATGCGCAAAGACAAGGGCTGGTAGCGCAAAACTGGTCAAAGTTGGCGGAAGTACCGCGACACGAAAAGCGCGAAATGTCCGTATGGGATGAAAGCCAGGTATCGCAATTCCTGCAATTCATCAATGCCGATCCGTTCTACCGGCTGGTATTCGCAACTGGCATGAGGCGCGGGGAGATCATCGGCCTGCAATGGAAAGACATAGACTGGCAGGCTGGCATGATCCAGGTACGGCGGCAAGTGTGCGAACCGGAAGGCGGCGGCTTTATCTTCCAGAACCCCAAAACAGAGCGCGGGCGGCGGGCTATCCGGTTGGGAAAGGGAATGCTGGAAGCCTTGCGGTATCACAACGCGGTGACAATCCCCCAGATGCAAGCGGTTGCGGGGGATCGCTGGCAGGATCACGACCTTATCTTTCCAACGTCCGTAGGAACGCCAATAAACGGCTATGAGGTATCTAAACGCTTCAAGGAGCTGGTAATTCAATCCGGATTACCCCCTATCCGCTTTCACGACATAAGACACACAGCAGCCAGTATCATGCTGCTTCACGGTGAACCGCCGGTTAGAGTTGCGGCTATCCTAGGTCAGACAGTTGCGGTATTATTATCCGTGTATGCGCACTATATCCAGGATGACCAGGAACGAGCCGCGAATCTCATGGATGAAATTACCACGCCGACCAGTATAGACCTTTCCGCAGTTGTGGAAACGGATGCAAATCCTACGCATCCGATACGCATCCGAAAATGACGAATCCTATTATTTTTTTACCCGCAAAAGCAGAATACCCCCAAATGTGGGGGTATTCTGCACGGCATACCGCATATATGGTGGTGCGCTGGGGGGGACTTGAACCCCCACGCCTTTCGGCACATGGCCCTCAACCATGCCTGTCTGCCAATTCCAGCACCAGCGCGTACGCTTCGATATTATAATCGGGTCTGAGTGAATGTCAAGAAAACCGGCGAATACCCGTATAGAAAACACGGTTTCAAGATAAGGAGCGAAGATGGCAATTATTCTAGATGCGATGGGCAGCGATGATTATCCCAATCCTGAAATTACTGGAGCAGTCGAGGCAGCCAAGCGCTTTAGCGATGAAGTGATTCTGGTTGGAAATGAAGATATTCTAAAACCCCGTCTGGCGGCACTCAATACGGGCAATTATCCGGTGCGCATCGAGCATGCCCCGGATATTCTCGAAATGAGCGATAAACCTATCGAAGCGACCAAGAAAAAACCGCTTAACTCGATGGCAGTTGGGCTTAAGCTCTTGAACGAGGGCGCAGGAGATGCCTTCTTCACCGCGGGCAATACCGGCGCTGCAATGTTCAATGCCCTGCGCTCGCCTGGCAGAATCAAAGGCATCGCCCGCCCGGCGCTGACTACACGATTTCCGGTTAAAAACGGCTATTGCGTCGTCCTTGATATCGGCGCAAACGCCGACTGCCGCCCAGAATTTTTGGTTCAGTTTGCCATCATGGGCAGCGTCTATGCAGAAAAGGTGATGAAAAAAGCCAATCCACGCGTTGGTCTGCTTTCCAACGGCGAGGAAGCCGGCAAAGGGAATCAACTAGTCAAAGACTCCTACCCGCTTATTGAAAAAGCGGGGCTGAATTTCATTGGTAACGTCGAGGGAAAAGAATTGTTCGGCGGACTCGCGGATGTGGTGGTTACCGACGGCTTCACTGGTAATATCCTGCTAAAATCGAGTGAAGCAGTTGCCAAGTTGTTAACCGAAACAATCAAAGCGGAATTGATGTCGAGCCTCCCTTCCAAAATTGGCGCGTTACTGGCTAAACCGTCGTTTGCGAAGATCAAAAAGATGATGGATCCCAATGAGGTGGGCGCTGCTCTGCTGCTTGGCATCGACGGATTGGTTTTTGTCGGGCATGGACGCTCGAACGCGCAAGCCATTACCAGCGCCATCGGCGTGGCCCGCCAGGTTGTGCAGGCTGATCTGCTGCAAGCGTTAAAGTCCGCGATCCTCGAGCGGCTTGACTATCTCGAATCTATCTCAACGAAATAAATTTGAACAGGATTTACCCACCATGAAGATCGTTTCTGATACCAGACTAATCAAACGAAACAAAAAAATTGGATCGGTTATCACTTTTACAGCCCTGGGAATTTTGGCCATAGGGCTGTATTACTCATTCACAAAACCTGAGATGATTCAAATCACCTTTGGCGCTCTGCTGTTGGGATTTCTATTGAGCCAGATTGGGATTTATTTTACGAACCGGTGGGGGCGTTCTCCACGCCCAGACGAGTTGTTATCCGCTGCCCTGAAAGGACTGGAGGATAGATATGTCCTTTACCATTACAAGGCTGGGGTACCACACTTATTGGTTGGACCTGCTGGCGTTTGGGGATTGATACCAGTCAGTGTTGGCGGAACGATTACATTCGATGAGAACAAAAAGCGCTTTCGTCAGAAGGGCGGTAACTTCTATTTCAAACTCTTTGGACAGGAGAACCTTGGCCGTCCCGAGACTGAGGCGCAATTCTTCGCTTCAGATTTCAAAAAATTCGCAAAGAAGAATTTTCCCGAAACAGAAATTCCTGACATCCAAACTGTGTTGATATTTACAAATAAAAAAGCCTCACTGGAAGTCACCGAATCTCCCTTTCCTTGTGTAACCCTGGAGAAATTAAAAGATTTCATCCGCAAGCGGTCTAAAGACACACCTGCGCCTGCAGCGCTTATTCAGGGATTACAAAAAGTGTTACCTGCCGAAGAATAACCGATACAACCTTTTTATTGTTCCATAGGCTGTTAGCTTTTTTAGCCAATGATTAGTTTCTGCGGCGCGGCTTTGTTCCGGGTGTGGATTGGACTGTCTTCTTTAGGCCGCGAATTTCAGCAGGGGTTAATTCGCGCCATTCACCGGGTTTTAGCTGCCCTAATAAGATTGTGCCAATCCGAACGCGGATAATCCTTTGGACTGGCAGACCGATCGTCTTGCCAATCTCGCGAATTTGCCGTTTTTTACCTTCCTTCATAATAATCCTTAGCCAGGCGCCATTTCCCGCCAATGAAACCAGGTTTACCCTTGCCGGAGCGGTGCGATATCCCTCTTCGAGCACTACCCCGCGCCGCCATGTTCTCAATTGTTCTTCTTCTGGCCGGCTGCTGACCAATACCCGGTATTCTTTTTCATGCCCGTAGCGCGGATGAGTCAGTTGATTTGCCAGCTCACCATCATCGGTCAGCATTACCAATCCCTCGCTATCGAAATCCAACCGCCCAACAACGAACAAATGCCCGGCAACAGGAACAAGATCAAAAACGGATTTCCTCGGGTCATCCCTGACATTATCCGAGAGAACACCGCGAGGTTTATGCAGGGCAATATATACTTTCTGATTAGAAATTTTAGGGATCGGCTGACCATCCACAAGGATCTCGTCGGTATTGGCATCCGCTTTTGATCCTAAAATGGCTGTCTGGCCATTGACTTTAACCCGCCCATCGCTGATGAGTACCTCACAGGAACGGCGTGAACCAAAACCAGCCCTTGCCAGTATTTTTTGAAGTCTTTCCTCTGCCATGGTCAATCCTTGAGCAGTGGCTGCTCCTCCGGACTAACCCCCTCTTGTTCTAGCAACTCGAATGGCGGCAAGTCGTCCAATGAATTTAAACCGAATTGCTGCAAGAAATCATTGGTAATCGCATAGAGAATCGGCCGGCCGGGTGTGTCTGCGCGCCCCACTTCTTGAATCAAACCTTTAATCAGCAGACTTTTCAATACGCCGTCGCTGTTTACCCCTCGCACCGCGTCGATGCCTGGACGCGTGATGGGCTGCCGGTAAGCGATAATTGCCAGCGTCTCCAAGGCTGCCCGGCTTAGGCGTGCCGTCGCTTCCAGGCCAAGAAAATTTTCGACCAGCGGCGCCATCTCGGGCGCTGTGGTCAATTGAACTTTACCCTCATGCCTTTGAATGCGCAGCCCGCTATGTTGCGACTGATACCGGCGCTCCAACTCCCGGATGCTTCCCTCGATTTCGTGATGCGACCTGCTAGTCGCTTCTGTCAATTGCGCCAGGCTTATCGGTCCAGATGCAACAAACAGAACGGCTTCGATCGCCGCTTCTATGTTCAAGTCTTGAGAATTTAGGGCTGAATCACTCATGCTATAATATACGTGTTTAATTTCAACGTGGCTGATTATACCTGATTTGTTAAGAATCCGACCAAACTCGAAAACATCGTTCAGGATTACCCAACTGGCTCGATTCAGGCGGGTATTAATTCTTTATGCGATCATTCTGTTCATTGCGCTTAATGCCTGCAGTTGTACCCTCAACCAAACACCAAAAAGCAGTGATGTCATGATCGACATTAATGATGAGGATTCGAACATTTCCATTGCCATTCCGCCAGGGTTTACTGTGCAAGCCGCGTTGGATGAAGCTGGCATTTCACTTAGCCCACTGGATCGGACAGACCCGCCATCATTTACCCTGATTACCTCGCCCATGTCGATCACAATAATCAGGGTCAGAGAAGAATACGAGGTGGAAGAAATTGTGATTCCATTCGAACGGCAAACTGTTCACAACGAATCACTTCCAAAAGGAGAAACTCTGTTAATCCAATCAGGCCAAAACGGTGTTCAGCGGATTACCTACCGTCTTGTCTTCGAGAACAGCGTTCAGATGAGTAGATCGGTTTTCGAGGTGACCAACCTTAGCGAACCTCAGCCCGAAATTGTGATGGTTGGGGTTCAAGCCCCTTTTCTACCCATTGATATATCAGGACGCCTGGTTTATCTATTGGCAGGTAATGCCTGGATGATGGAAACCAGCTCATCCAATCGTAAACCGATGCTGACAACTGGCGATCTGGACGGCAGAGTATTCAACCTCTCGCAGAGCGGGGACTGGCTATTATATACGCGGTCATCCAACCCAGAGAGCGGCGACATTAATTCTCTGTGGGCAGTCAATATTGAGGAAGAAAACGCTAAACCATTTGATCTCAAGATCCACAACATCATCCATTATGCCGGGTGGGATCCCGCTGGCGGGTTGGCAATTTACTACTCTACCGTCGAGCCGCGCAGCACCGCGCCTGGCTGGCAGGCAAACAACGATCTGATCTGGCTGAAGTTTACTGCAAGCGGTGCTCATGAAGTGGTGAAAACTATCATCGAGACCAACACTGGCGGGATTTATGGCTGGTGGGGAACTCAATATGCCTGGTCGCCAGACGGGGCAAAATTAGCTTATGCGCGCCCTGACTCAGTCGGATTGGTCGACTTTGAAAATAACACATCCTTGCCGTTGATCGAATTAATTCCATTCGAGACAGGCGGCAATTGGTCGTGGGTACCTGGGATCTCCTGGTCGAGCGACAGCCAGTTACTCTACATGGTTACCCATGCGCCGCTTCCAGGTCTTTCTAAGCAAGAAGCTTCACCCTTATTTAATTTATCTGCATATCTGATGGAAAGCGGTCCATTGATCGACCTCTTACCACAAACAGGAATGTTCGCCTATCCTGTCATGTCTCCTTCCCTGCCCGCCAGTCATGGATCTGTTGCTGTACTACAGGCTGTTTTCCCCGAATTAAGTGAAAAAAGTCGTTACCGCCTGACTCTGGTCGATCAGGATGGCTCGAATGCTCGAGTAATTTATCCTCCAGAGGGCTCGCCGGGTATTGAGCCTCAGCAAGTGGTCTGGTGCCCGTCACAGAATAATGAAACATGCAATCAGCTTGTTTTTATTAATCAGGGTAATATATGGTTAATCCATGCTGATACAGGCCAGGCGCAACAAATCACAGGTGATGGATTAATTACTCGCCTGGATTGGAAATAATAACAATGTTGGTGGAAAGGCATAGGTGAATGCAATGAGAATATTGATCACAGGCGCTGCAGGATTTCTTGGTTCACACCTGTGTGATTTTCTAATTAAAAACGGGCACAGTGTGATTGGGATGGATAATTTCGTCACAGGGAGTCCAGATAACCTGGCGCATCTGGCTGGAAATGCGCGATTTTCCTTTATACGACATGACGTAGCTAATTTTATCTTCGTCCCTGGAGAAGTTGATGCGGTGCTGCACTTTGCTTCGCCTGCCAGCCCCAATCCAGCCTCGCCATATGGTTACACGAATTTGCCTATCCAAACCATGAAAGCCGGCGCACTAGGCACCCATAACACGCTTGGGGTCGCACGAGCTCAAAATGCCCGTTATTTACTCGCCTCAACCAGCGAAATCTACGGCGATCCTCTCGAGCACCCGCAAAAAGAAAGCTACTGGGGGCACTGCGATCCAACCGGTGTTCGCTCAGTTTATGATGAAGCTAAACGGTTTGCCGAGGCGCTTACCCTGGCTTATCACCGTTATCATGGTCTGGATACCCGCATTGTCCGCATCTTCAATACTTACGGTCCGCGCATGCGCCTGGATGATGGGCGCGCCTTGCCGAATTTCATCCAGCAAGCGCTGCGTGGAGAGCCTCTTACCATCTATGGAGACGGCGAACAGACGCGCAGTTTTTGCTATGTCGACGACTTGATCGACGGGATATACAAACTTCTTCTTTCCGACGAACATATGCCGGTCAACATTGGCAATCCGGAGGAGCTGACCATCCTCGAGTTTGCAAAAACAATCAATCAACTGGTCGGCAATAAAGCCGGCATTGTCTATAAAGAAGGCGCCCGCCTTGGCGATGACCCTCAACGCCGTCAGCCGGACATCACCAGGGCAAAAACTATTTTAAATTGGCAGCCAACCATTGGCCTTGAGGAGGGAATTATTAAAACTATTCCCTATTTCCGTGAAAAATTGGGACTGTTATGATACTATCCAACTCTAAAGAAAGAGTCCGGTTCTTTCGGTTTGCCATTGTTGGCGGAATCGGTTCTGTCATTGATTTCGGTGTTTTTAATTTACTTACTAACTTTGTCAGCTTCTTTAAAAACAATGCTGTTTGGGCAACCGTCATTTCCTTCACCCTGGCTGTGTTCAGTAATTATTACTGGAACCGGGTTTGGACCTACCCTGATTCGCGAAGTAAATCAGTAGGAAGGCAGGTTGTTCAATTCTTTATGGTCAGCCTCATCGGTCTGGCGATCCGCACGCCCATGTTTGCCTGGTTGGAGAATATACTGGTCGATTTCTTCAACTCCTGGTGGAAGTGGGGTAACCTATCGCCCATATTCCTGGCGCACAATGCCTCTCTTGCTATTGTCATCCTGGTAGTCATGGTCTGGAATTTCATCGCTAACCGCTATTGGACGTATAACGATGTCAGCGCCTGAAGAAGACAAGCAAATTACCCCAATCGAAGAACACGAAGCGGCTCAAACCGCCGCCAGCCCTCGCTCTCTGCGGGAATTGATCGACCAGGTGACCGGACGAAATCTGGAAGTTTTACCGCAGGAAGATTCCGGGCTGGTAGAGCAGCTGCCATTCCCCTTCCTCGCTCTGGTAGGACAATCAGAAATGAAGCTGGCGCTCTGCTTGAACCTGATCAATCCGTTTATCGGCGGGGTTCTGCTCGTCGGTCCACGTGGGACAGGAAAAACAACAGCAGTGCGCAGTCTTTTGGATTTGCTGCCCGAAATTGACCGCAGCGCATGCTACTACGGCTGCCTTCCGGAGGATGTCGAAACCGGCGGCATCGACGCTGTCTGCCCAGATTGCGCAAAGAAATTTGCCGAAGGCGTCCCTCTGACGATCAAAGACCGCGTTAAATTAATCGAGCTGCCGCTCAATTCTCGGCTGGAGGAAGTAGTAGGCGGCATCGACGAACATGCAACATCCCAGAGTCGGCTTTGCATCAAACGCGGAATTCTCGCTCTGGCGGACCTTAATATCTTGTATGTCGATGAGGTGAATTTACTGGCCGATGAAATTGTTGACGCCATCCTGGATGCGGCTTCATTTGGCTCTTATACTGTCCGCCGCGGTCCAATCACAGGCACATATCGTTCGCGTTTCACATTGATCGGCTCGATGAATCCGGAGGAAGGCTTTTTACGCCCCCAAATTATGGACCGCTTCGGTCTTCGAGTGATTGTCCATGGGTTGGATAAATCCGCTGAGCGGCTCGAGGCTTACCGTCGAACCAGAGCCTATCGCAGCAGCCCGCGTTCAGCCATATCGGCTTATTATGACGATACATCTTTGGCAATCGAAGAGATCAGTCATGCCAGGGAGTTATTGCCTGAGGTCAAGCTGCCCGATGATATTGCCCATGTTGGCATCCGCTTGATCCAACATTTGGATATCGATTCGTTGCGCGCTGAAATCACCCTGTTCGAAGCTGCCCGAGCATACGCAGCTGCAGATAACCGACTGGCCGTGAGCGTCGAGGATATTCGCATTGTCGCACCGATGGCGCTGCGCATGCGCGGCTCTGAGTTCATAAAAAAATATTTTACAGACCAGAAAAGCGAAGAGCAGAGTATCCTAAAATTATTAGATGAGGTCTTCCCTAAAAATCAATCTGAGTAACCTCTGCATTCTACCCGGAAAGGATCCATTATGATCGCCAATCCTGTTTCCCACCGTGTCCGCCTAGAAACTTGTTTATGTGGTGAAAAACCCGACCGCGTGCCCGTCGCACTCTGGCGGCACTTTCCGGTTGACGATCAAAACCCACTCACGCTGGCAGCAGCCATAAGTAATTTTCAACACAACTACGACTTTGACTTTATCAAGGTCACTCCCGCGTCTTCTTACTCGACCAAAGACTGGGGGATCCAAGATAAGTGGAATGGAAATCCTGAGGGCACCCGAGAGTATCAAGATCCAGTCATCGTTCGCTTCGATGACTGGCGTTCAATGAAGAAAGTAGATCCGCGTAAAGGCGCTCTCGGCAAAATGCTCGATACGCTAAAGGCGTTAGCCAAGGAATTCTCTCACGAAGTGCCATTCATCCAAACCATTTTCAGCCCGCTTATCCAAGCAAAACACCTGGTAGGTAAGGATCAGCTTTTTCTACACATGCGCTCATGTCCCGAAGCTCTGCATATAGGGCTGCGTATTATTACTGAGATCACCATTGATTTCATCAATGAAGCCAGGAAAACCGGCATTGATGGAATTTTTTTTGCAGTCCAACATGCTCAATATCATCTGCTCTCGACAACTGAATTCGAAACCTTCGGTCGATTCTACGATCTACAGGTACTCGAAGCCGTGCGTGACCTTTGGTTGAATGTTGGGCACATCCACGGTAAGAACATTATGTTCGAGCATGTTTGCGACTACCCGGTATCCATCCTTAACTGGCACGACCGCGAAACCTCTCCAACACTGGTGGAAGCGCAACAGCGATTTAGCGGCGTGGTCTGCGGCGGTTTGCGTCAATGGGAAACCCTGGCGCTTGGCGATCCCAAACAAGTGAACCGTGAAGCAAAGGATGCCATCGAGCAGACAGGTGGAATCCGTTTCATCCTGGGGACCGGCTGCGTACTTCCGATTATTACCCCGCACGGCAACATCCTGGCATCCAGGCGTGCCGTGGAATAATTCTCCAGTAGAAAAAAGGTTGTTTTGTCGAATCCACGGATCATTTCAGGAAAGGCAAAAGGCATGCGCCTGCAAGGCGTCCCGGGGGAGTCTACCCGCCCGATCACTGACCGGGTGAAGGAAGCCCTGTTCAACATCCTGGGCGCGGAGATTGAAGGAGCGACCATGCTGGATTTGTTTGCCGGCACCGGCAGCGTCGGCATCGAGGCGCTCAGCCGCGGCGCCGATTTTGTGCGCCTAAATGATAATCACAGGCAGGCGGTCAACACCATCAAGGCGAATCTCGAGCATACGCGTTTAGAAGAAAACGCAGAGGTCACGCAAAGAGATGCCTTCACGCTGCTCAAGCAGTTGCCCGACCGGGTTTTCGATTACATATACATAGCCCCGCCTCAATATAAGGGCATGTGGAAGCAAGCGCTTTTACTGCTCGATCAACACTCCGGTTGGTTATCATCCAACGGCTGGATCATCGTCCAAATCGATCCAGTGGAATATGAACCGCTGACCATGCAATACCTGGCTGAATTCGAGAAGAGAAAATATGGCAGCACGCTGCTCATATTTTTCGAGCGATCCTCAGATCGATCCTGATTATGAGACACTAAAGCTTAATTTTCAGGTATGAATCTTATTTCCATCTCGCCCTTGGCGTTGTAGCTGTAGAGTCCGAAATATAGCGGTGAATTTGCCGGTGCTTTCAGGACTAACGGGAGCAACACTGGCAGATCTTCCACCAGGGGAATTTGATCGACCTGATCGAATTTGATCCACTCAAGCGTCCCTTCTGGCGATTGAATGATCTTCATTTCGGCTGCTTCACCGCGGAAGACATAGATAGCAATGCCAGTGGTCCGCTCTGCATCGACAATAATCGTACTAACCAGGCGTAGACGTACATCTATAAGACCAGTTTCTTCAAGCAGCTCGCGATACGCAGCGCTGAGCACATCCTCCCCTTTCTCGATGTGCCCACCGATACCATTGTAAAGGTTCGCCCACAACCGCTTGGTCGATTTGCCTTTTAACAATAGAACCGAATCGCCGCAAGTAATAAAAATCAATGTCCTGGGAATGACTTGATACCGGTCCGCAAATACGCCCTGGTCTTCTTTTGGCACGATCAACTCCATATGAATCAACGCCCTATGGTATGGGGGCATGCAAAGGGCAGCCAGTTGTTAGAGCTTAACTCAAGAACATGGGCACGCCCATGAAATCACGAATTTTGGGACGATAGTTTTCGATATCATAATAGGCAGGAACGTCCACGCGTTTCCTGCCTGCCAGAACCATCTCGATCGGGACAGTCGTATATTTACCGCCGTGTAAGGCGACCATTTTCCCGGTTTCACGGCGGCGAATCAGTTGAAGAGCCAGGGTGCCAAATGACATGGCCACCATGCGATCGAGTGAATCTGGCGCGCCTGAACGCATTAAGTAACCAAGCCGCTGCACCATTGTGTTTTGACCGGTATGTTTTTGGACTTCTTCAGAAATCAACTCGCCAATGCCGCCAAGCTTGCGGTGACCATAAGCATCTTCTTCTCCACTTTCGATGATTTCCCCGCCTTCCATGATTGCGCCTTCAGAAACGGTCAGGATGGCATAATTGGACGGATTGCTCCGTTTATCCTGCATGATGAAATCACACAAACGATTAATATCGAACGGAACCTCAGAAATTAATGCACGGTCAACGTAAGCTAAATAAGACGAAATCAGACTCGTCTCACCAGAATTTCGTCCGAACAACTCAACGATTCCAATTCGCTCGTGCGATCCAACACTTGTGCGCATATTCGTGATAAATTCGACGCTGCGAGTTACTGCCGTTGAAAAACCAATGCAATAATCGGTTCCAAACACATCATTGTCCATCGTTTTCGGGCAGGCCACAACAGGAAAACCTTCTTTGTGAAGGCGGACAGCAAAACTGAGGGTGTCATCACCGCCTATCGGCACAAGGACATCGATGCCAAGTAAAGCAAGGACATTCAAGACATAATCGGTAAAATCAGTTCTATCTTCATTCTTGACAGATTTCCCCCATTTGGAGTTCTTTAAAAAGTCAGGCACATCCTTGGGAGCCACTTTTTGCGGATTCGTGCGCGAGGTATGCAAGAAGGTACCGCCAGTGCGGTCGATCGTGCGCACGTCTTCGGTATGTAATTCACGAACATAATAATCACGGGTAGAAGGCTCATCCGGATTGTAATTGAGTGTTCCAGCCCAACCGCGCCGAATGCCAATCACCCGATAACCCTGCTCAAATGCATTCATTACTACCGCTTTAATACAAGGATTTAAACCAGGTACATCCCCACCTCCTGTAAGAATTCCTATGGTTTTCACAATTTCCTCCAAAAATCAAAATATTTTATGAACCAACAGGCTCCACAGGTATCTGAAAGGCAATCCTTGCCCCCCGTCCCGGCGCGCTGTCGATATTTATTTCTCCTCCGAGCAATTCGACTCTTTCACGAATTAATTTAAGCCCAAATCCCCTGGTTACCGCTAAGTCCTCAGGATTAAATCCCTTACCTGTATCGCTGACTGATACTCGAACCCAATAATCTTCGATACCCATCTGGATAGTAATTTGTGGTTTTGCAGCTGCATCCGCATTATGGCGTACCGCGTTCCCCATTAATTCTTGGATTGCCCTGAAAATCATCACCTCGATAAATGATTCCAACTTGTGTTCAGAGCCTTTAAGGACGATCGTGGCTTCGACTCCATTTTGTTCTTTGAATGTGTCAACATAACGCCGGATTGTCGGCACTAATCCAAGGTCATCCAACATCATCGGGCGTAATTCGGTGATGAACAGGCGAACCTTTTGAAAAGTGTTCAACGCCGATGTTTTGAGACTCTCCAACTCTTCTTTCGCTTTTGCCGGATCCATTTCGAGGAATCGGGCGGCGATCTCAGCCTGGATGATAAAGTTGGAAAGCGCCTGCGCTGGTCCATCATGCATTTGCTTGGATAAACGCTGACGTTCGGCTTCTTGAGCATTGATCAGTTGTTCCAAGGTTTCAGTGCCGCTGCGTCCGCCCTTGGTACTGCGCGGAGGTGGATGACCTTCGAGTAAAAATTCGTGGGTTTTATCTAAAATACCGATATAGCGTTGCAGATTGAGTTGGTCATTCTGGAGCTTTTCTATCTGTCCCCGCATCACCAATAAACGCTGTTGTGCATCGATTGAAGAACTATAAGCTGCTCGAATCTCTTCTCTCGGCACGGAATTAAAATCTGCCTGCATGCGTTGAATTTGAGCAGTAATATTGGCGCTCCGTTGGGTGAGTTTGGATAACTCCGTTTGACTTTGCTCGATCAAATGAGTTACATCTTGATAAGCGTTTCTTGACTGTTCAAGCTCAGCCTGGACATAACCAATGAATTCTTCCCAAGGATTTGTACCTGTTGCAGTCATTCGTATTGAACTCCTGATCCTTATTTATTGGATTCGAGCGGATTTGTGAATAACAGGTCAAAAAAACTCTGATTAGTATAGCATAACCTTGTCTATTCATGCCCAAATTCGCGTAATTCAATCATTCCACCGATATACACACATATTTTTTTCGCCCGCTCTTCGGGTGAAAGCGCTATCGGTCTGAAATACTGGAATCCTCTGGTCAACCAGCTCAGGGTACCAGTCAGGGAAGGTAACCAGATAACTTGCCTTGTTTTCTTCGAGGTATTGTGCCAGGCGAGCTTCGTCACGAATAAACGGGATCACCTCCGGTGATACCAGACCTGCGAGATCAAGCAGCTGCCGCTGGCTGAAATAACCAATAGCCCCGATATCATGGACAGCGATCACGGCATCCACTTCTGTGTTCTCGTTCAACCAGAATGCCGTTTCCACCATCTCCGATTCGATAATGGCGACATCTTCTGCATAGGCGGTTGCGCCTTTGATTCCGAATATCAATTGAACCGCAATCAGTGATACCAGAATCAACTTTCCAAACGCCCAGACAATACGGTTGTGTGTGTATTGAACCTTTAGAATCTGACTCGTTCCAATGAGTCCAATGATAAAAATAACTGGCATAGCAGGAATCAAATACCTGCCGTGTTGGTAGGATACCGGCAAACGCAACGCGTAAATGGCGGTATCACCTGCCCACCAAAGAAACAAAGCAAGCATGTTCCAATCGCGTTGTTTGATCGATTTCCACAATGCAACTAGAAAACCCGGGATGAGTAAACTACCCGCGCCAATCGCTGGTAAGGCTGCAAGCGAACTAAAACGTTTCCACAATGGCTGATTTAACAGTGAAGCATATTCTGCTTGTTTCGCAAAATAGGTGTTGGGTAAAATCGCGCCTCCGAGCAGGTAATTAAAGAGCAGATATCCGCCAAAAATGACCGAAAAACATGCGATTAAGAATAATCCTTTCTTGAGTTTTTCTTTATTCCTGATTGGCATCAAAATGAGGATGAAAAAAGCTGGACCTAGCAAGGTAATTCCATCCGGACGCACCCAGCAAGCGACTCCAATAAGCGTACCAGCTAGTAGATATTGCGGTTTCGTTTGAACCAGACATGCGAAAACTGCCAAAATCATGAAAGCAAATAGTATTGTTTCCATTCCAGAAACCGCGCCCCAGATAAGATGCCATTCAGTCGCCAGGAACAATCCCGCCAATGGTAACGCTCGAGACCCATTATTATTCCATTGGGCAAATATCCGTTCGCCAGCCAGCGCGACACCAAAGAGACCAAGAATTCCTAGCGCGTATGTCCAAAAATATGGCAGCGTCTGTTGAAACCAGTAGCCGACGGACAGCAGTAATGTCCATAAAGGCGATGTTGACCCTGTAGAGACTTCACCCGGCACATACACCCATTGCTTCAATTGGATCAAATTCCGCGCATAGGTTTGGTGAATCCAGGCATCGTCGAGAGGGAAACCTATCTTATAATTTTGGCTGCTATACATTAAGAACAGCCCGGCAGAGATCATGCAAACAATAAGCAATGCTCCAATTCGGATCGCGCCGGTATTTCGAAAAGACAGTCGTTGCCCGCCGAAAATTTCACTCATACATCAAAATCCTGAAGATATGGATGCCGTCGATGCTGGTCAAATAATCTAATCCTGGTTGATCACCCGGTGAAGCGTAGAGATCTTGCAAGTTTGCCTGGGCTTGCTCAAGAATGAGATATCCGGCGTCATATCGCCGGGCGGCTGCGAGTAAATTCTCGATGCCTCCATTGGGGACCACAATAGAGGGTCGTCCGGTAGCCAAATAAAATCCTGGCGGATTGTTGACAACTGCCACCTCATCGTCAGAGATGCCCAGATTATTGAGAACGCCATCTACCTTCTGATAAGCTCGCTCGCTTTGATTCCAAACCGGCTGGTTAGGATTTTTCCCAATGACTCTTGAATAGAAAAAATAGACGCTGATGATAACCGCGATGACTGCCAGTCCGCTTCCAAAGACTGCAAATGCCTGACGGCTGTTCCAACCCCTTTTTTGGGCGCCCCATGTCGTTATAATTTCCAATCCGACCGCTGCCAAAGCCCAAAAGTAGAGTTGGAAGGCAGCGCTCGAATGGAAATACCCGCCGCGGGCTCCTGCGAATGGAAAAACGATCGTCATGGTCAGGAATGTTAGCAGCCACATGAACAGCATAAATCGTATACGGTTATCCTTGCGTAATTTCCATATGCCAGCCGCTGTCAACGGAAGAAATACAATCCCGCCTTGCCCCACTAAGAAGTTAGCCAGGTTTAACTTCAATGCTTCCCAACGGCTAAGCAAAATAACCCCCGCCCCAGAATGGGTCCAATTCTCGTAGGTCAGTTGCGTGAGTGTCAAATTGTAGGTTTGATTGTAGTCGGTTAGCCATAACACGCGTGAATTTCCTGGCGGCATCAAAGTTCCGAATAGATTGATGTTACGTAAATACCACGCACCCATTATCAAAAAATATCCGCCTACAACTGCAGTTAAAATAATGACTATGCGCAATATTTTGCTTTTTTCAAGGCGTCTTTGGTCGAAAACCAGCACCACTGCGATCCAGATCAATCCACCAGCCAGCCACAGAATGCCGTCTGCGCGGGTCAAGTGCATCAATCCGGTCAGGATCCCGATCGAAATTCCCAACACAAACGATTTAAATTTACCTATACGCAGCCATTCCACTCCCCCAACCAATCCAATCAACGCTGCGCCTGTTAACATGTACAAGCCAAATGTCTCTGGCAAGGTCAGGTAGATCCAATAGACCCCTGAAAATGCTGCGCAAACCCCCGCTAACCAGGTAAAACGCTTCTCGCTAACCCACCGCCGCGATATTGCCACCGCAGCTGGGACCAGCAGCGCTGCTGTAAGTATGAATAGAACCCTCATCCAAATGAAATTAATCCCGCCAATCAAACCTCCCAATGCTGCCATAATGGATGCTAATGGCATCCAGTATAAATGCGATGGCGCAGGGAGTCCTTGAGGATTGTTTAGATAGTTCCAGATAAATGGCTCGCGAAAGCCATTTCCACTGGCGAGTTGAACGCCTGTGGCGGTGTAATATTCGGCGTCCATGTAACCGGGCGCACTCTGGAATACGCTTACCAATGAGTAGATCAATGCCCCCATCAGAAAATATCCTATCCACCCGCGTTTACTCATCATGGTCTGCCCGGATTCTTATCGAACGAATTCATAGACTCTTAAGTCGGAGAATGAGCTGATCTGCGTCAACTGGTACCCATCCTCAAGATCATCCAAGACCGGATGATCTTCTTTTCCCATCTCGATGTATTCATCGATAGCACGTTGAAAAACTACGAAATAAACCTGATCATAGCCTCCTATTGCCGTTTGCACATCCGGCTCTGGAATCAAGTCCATCGCTTGTTGAGATGCTACAGCATAAGTGTCATTGGTTGATCCTGGCTCATCCATGAGGAATTTTTGATCCACATCTGGAGCATAGTAATGGATTGGAAAGTAACTTAATTTGTTATCGTGAAGAATCAGCGCGTCATTTTTATCAACCTCGCTGAGATAGGCAGCAACTTCTCGAAAGGCGGACCGGGGAAATTCTTTGTAGGTGTAAAACGAAGGAAGTGAAATCGCCGCGGCAGCGATAAAAGCTATAACCAGAGTGATAGCGATCCCTCGCCTGCCAGGTCTGGTGATAATCCAACCTGCCAGGCTGCAGTATGCCAGCGTTGAAACCACAAAACCCCGAGGAACGAATACAGGCCGCATCAAATAAGACGTTGCAAACAAAATGCCGGGAAGGAGAAAAGCAATCAATGCCATAAAGCGCGCCGCTTCTGCCTGCCGCCATCCTCGGATGGTTTCGATAAGGATGATTACCAATATTTGCAGGGCTAAAACCGCGCCGATGATTAACAAGACTCCTTTGAGCGGCATGCTGACCGAAAACATCATGATTGCCTGGAATACTTCTACAATTCCTGGCCGCGGCGTCCAGAAAGCTTGCTGTATCTTTTCGATTTGACCAGGCACCATCACCAACCAGGGTACAGCCAATAGCATGGTAACAGCTTGCGCAGCTATTAATTTAATCAAATCTTTCCAACGCTTTTGAACCAGTAAGTAAATATCCGCAATTACCAGGCCAAAAATCGCCAAATTATGGGTATATAGACTGGCTGCTCCACCCAGAATTAGGCCAATCCACCAGCCGATATTGCGCCGGTTGGTATTTGGTTTGTTGAACAAACCAATAAAACACCAGAAGTAAACAGCCTGGCTCAGCTCGAGCATGGCATACATGCGGATATCTTGCGCATGGTATATCTGCATGGGAGAAATCGCCGAAAGAAAGGCAGCCACAAGCCCAGCCTCGATGCCGAAGGCGCGCCTGGTCAGGTCAAAGAACACCAGTAAAGCCAGCAGAGATAAAAGGATGCTCAATGAGCGCAGAGCTGCTAGTCCGCTGCCAAAGATTTCCATCCAGTAATGCAGCATGAAATAAAACAACGGCGGCATGGTATCCGCAGCGGTCCCAGAAATGATGTCATTCAACGGTTGCTGGGATAAAAAAATCGTAAAAGTGTCGTCGTATTGAATTTCACGCGTGGTAATCGCAATCGAGCGCAATATAACAGCCAGGGTAAGGATTGCTGCAAAAATCAACAAGTGGCGTTTTTTCATTCAGTGATTCCTTACTCCCTCTCTTTGACGAGCAGATCGTACCATACGCTCGGCGGCTTGATCGCCCACCAACGGACCCAAAAAAGCAACAGGAAAGCAATAAAGGGAAGGGGTAAGAATAAAATCGGATTTTGCATGAACGGTTTATCTATCTGAAGATTATTCAGATAAACCGCCCAAATCCCAATAAAGAGCAGTAGCATGGTAATGATCGATACCACTATCCCCCCTCCCCGCCAACGCTCCACCAGGAAGCTAAAGGCGAGCACCAACGCAGGAAAGATAACCACGAAATTCACCGGGTCGGTTGGGATTCCAATCCACTGGCTGGCGGTAAGGGTAAAACAGGCTGCCCAAAGAAAGCCGCGGAAATGCGCTTTTCGCGCAATAACCCATTCCACCAGTGTGATCACGCCAACCAGGATCGACAGCACAGCGCCAATTCGTGAACCAACTCCTGGCATCAATTCAGCCAACGCCTCCGGCAGCGAGGTCATTTTAATGGATGGATAGTAACGCAAGATTTCGCGCAAGTTCTGCTTCGGCCAGTCCGGGATCAGTAAAAGACCGATCGCTGACAGCATTACGATTACAATAAACAACCAGAGGATCATTTTCCAACGCCGGTTAAAGACTCCCCACACAACAATAAAACCAATAAATAATGCCGCCGCCAGCGGTTTAATGGTTATCAATCCGAGCAAAATCCCAGCCAGCTCGTCTTGTCCGGCGCGGATGGCTAATAGGACTCCCACCATCCCTAGGCTGATCAATATCACCGGGCTGCCAAGGATCACGGGCGCCAATCCGTGATACCAAAAGACGGAAAACAATAAGAACATTGTCAGAAATACAGGTTTTGGCTTCCAACGGGTTATACGTAAGCTCAAAAAAGCTAAAACGATCAAGCCTGATTCCAGGACGGCCATCCAGACCGCCCGCGCAAGGGTATAATCGCGTATTAAGGCGAATGGCAGGAAAAGCAGAAGCGAATATAGAGGATATGCTACCCGGAACTTGTTTTCGTCTGGCCGCGCAGCTCTACCGTAAACCATGTTTTGAATCTTCAGGGCAGTCTCATCTGAGTACGGACTGTGACCTTCTTGGATAAACTCCCGCGCGCCGACCCAATGAACCAGAAAGTCATTCCCGCCAGGATTTTTGGATGCAAAACGGTAATTCCCCCAGGCGAGCGTGCTGAACAATCCCACACCCAGGATGGTCACCGCGATGAAGGTTAAAAAAGGATTTCTGCGTGAGATCAAGGGAAAGCTCCAGACCAGCCAGGTAGTGAAACCATGGGCCGTCATCGTAAATAAGTGCGTATAAATTATAATGGAGATTATGAACACACATAAAATTGCCGTGGCGCAAATGAGGATCGAATTGGGATTACCGCAAATCAATATCGATGCGGGGTACGGGTATATCGAAAAAGCTGCGCAGGAAGGATGCAGACTGGTTTTACTGCCCGAGCTTTGGACGAGCGGGTTTGATCTCGAAAATAAAGAGCGATATATCGATATCAATCGCGAGGTCATCACCAGGCTTGAAGAACTGGCAGGTCGGCATAATCTCACGATTGGCGGTTCCTATATTACCCGGGAGGGAGACGTATTCTATAACACCTTTATCCTTGTGCAACCAGGGGAGCCCCGCCATGCGCAATACCATAAAATCCACTTGTTCACAATATTGGGTGAAGCCAAACATTTACAAGCAGGCAGCAGTCTGACATTTATAGACACACCCATAGGGCGAATTGGATTGACGGTATGTTACGACACTCGCTTCCCGGAGATATTCAGGTTTTATTTCCGTAATCAAGTCGATATCGTGCTAGTCCCAGCCCAATGGAACAACGAAAGAACAACCCATTGGCGCACATTGCTGCGCGCTCGGGCAATTGAAAATCAAGTTTTTATGGTCGCTTCGAACCCGGTTGGCCCGTTGCGCGATAAAATCCTTGCGGGTTACAGCGCAATCATCGATCCCTGGGGAGAAGTGCTTGCAGAAGGCGACGCTGCCGAGCAATCCTTGCTGGTCACAGAGATTGATCTGTCGGCGAAGAAAACAGCCGAAGGTAAAGTGCCCATCCGAGCAGACTCCCGTGACGATCTCTATTCCAGCTGGTTCTAGCAAAGCAATCTGATTAAGATCAGCTATTCTGAAACCTTAAATAGCACGCTATTCTGATCCTCATAGAGCACCTCCGCCCCTTCATTTTTCAACGCTCCTGCCAGCGGGTTGTCAGACTCGATCAGGCAATAGCGAATATCCCAGGCATAAAAAGTGTCCTGCCAGCCGTCCTGCGCTTGCATAGTGCTCAACCATTCAGAGATGATCTCGTCCCCGAATAAATCAGTACGCCCGTCGATGAAGACCGGGAATTCATGTAAATTCCATTCGATGTAACCGCCCCAGCCATAGGAATTGAATAGCCTTCCCGGGTTTTGCGTTTTGAGATGGTTAACGGCCTCGACTGGAAAATAATCTGCCGCTGCCTGCTCCACGAATGCGGATTGCGTTGCGGCTGCCAGTTTAGCAATCCCTGCGAAACACAGCAACGCGCAGATCAAGAGATTGATGACCCTTCGCAGCCTTGGATCCAGCGGTCGAGCATTCGATTGACTGGTTATCTTCTGCCAAAGACCGCTTCTGCCTGTCTCCTGCCGTTCTTCACGCCAGCTCTGGATAACTGCCCAACAATAACGGGCGACAACTGGCGCTGAAAACAAGGCAAACGGAGCGAAGTTCCGCTTTGCCAGCAAAGCCAGATACCCAAAGCCGATCACGCCCACCAGGTCAACGCCATCGATTCTGCGCCGTGACAAGCCAATCGCAGTGAATACCGCAAACAACATCCACAAGAACGGCTGCAGGTACAGCTGATGAAAGTCAGGTGATGCCCATTCGTCGATCAACTGGCGAAGCGCCTCTACACGAACTGTTTTGAATGGCACCAACCAGGTCGCCAGCCCGTTTGGATTGATCAACACGACCGCCAGGCAAACCAGCGACCAGAAGAAAATTTTACGGATTTCACTCCATCCAAGTCGCTTTTCAGGTTCTTTTTGCAGAACTGAATTAAGTATTTCTCCCGCAATCACTACGCCTAATAACAGAAATCCCAGAGTATAGCCGGCGTGCAAGTTTGACCAGAGGATAAAAAGGATAGGCATCAGCCACAGTCTATCCTTTCCCTGCCGCCGGTAGCGGTCGAGGATCAAATATACACCAGCGAAAAGAACCAGAGAGAATAACTGAGGACGCGGGCTCCAAACCGGCGCCGCGACCGTACTCGCCAGAATAATTACAGCGGGTTTTAGTAAATCTGGACCCTCGAGTTGAGCGAAAACCAACATCATCGCTGCAACTGCGAGCAGCGCCACCAGTAAACCAACGCCGAAAAATCCTGCCCCCTGATAGGCAAGATAATACATGATCTCAGCCAGCCAGCTGTGATTGATCCAGGTCTGACCCAGCCTGGTAAAGGTGAACAGGTCGGTTAGCAGCGGTGCTCCTGACTGCCAGCTGACCTCGCCGGCTCGGATATGCCACCAGAAATCAGTGTCAAGTGGAGTCCGCGCCGCCATAATAAACACCAATGCGCCAGTCAAAACTACGACGAGCAGTTTTAGATCCTTGGAGGATCCCGCTTTGTGAAGTTGACTGGTATTTTTTATGCTCATTGCTCCTCGTCACCCAATCCAAGCTCCTCCGGTCGGATGGGTTGTGAGAGATTGAAGAATATATGGTAATCCCCAATCCAATTTTCTTGCCAGCTGATCCTGGCTGCCTGCATCCCCTCAATTAAGAACTCATCCAATGCCGGATTTTTTGTCGTAATATAAGCGACCTGCTCGCTTTCGGCAACCAACTGTTGATAAGGAGGATACCGGTCGTCGCGCGCTGTGTAACGTAGATCGGTGTGATAGGGCAGGCGTGGGGTAAAAATAATCTCCTCCTGCGTGGAAAACGCTAACGGGTATGAGACCCAATAATTGGTATATCCGCGCGTGATTCCATTATTCGAAAGAAAATCGATCAATTCATCCATGCGCCGGTGATCCACCTGGGCCGGCGAATAAAACTGGGTAGTAATTCCAGGCGGATATCGAAGGGCAGATTGGATTGTCCCCCACAGATGAAAAGCCAGTAATACGACAAAACCCGCATACATCCATATCTTCCGGTTGACGAATTGATGAAATGCGGCGCTAGCAACCAACGAGAAAGGGATAGCCAGCGGCACGAAATACCGCCCGGATGGATCCACCCCGAAAGATGTGAAAATAAATCCCGCCGCGAGGGTCAGACATACACCCGCGAGCAGCCAATAAGCCATTCTGATTGATTCTTCTCCTTTTGATATCAAACGCTTCCAATAAATGAATACGATCACCCAAATAAATAAGGCGATCGGGATCAAGGGGAGAGCCAGCCAGGTCACATCCCAGGGAGGGCGAAAACCAAGCGTTACCGTCACACCGAGCAACAGCAGGTTTACCAGATGCTGCCAGATGCGGACAATCCAACTCCCTCCTTCGACCGCCACTGCGCTGCCAAACAACTCATTAATCAGGCTGCCAAAACCAGCATCCACCGCGTACCACCACCAGGCAAGCGAGCCAAGCAATAAGCCTGCAATTCCTAATCCGATGTACCTCAGATTGTTTTTGAGGGAATGTTTACGCTGCAGGCAAAACAGGATCAATAATGCAGCAGGGATGGTATAGATCAAGGTCAAGCCGTTTGCCCACAAGCCAAGCCCCGCCAGCAGTCCAAATCCCAAAAACAATCCGGCTTTGCCAGCCAGCTGCCCACCTTCAGATGAAATTCGAGCGATTTTTAACGCGCATATTAAAATAAAATTGCCGATCAATAGCGCTTCACCATAACCGCCCAGGCTGACAGTTGTATATAAAGTGACATTTACGGTTGGCGCCGCCAGCAGCAAACCCGCACCCAGTCCAATTTTTGGCGACCTTAAAAATTCTTTACCAATCCAAACCGTGGTTATAATCGTAAACAGATAAAGCAAGGTTTGCACCAGACGGATGACCCACACCTGTTGCACAAAAGCTGCAAAGCCTATAGCGACCAGCCACGCGTCCAGGCTGCCCATGTAAGCCTGACCATAGAAAAAGATGGGACGCTCTCCGCTGAGAATGTGGCGCGCCATCAAGGCAACCACCGCTTCATCTGAGTTGAAAGGGAACCGATCCAGTAACAATAAAACAATTTTTAACCCAACAGCCAGGACCAGGATACCAGTCAGACTGATCCATTGGCGTGACCTCTGGCTAATCTCGATGCGCGTAGTTTTCATGGCTATACTAATTGTATTCAATAATCAACCATACTGCCAAACACTTCTGTTAGTCGAAAGGCTTTGGATTGGTTAAATTCCTCAAAAGCAACCTTGCGGTCGTAATAGCAGTCTTTATCATCAGCGTCGTATATTGGTTTGGCATAGCAAGCGTGCCATTCCACCCCGACGAAAGTACTCAAGTATATATGTCCGCTGATTTCAAAACTCTCTTTACACGCCCGGCAGATTTATTCTGGCAACCGGCGAGCGCTGACGATTTGCGCATGTTTTACCGCGAGATCGACCCACCCCTGACCCGTTACCTAATCGGTTCATCCATCACCATTACCGGACAAGCTGCTCCTGAACAGGATTGGGATTGGTCAAAAAGCTGGCCGGAAAACCAGGCAACTGGCGCCCTTCCATCCGTTAGTGTTTTGTTCATTTCCCGCATGGGGGTCGCATTCCTTTTCCCGTTTTCGTTGTTTTTGGCCTATCTGATCGGAAAAAACCTGAAATCGAGCGCTTTGGGTTGGCTGAACATGGGTCTCCTTGCCATCAATCCTCTGGTATTGATCCACACCCGCCGGGCGATGGCGGAATCAGCGCTATTATTTGGGATTCTCCTGACGCTTTGGGGAACCATATCCTGGAGACGGCAGCGGTTCTGGCTGGCTATTCCAGCCGCTTTGGCTTTCAATGCGAAATACAGCGCGCTTCCATTGGCGTTGATCGGATTGACCGCTGTTTTCTGGAATTTCTCTGGTCAGCAAACTCCGATCAGAAAAAAGCTGCTGCACGGATTGATCTATGCAGCTTTGTTCGTTGCGGTTACCTGGCTGTTGAATCCTTTCATGTGGGGTGCGCCGGTATCGGCAGTTCGACATGCATTTGAGAAACGGCAGGAACTCATCAGCCAACAAAGCCAAGTATTTGGAAGTGTCAGCTCGACTGCTGTTCTGGACACTCTTAACGAGAAATT
Source organism: Bellilinea sp. (assembly GCA_034678305.1). Classification (GTDB taxonomy): domain Bacteria; phylum Chloroflexota; class Anaerolineae; order Anaerolineales; family Anaerolineaceae; genus Bellilinea. The sequence continues at coordinate 24,454 of JAXDCA010000031.1, forward strand.
CAATGGACTATTCGCCCAATTATATTTCGCGCCTCCCGCCATTGAAGATGTGGCGAATTATTCTGTTGATCTCAAACAAGCATCGCTGGAGTACACCAACAACCCACTCCACAATTTTTTAAGGGGCTGGGTTGCCGGATCGATTATTTTATTTTTATCGTTGCTTGGACTTACGCTTTGGATATTCTTACTTTTCCGAACCAAACCACTTTCCAGGTCAAGCATCCTGATATTAACAGCGTTATTGCTACAGTGGGCAGCAATCTTCATCATGATCAAATTCCCCTTCCAACGCTATTACATCCCCCTGATTCCATATGTCACTTTATTAGTAAGCATCAGTGTCCTGACAGCCTCCAACTTAATGATTTATAAGCAAGTTAGGGATTAATTGCTCAAGATCCCCTGGTTTTCAGGGGATCTCTTTTACCGGCTCTTAGGTTTTATATTGCTTTGTGATATACGCGGTGATTTTTATACGGAATCCCACCGACATTGATCAGATCTTTTCGCATCTGAACTGCGGTTTCAGCGACCTGGGTCAACTCGTAATGTTCATATCCGTAATCATGGATGGTATTGTTAATTTCATGATAAAGCAACGCGTTGCCGCCTAATCCCTGATACTCCGGCAATATACCAGCGCCGTTCAAAGAAACCCAGTTTGTTCGTTTCATCTCACGCAACAGATCAATAAGCGCCCAGGGTGTCAGCCTCCCTTTCGCCCTCTGCATGGCCTTAGTGACATCCGGAAAACCAAACAGGAACCCAACTAATTTATCCTCATATAAAATTACTTTGATCAAGCGCGGATCGGCAACAGCTAAATTCGCTAACGCAAAATCAATCTCCCGCTTAGTTAAGGGGTAATATTCCCAATTGTTGACAAAAGAATTATTGTACGCCTCTCCAATCCGCGGCGCCCATTGTTTGAGTTCTTTACTCGAAGCAAAGGTTTTTACAACGAATTTCCCTTTTTCCTTGACACGTTCCGCAACGAGATTGACTTTTTCTGGGATCTTAAAATCCGCGGCTTTGATGTAACAGGAAACAAAATCCACTTCCTTGGAAAAACCGATATTCTCGACCAGGCGGACATAATAGGGTGGATTGAAATTCATCATATTCATCATCTGGTGATGCTCAAAGCCTTCGATCTGGATGCCATAACCATCGAAACCGCTCAAACCTTTTGGTCCAACAATCTCGGTCAATCCTCGTCCGCGCGCCCACTCGAAAACTCGTTCGAACAAAGCATTGGCAACATCTTGATCATCGATGCACTCAAATAGATAAAACTGCGCTTTTTGCGTTTTATGATATTGGTTGAAGGGCTTATTCTCCAATGCACAAATCCGGCCTGCAACCTCACCGTCTTTGCGGGCCAGGAAAAAATCCCCTTCTGAATGTTCAAAAAATGGATGTTTCTGCCGATTGAGCATTATCTTCACATCCGATATAAACGGCGGTACCCATTGAGGTATCCCGGCATAAATTTTATAAGGGAGCTTAATAAATTCTGTTACTTGATTTTTATTACGGGTATCGACTAATTCAATAGTGATCATCGCGCGCCTCTCTTGAGAAAAATGAAGATAATGAACTTGATAATTGAGTATACATTTATCTAGTAATAACGCAAGAGAAAAGGGAAGGTTACGAAAAACAAACCATTTTCATGAGTACACAACCTCCCAACAGCTGATTGCGAAGCCTGGCAAGATCTTCATGAAGTTGTCTCGATCTTCTTTATTTTCCTATTTAGGGTATCATATCTGAGGGGTCGTGTTGACCTTATTTTTATGTCAGGCGGATATCTTGGTAAGGATATAATACTACTAACCATTGAGGAGGTAACATGGAAAAATTCATTATCGAAGGACGGCATTCACTAAATGGAGAAGTAGTGCCATCTGGAAACAAAAATGCAGCGCTTCCTCTCATCGCAGCCTGCTTGTTAACGGATGAACCGATCATCTTGCGAAATGTCCCCGAGATTGGCGATGTGATAGCCATGCGCGCTCTTCTCGAGAGTCTCGGCGTTTCAGTATCTGTCCTCGAACCACACACCTGGCGTTTTCATGCCAAAGAAGTGCACCCTGCCGATCTCGATCCTGATATCACCCGGAAAATAAGAGCCTCGATTTTGTTGGCAGGCCCAATGACCGCGCGCATGGGCGAATTGACCCTCCCGCCCCCTGGCGGTGATGTGATTGGCCGACGCCGTGTCGATACACACCTCTTAGCCTTGAAAAAATTAGGCGCAACAGTGAACTACGACCGGAATTTTCATTTCCAAGCCGGCGGCCTGATTGGAGCTGACATCTTGCTTGATGAAGCCAGTGTCACTGCCACGGAAAATGCTATTATGGCCTGCGTCCTTGCCCACGGTCAGAGCATCATTCGTAACGCTGCATCTGAACCGCATGTTCAGGAGCTTTGCCATTTTTTAAATCATTTAGGCGCAAAAATTGAAAACATCGGCTCGAATACGCTTCATATCACCGGTGTCGAGGGATTGCATGGCGGCGATTTTACCATCGGAGCCGATTACCTCGAGGTAGTCAGCTTTATTGGAGCCGCTGCGGTGACAAACGGTGCGATAACGATAAGGAATGCAGGTAATCAATACCTGGATATGATCCGCCTGGTCTTTGGCCGTCTCGGCGTCTTTTGGGAGACTGTTGGCGATGATCTGTTCGTCCCAGCTAACCAGCCGTTAACCGTCGAGCCTGACCTTGGCGGCGCGATCCCTGAATTCAGCGTGATGCCCTGGCCGGCCTTCCCGACCGACTTAATGAGCATTGCCCTGGTGGTTGCTACCCAATCAAAGGGGACAGTATTGTTCCACGACTGGATGTACCCCAGCCGCATGTTCTTCACGGATAAATTAGTTGGCATGGGCGCCCAAATTGTGCTTTGCGATCCTCACCGTTGCATCGTTCAGGGACCAACGGACTTATTTGGTGAAAAAATGGAAAGCCCAGATATTCGCGCCGGTATGGCGCTTGTTCTTGCAGCCCTTTCTGCCCAAGGCACTTCGATCATTCGCAATGTAGGTCAAATCGACCGTGGATATGAAAAAGTCGACCAGAAACTCGCAAAATTAGGCGCAAAAATCGAGAGGTCTCAAGATTAATAAGAATCGTCCCGGCAACAACCGGGACGATCGATTCGTTCAACTGATGTCAGGTCAATTCACAGAGGTGGATTGGACAACATCTAAAAATTGATCAACAACCTCGCGTAGCATCATTTCAGGCAATGCACCCACTTGACGATGTATCACCTTGCCATTGGCTATGAATAACATGGTTGGAATCCCCTGAACGCCAAACCGGCTGGCCCAATCCGAGTCCTCATCGGTATTTACTTTAGCCACGAGCAGCTTACCGGAAAATTCTTTGGCCAGTTTGTCCAATATTGGCGCTACCATGCGGCATGGATTGCACCAGGGCGCCCAAAAATCCACAATGACAGGCAAGGATGATTGCAAAACCGTCTTTTCGAAGGCAGCATCTGATACATGCACGGGCTCATTGACCATTATTTACTCCTAACATCCTGATCTTAAAATTTCTGGAAGTATATCACGCATTCAATAGACTTAGATGCGGTAAACATGAAAAGGTTACAAAAGATCGGCTGGGAAATCCCAGCCGATCTTTCATGATTATTTTACCTTTACCGTGATCGTCTTTGGTTTCGTTTCCTCTGCCTTGGGCAGTGTGAGTGTCAAAACGCCATCCTCGAATTTTGCTTCTGCCTTGTCGGTGACGACGGTTGTTGGCAGATGAATCGACCGAGTGAAGGTACCGTAACGTCGCTCGCGCAGGTGGAAGCGGGCTTTTTCCTGTATGTTTTCTTCTTTCATTTCACCCTGAATAGTGAGGACGCCATCCGAAATCGAAACGTGAATGTCTTCCCCTTTGATCCCTGGCAACGAGGCTTTTACGACGACATCATCATCTGTCTGATACATGTCCATCGATAGCCAATCGGCGCCGAATTCTCCCCGGCGGATGAGCATATTGTCAAACGCCTGATCAAGCATCGAGCGGATTGACGCCATTTCACGGAAAGGATCAAAAATGGTTAGATTGGACATATGAACCTCCTTAATTGATACTGATTCCTTTACATTCAATTTAATAATACATCGCAAGCATATGAAATTCGCTAACGATGTATTAAAACTATATATAAAAATAAGCTATTCGGGTTCTTCCGCACCTGAGCGGTTGAAATCAACGAAGCGGTATCCTACCCCGCGCTCAGTGAGAATATATTTAGGATTGGACGGGTCTTCTTCCAGTTTCTGACGCAAGTAGTTCACATACAATCGAACATAGTGCGGCTCATCGCGGTATTCGTAACCCCACACTTTCGAGAGCAGTTGATCATAGGTCATTACCCAACCAGCATTTTGGACAAGATGATAGAGCAGACGGTATTCTGTAGGACGCAGCTTGACCAGCTTACCCTCCAGCCAAATTTCACGCCGCCCAAAATCGATTTTCAACCTCTCGTCGATTTGGAAGACATCGCGTGAAGCAATACCGGCCGACTCCGTGCGCCGAAGAACAGCTCGCACCCGGCTGACCAGCTCGCGCGGACTAAACGGCTTAGTGACATAATCATCCGCCCCTAGCTCCAATCCTCTCACCCGGTCATCCTCCTCGCCCTTTGCCGTCAACATGATAACCGGAACCTGGCTGATTTCACGCACCAATCTGAGAACCTCGAAGCCGTCTAAATCTGGCAGCATTACATCTAAAATAATGACATCTGGCATGACATCTCGAAGTTTTTGGATTGCTTCCAATCCACGATATGCCTCGACGACCTGAAATCCATCATGTTCGAGATTAAGCCGGATAAACCTAGCCATTCTTTCCTCGTCATCGACGACCAGAATGACCCGATTTCGATAAATATCCTCAGACACCCGATCTACTCCCTAACGAAGCTTATAATTTCTTCATCCTCGCCACCGGATAAAATTTCAATAAAGCTAATCCGGGATAGCGGATACACTACGATAGATACATTTGGTTCGAGGTAGTGTAAATCTTTTCCGTCGCGCCTGCGGGGATTCTTCAATGTAAGAATGGTGTCCGTCGCTGCCGGAAGCTCATCGACTTCGCCAAGAACGGGGTCTTCGTTCGTCATGTGGAGGATTACACTCTGCATTATTGCTCTTCCATTTCTAACAAAGTTTTACGGTGTGGAAATTATAACCTGGATCATTAACTTTCCAAGAGCGATAGAATCACCATGTTTTATGGGGAAATCCACGTTTGGGATAATGCGCTCCCCATTAACACGGGTTCCATTTGCCGATCCAAGATCTCTAATCGAAACACGCTGCTGCCCTAGTTTTATCACTGCATGCAAGCGGGATACACCCATAACATAGGCTTCAAAGTCCGTGAGATCAATATCAGGAATTATCGGTTGATCTTCCGAGGTTCGTCCCAGAGTGTACTCCGAATGTCCGCTGAGTTTGATGGCGTGTTTAGCATCCACGATAAATAGACTGACGATATCCTTCTTGGTTTGATCGACAGTTTCTACAGGCGTCCCAGGGATCCTGGCTGAGTCGTATGTTTCTTTCTCGGGGAGAGTTTCTGCCGGCCTGATTTGAAATGGTTGGGTTGGCGCCTTGCCATAATCGCGCAATTGAGCGCCACACTCGCTGCAAAATAGCGCTCCTGATAATTCCTGCTGATGGCAATTAGGGCAAGTAATCATCCTGCCCCTTCTTAGGATCTGGAAGCATTAGCAATGATCGGGTCCCGTATTTTATTTTCTTATCGCCCTCTTTGCTGTAATGCTGTTTGTTTTTTATATGAGCTGCTTCGAGTAGTACTGATTCAGCAAATTCCTTGTTTCCCTGCGCAATGAGATGAGATGCCAAGTTTTCCAGGCGTTGAGTGGCTTTCTTGATGTTTCCTTTGGCAACATCAATTTTTGCTTTCTCCTGTAGGCGGTATAACGTCAATTTTGACATTGCCTGTAATATTTCCTGAGGAGGTCGATAGGTTTGCTCGTTTATTCTCCATTTACAATGAATATTAAAATCAAGCCGAGAAATCCGGATTGATATCGAAGGGATATCCATAAATATCTTTCCCTTAGCAATATTCAATAATGGACTATCAACCTCGCCTGGTTTGACTTTGAATTCTAATATAACACTGGTCTTTTTACCACATTCCAGGTGGCCAAGAGGCAACGGCGAGTTCGGTACCATAGGGGTGATTTCTGGATAAATTCGAAATGCATATGATAATTCAACGCCTTCACCAAGCTCAAAAAAACAATTAACCTGCCTGGCGCAGATAAAGTTTAGAGCCCGGACTTTTTCATCAATGAATTGATATAGACTTTCACTTCCACGAACATATACAGCATTTCCACCGCTGATCGCTGCTAACTTGTCCAGGAACGCGTCGTTCCACTCGTCGCCAATCCCCAAGGCATTGATTTCAATACCAGAGTTGCGAGCCTCTTCGGCAAGCATCAAACAAGCGCTTTCATCGCCGTAAGTATGCCCATCCGTGATCAAGATCAGCTGCCTGAGCACATCCTTTTGCTGCACGGAGTTGATCAAATCGCAGCCCATCTTCAATCCATGGAATATTTCTGTTGCGCCGCCAGCTGAAAATTTTGTAAGAGAGCTCTCGATTTGATAGTATTCCTTTACCAAAGTTGGTTCAAGAATGACTTCTGCCCGGTCGCTGAAAGAAACAATAGAAATATGATCGTTTGGATTCAGTTTTTGAATCAAGTGTTGCACATTAGCACGCACCATATCGAGACGCGATCCACGCATTGAATTGGAGGTGTCAACAATCAGGCAGATGTGGATACGCGGCAATATGGTCTCATTCGATGGTTTTTCACCGTAGAGCTCGAGCAAAACATACAACAATTGCTCTTCTTTTAACAATGGATATGGAGGTTCACTGTATAAAATATTCATCTTAACCGATGGCTTTACCTTATCCACATCAGGTAGAGTGTCATCGAATTGCTTCCGCCGGTAAGAATTGACTAATACATCATAAGCTTCCTGGATTTCGATAAATTGCTCATTGCTGCTTTCACTGGTGTTGGCGTCTGGATGGTATCTTTTGGCAGCCTCGAAGTAAGCGCAGCGGATTTCTTCTTGCGTTGCATCGAAGGGCACTCCCAGTGTGTTGTAATAATTCTGTTCCATACGATCGTATCAACTTAATTACAAATATTGGACAAGAATCACGCTGATATTGTCTGGTCCTCCAGCTTCATTGGCGGAATCAACCAGGTTTTTGCAGGCAACGCTTGGATTTCGCGCGCTCCTCACGATTTGGAAAATTTCCGCATCTTTAACGACCCCCCACAAACCGTCACTGCAAATGAGCAAATAAATCGGATGAGTTATCTGCTGGGACTTGATATCAGGGCGGAATGGCTCAGCCTGACCCAGTGCTCGGTAAAGGACATTGCGCTGCGGGTGAATTATCGCTTCCTCCTCGGTGATTTGCCCTAATTCAACCAGCCTTCTAACCAGTGAATGATCCTGGGTTATGGCTTCCATGCGCCCGTCTGGATAAATTAAATAAGCACGGCTGTCGCCTACATGGGTGATGGTAAGCCGATCACCAATGATCAGTGCAGCGGTCAATGTCGTCCCACCTCCTGGCGCACGCCGCACCACTACCTGATGGGCTTTTGCAACTCCAGATTCCATAATCTCCTGCAAGCTGTTTCCCGGAGGATTCTGATCCAAACCCACCTGGGGCAGATAAATTTTTGAGATGACTTGCTCACTCATAATGCGAGCAGCGACGCTGCTTGCCACCTCACCATGTTCATAACCGCCCATCCCGTCAGCAACGAGAAAGAAACCAAAGGGGACCTCAACCGCCCCATCTGATAAGACTGAACTCATCGCAAATAAGGTATCTTCGTTGTGGTCTCTTTGGCGCCCAACCGATTGTCCTGCTCCAACTAAAAGTTGAGTTGGCGTTACAGTTACAGGATTTGTGGAAATAGTATTTAGTTGATTATCATCCAGGGGAGCAGTTTTTATCTCGGCGGCAGCGTCTTTAACCTCTACCTCAATTTTATCCTTACGCTTATCCTTACCAAAGAATCTCTTGAATATGCTCATATGCTACCTCCCAGATAAATACTTGATGATCAACCGCTAACACCTCAAGCACTCAGCGCATACACGATATGATCCGAAGAGCCGAAATAAATCATGTCATTAAAAGCCTGCGGAGCCCCTGTGATTGGACCATCCGTGATGAATTTCCAACGGACACGCCCATTCTTATAATCCAGGCAATATAAAGTACCGTCAGCGGTACCGCAATACACCCAATCCCTATATACAATCGGCGACCCACTTACCTGGCTGTTTGTCTGGAATTTCCAAATTTCCTTGGCATTATCCGCTTCGAGGCAGTAGATATTCCCATCCGCCGACCCAACATAAAGGTAATTTTCCAATCGATATGGCGAAGAAATAGACCCTTTCATCATCCTGTAACGCCATACTACCCATCCGCTTTTTGAATCCAATGCATAGATAGAAGAATCGAGAGAAGTGAAGAACGCAACACCTTGCGTTACAACTGGCGAGGAGGTTATCGCCCGTTTTGCGCGATAGTGCCATTTGGACTGTCCACGGAAATCAAGGCAGATGAAATCTCCGGCTTCATTTCCAAAATAAATATTTTCATTGGTTACATAAGGTGAGGAGCGTATTGACTCGCCTGAATCGAAACGGAAAGCTCGGCGCGTCGAGAGGATGTTAACGCAATACAGAAATCCATCATCTGCGCCAAAAATAATATGCCCCTCAGCATATTTTGGAGAGCTGCGTATCGGGCTGCCAACCTCATATGTCCAGGCAAGTTTCCCAGTTCGAGTGTGGATCGCATGTAAAAATCCATCTTCAGATCCAACAAAAACCTGGTCAGGTGTAACAACCGGTTTGGTGACGATACCGCCCTCGGTTGGTGACTTCCACATAAATTCGCCGTTGGCTGCATCCAGTGCGTATAAATTATGATCATATGATCCAATAAAGATCGTCCCGCCCTCATACGTTGGTGAACCACGCACTTCATCTTCGCATTTAAAAATCCACAACGGCCTGATTGTTTGTTCTGGAGCGGAAATGGCAGATCCAAATCTCGACAGCATCCCAGTTTTCTTCGCCGCAGAATACAGCGCTTCTTTCATCTGCTTTGCGCTGCGAAAACGGTCTGAGGGATTGTATTGCAGAGCAGTATGGATGATCGTTTCAACCTCGACCGAGATGGCTGGATTAAGCTGCCTCAACGGTCGCTCGGTGAAAGAGAATGGAGGCTCAACCCGCGGATCACGGTTGCTTAATAGATGATGCATCGTCGCGCCAAGCGCATAGATATCCGCCTCGGGTGAAGCTTCTCCACGGTATTGTTCAGGTGGCGAATACCCTTCGGTTCCAATCATGGTGCCCTTTTGACCTGTTTTGAACATCTTGGCAATGCCAAAATCGATCAAAACGATTTTGCCGCTTTGGTTCACCATAATATTCGAAGGTTTCATATCGCGAAAAATAATCGGCTCGGGCTTGTGGTTGTGAAGGTATTCCAGCACATCACATATTTCGATTCCCCAGGATACGACCTGTTCCTCATCCAATGGGCCGGTTGATTCACTCAAAATGGCTTCCATATCTTTTCCGTGGATGAATTCGAGAACCAGGTAAGATCTTTCCTCCATCGAGAAGTAATCGAATATTTTTGGGATAGCACTGTGGTTCAGGGTCACAAGAATATTTGCTTCCCTCTCGAAGTTCTGAATAACGGTTTGCCGGACCATCGGATCCCGGGCCTGGTTGATCATTTCTTTAACCGCCACCAATTTGACCACATTGGGGAAATGCAAATCACGGGCGCGGTAAACGGAGCCCATACCGCCAACTCCGATCACATCCTGAATTAAGTATCGATCGACAAGAACAGATCCAGCAGAAAGCTGTCTAACCAGACCATTTCCCCCTCCAAAATCTTGTGTTATGCGGTGTGTATCCAGTTTTTCCTCCAAAGAACCATTTGCCACCCCCTGATTGTCCACAGTTTTTTATCGCTACTAGCAGTAAAAATCTGTAGAAACCAATAAATTTACTTTCGATGGGGGCGGATAAGCAGAAATCTTCATAAATTATATCTGTAAAACAGCATTTTGCAACCGTTCTCCTATTTGAGCTAATGAGTATACTAATCGATCAGGAATTACAATAAAATTTAACTAGACTTCACCTTACGCATCGATTAAAATAATTTACATCGTTCGATCAGCTCCCTGTCATTGATCCCCAGCTATTTGAAAGGCAATCGATGAGCAATTACCCGGGAAAAGGCCTCGTTGCTGTTCTTAAAACATCACCCGATACGGTATTCGAAGACATCGAAAAATTAATGAAGCTGGCCGGCGTAGAAAATGCACTGCCGAAGGGCATTACTACCGGCTTAAAAATAAATATCTCCTGGCAGACATGGTATCCTGCTTGCTCATCGACACCCTGGCAATTGGAAGGCGTGATCCGTGCGCTGCAAAAATTTGGTTATCATGATCTGGTTGGGATCCATAATGACACCGTAGTTGTAGATACAAGTGTGGGGGAGGTTAACAACAAGCATAAATATGTTACTGACAAATACAGCATCCCCTGCACCTATCTATACGAAGATCAATTCGAATGGATTGAGTACAAACCAAAACAGCATTCCTTCCTGGTTTTGGATAAAGTTTATCCCGACGGAGTATTGATTCCAAAAATGCTGGTGGGGAAAAACATCGTTCATTTGCCCACGGTAAAAACGCATGTATTTACAACCATCACTGGCGCGATGAAGAACGCCTTCGGTGGTTTGCTCCACCGCAACCGCCATTGGACGCACAGCGTCATTCACCAGACCCTGGTCGATCTATTGATGATCCAGCAGGATATTCATCCCGGCATTTTCGCGGTTATGGATGGCACCTTTGCTGGCGATGGTCCCGGACCGCGCGCGATGCGCTGGCACGAAAAGAATATACTGCTTGCCTCTGCAGACCAGGTCGCCATCGATGCTGTCTCAGCAAAACTGCAGGGTTTCGATCCTCTTACTATTCCATTTCTCAGGATTGCTCACGAACACGATTTCGGTGTTGCAGATCCCCGCCAAATTAATATTGTTGGCCATGATATCAACCAGGAGAGAGCCTGGAATTTTATTCAGGAAGATACCTTCGCTTCGCGCGGGCAGAAAATGATTTACCACGGTCCACTCAAACCGTTCGAAAAGATTCTTCTACAAAGCCCTTTGGTGCCGTGGAGTTATTTTGCAAGCAATTTTTATCATAATGTATATTGGTATCCATTTATCGGCCGTAAACGCGTCCAGGCTGCTCTACAAACCCCCTGGGGGCAATTCTTCAAAAATTACGGTAACGGGCAGGTTGTATTGCCGGGGATAGAACCAAAAACCGTCGTGCAGGCAGGGGCAGCCATTGGTGCATTAACCATCCTGGCTGGTATTGGCGCATATCTATTGGGGCGGCGAAAAAAATAATTTCACCTGCTTCACAGCATTTTACCCAGGTTTTTCCAAGTCGTTGTTTACCAATATGGAGGAGTCATGTTCAAAAGGTTCGATGAGGCGGTTAATTTTATCCAGAATCAACATATTCGCATGGTGGACTTGAAATTCAGCGATCTCTGGGGCCGTTGGCACCACGTGACCATTTCTGCGAAAGAATTCACCCCAATATTGATGTCCGCAGGTGTCGGTTTTGATGGATCTAGCGTCGGATTTCGCAGCATAACATCTGGTGATATGGTCCTCATCCCCGACCTCGAAACTGGTTTTATGGATCCATTTTGGGAAACACCCACGTTAAGTTTCATTTGCAATACATTCGAAGCCGATACAAAACAAAAGAACTTACACGACCCGCGTGAAATCGCTCGGCGCGCTGAAGAATATCTGTGTTCCAAAGGCATAGCTGACCAATCGTTATGGGGCCCCGAATTCGAGTTCTACATATTCAACCGGGTGCACCTCGAAAATGGAATAAATGTGGCCAGCTATCGCCTGGATTCAGTTGAATCCAATTGGAATAGCGCCAACGGCGGCCATGGTCATTACATCCCATTGCATGGCGGCTACCATGCCATTCCACCACGCGACCAGCTTTACAATCTCAGGTCAAAAATGACCGAAACGCTGGAAGACATGGGTATACCAGTTAAATACCACCACCACGAAGTAGGTGGGCCGGGACAATGCGAAATCGAAACCCCCTTATTGGGGATGCTGAAATCTGCCGATTCAGTCATGATCATCAAGTATGTGACGAAAATGGTTTGCATCGCAGCTGGACAGACCGCAACCTTTCTTCCCAAGCCGCTCTTTGGCGAAGCGGGCAGCGGCATGCATTTTCATCAAATGCTGCACCTGCAAGGTAGAAACCTGTTTTACGATCCAAAATCGCGGATACTGCTCAGTCAGACGGCCTTGCAATACATTGGTGGCTTACTATTGCATGCTCCTGCCTTGTTAGCGTTTACCAATCCAAGCACAAATTCCTACCGAAGGCTTGTCCCTGGTTTTGAAGCCCCGGTAAACTGTTTTTTCTCGCCAGGAAACCGCAGCGCTGCGGTTCGCATTCCCAAATATGCCACCGACGAGGAAATGGTACGCTTCGAATTTCGCCCGCCAGATGCCACCTGTAATCCATATCTGGCAATGGCAGCCATGTTGATGGCAGGTTTGGACGGCATTCAGAAGAAAATCGATCCTACTGCGGCTGGATTTGGTCCCTTTGATGAAGACATTTTCACCTGGAGTGAAGAAAAACGCAAAACCATTAAGAATCTACCAACATCACTTGGCGATGCACTTACTGCTCTCGAGTCAGATTACGCTTTCTTACTCGAAGGTAATGTATTCAGCGAAAATATAATTACAGATTGGATCAAAGCAAAACAAAGCGAGGATCGCGAAGTTCTTGTGCGTCCTCACCCTTATGAAGTCCAGACATACTTTGATCTGTAATAATCGAGTCAAATCAAATTCTGGTTTATTTCAAGCCTTTACGGTTGTTCAACTATTGGCTCAAGATAATCCGCAACAGCCCATCCGCTGCGCGATTCGTCGTACGGCGCAGTCAGATACCACCAGATGTATCCATCCGAATTCTTCGGTCCCTCGTTGACCAGGAACACCTCGGATTCATATCCTAGAAAACGCACCTCAGCAGTTGTGGAAGCTTCCGCGCGCAACCGCAGTCCATCGCCGCCGGTTCCGAAAATTTGCACATACAATCCTTTGCCAATGCCGTCGATAACTACCTCCGCATGGGGTGTTGGCGTTTGTGTCGCATACAGATCAGCAGGCAACAATGGAGTAGAAGTAGGCGCTAATATGACAGTCATGACAGCAGTGGGCTGCTCTGTCGTTGCTGCCGCTGGTTTAATCAACCTGAGTCCAACCAGCAAAATTACAAACATCACGATTGCAACCAAAATACTGGCGAGATAAAACCAACCTGAAATTCTACGTACAGCCATTGTCTGTTTGACCAACCCTATGAAGGAAGTAAGAAAAACGCGATTGCCAGGATGACATAAACAGCCATCAATGCCCCACCCTCCAGCCAGTTCGATTCACCATCGGAGGAAACCTGGGCAGCGATGAGAATCCCTCCGCCGAGCGCCAACAACTCGAATTGATTGAACATCAATGTCAAAGGATGACCCATCGCCAGGCTGACGAATACCAGCACTGGAGCGACAAACAACGCAATTTGAATGCTCGAAGAAACGGCGATCTCGACGCTCAAATCCATCTGATTGCGTATGGCAACTGTCACCGCCACCAGGTGCTCCGCTACATTGCCGATGAGTGGAATCAGGATAATGCCAAGGAAGAACTCGGAAACACCCCAAGATATCATGACTTCTTCGACTGAACCAACCAGTTTTTCGCTAAGGTAAACTACGCCAATAGTTGCCGCAAGAAGCATAAGGAATGCTTGCGTTTTGCTCAAGTGGGGAGCTTTTACATTATTTTCACTCGGAACAATGGTCAACGGTGAATGGGCAGCCTTCAAGCTGTAAATCAGGCCTAAAAGGTATAGTACGATCATCACGACGGCGACGCCAAGGCTGAGCGCCTCGACTTCGATGCTGTCATCTGGTCCAATCGAATGCCCGAAAAGAGATGGGATGACCAACGCCACGATCGCTAGAGTGAGTAAAACCGCATGGTTTCCGGACTGGCGCTGGTCGAAACGCTGTATACCATTCTTGATCCCGCCCGCCAGCATCGACGCTCCCAACACCAGCAACAGGTTGCCAATAATCGAGCCCGTAATAGAAGCTTTAACCAGCTCCAGCAAGCCTGCCTGCACAGCGACCAGCGTAATGATTAACTCCGCGGCATTTCCAAGCGTGGCGTTCAGTAACCCGCCAATTTTTGGTCCGGTGTAAGCTGCTAAATTCTCAGTGCCCTCACCAATCAAACCTGCTAATGGAATCAACCCGACCGCTGAAAAAATAAAAACATAGATCGTTCCCCAGTTCAACCAATCTGCCAGTAACACAAAAGGAAGCGCGATGATCAGGACAGTTAGAGGTTTTTGTTTGAGGTAGCGGAATATGGCACGCATAGCATTCTCCGGGTCAATTATATCTGAATAAATCCAGACGAATACTGTATGATATAATCGATCCGACATCCTCTTATGGAAGATCAAAAAACAGTACCCCCAACCCTGGGTAACCGCTATGAGCTGCTCCAAACTATTGGAACTGGCGGCATGGCTGTTGTTTACCGTGCAAAAGATCTGATGCTCGAACGCCCGGTAGCAATCAAAATATTACGCCAGGATTATTCAAAAAACGAAGCCTTCCGCGAGCGGTTCCGCCTGGAAGCGCGTGCAGCTGCCAACCTCTCTCATCCAAACATCGTCACTGTGCATGATTTTGGTTTCGATTCTGACCGGTTGTTTATTGTCATGGAATACGTTCCCGGGACCGACTTGAAAACCATTCTTAAGGAGAAAATACGCCTGCCGGTCGAGGATGCGGTGAAATTAATGGTGCAAGCCTCAGCCGGGATTGGCTATGCGCACCGAGCTGGACTGATTCACTGCGATGTTAAACCACATAACATGCTCGTCGCGCCAGATCAGCGTCTGAAAGTGACCGATTTTGGTATTGCCCGAGCTATGGAATCCATCATACCGGACGAGCAGCATGATGTTGTTTGGGGTTCGCCGCTTTACTTCTCCCCCGAACAGGCGGCCGGCGCTGCTCCTTCCCCTGCTTCCGACGTATATTCTCTTGGCGTTGTGATGTACGAGCTTGTTACTGGGCGGTTACCCTTTCATCATCAGGATCCAGCCGAGCTGGCTCGCATGCATAGAGAAGTCGAGCCTGTTCCCCCGCGACGTTTAAATCCTGATATTCCTGAAGCGCTGGAATCGATTATTCTGAAGGTTCTCTCGAAGGAACCCTCGGCGCGATACCGGACTGCAGACCAGCTTAGCCGCGTGTTGACCAGCTTCATCGAATCGGGCGATATGCTGCCTGCCAGGCCAGCAAAGGCAGAAGCCATTTCAACCAGCGCTGATAAGGGCACCGAGCCATTTATCCTCGATACCCCTCAATTTGCGTCCACACAAACGGAAGTAACTGTGTCAGACGGAGATAGCTCGCTGGACATTGATTGGGGCACTACGGCATTGGCTTTGCTGACCATTATTGCTGTCGGCGGTTTGATTCCGTTCTGGTTATGGATTTGGTTTTCCTTTAATCCCCCTGTGCCATAAAAAAACTCATGCCTGATCCAATCATTCTATCTGCGTCTATTCTTTCTGCTGATTTCAGCCAGCTTGGTGACCAAATTCGCCAGGCT
Source organism: Bellilinea sp. (assembly GCA_034678305.1). Classification (GTDB taxonomy): domain Bacteria; phylum Chloroflexota; class Anaerolineae; order Anaerolineales; family Anaerolineaceae; genus Bellilinea. The sequence goes on from JAXDCA010000031.1 coordinate 40,407, forward strand.
GAAAGTGGCGGCATCGATTGGATACATGTGGATGTAATGGACGGTCACTTTGTTCCTAATATTACGATGGGACCTTTCATCGTCGAAGCTTGTCGTAACATCACAGCTCTACCACTCGACGTTCACCTGATGATCGAAAAACCTGAACATTTCGTCGAAGATTTTATACGTGCCGGCGCGAATAGACTCAGTATCCACATCGAAGGAAATCCAAACATCTACCGCACGCTGGAGAGCATCCGCTTTCTTGGAGCTCACCCTGGCATCGTCCTTAATCCCGCCACCCCTGCCTCTGCGATTGAGTCAATCTTGCCATTGATAGATCATGTATTGGTGATGACCGTCAATCCAGGCTATTCAGGGCAGGCATTCATCGACCAAACAGTGCCAAAGATAAGCGAAGTACGTGGTATGTTAGACCGAATCAATCCCACTGCCATTATCGAAGTGGATGGAGGGATTACTGAAGACACCATCAAAATGGTTTACAATGCTGGGGCTCGCGCAATTGTCGCTGCAACAGCTGTATTCAAATATCCCTTGGGGATATCAGCTGGCATTCAGTCGTTGCGGAATGCACTTAAATAAAAATCGCGGCTTCCGCCGCGACCTTTGATAAAATTACAGAGTTACTTGGACTTTACTAATGTACGAATGCATTTTGCGCATAAAACTTTTCGAACCTTGCGGCCCTTCTCAAACACCGTCACCCGCTGCAAATTTGGCCGAAAAGATCGGTTTGTCGCCCGCAATGAAAAGCTTCGATTATGCCCGAAGGTTGTTGTTTTGCCGCAATTTTCACACTTTGCCATGACCAATCATCCTTTCAATTTAACTTGCTCGACTACTCTCAATAATACCAGGCAAGCGGGCATTTTACCACAAAGCGCATCTTTTTACAATCAGCATTGTTCTACTTCTTGAAAGGGAAAATGGGAAATGAAAGATACAAATCCTCTCGGTAACATCTTCATTTCACATCGTGCGATTGCCACGATAGCCCACCAGGCTGCACTCGCATCGTACGGAGTGGTTGGTTTATCAGCGAAAAGCCTTGCAGAGGGAATTACGTCAGCTCTGGTTAAAGAACCGATGAAGGGCGTCGAAGTGGCGTTGCACCCCGATGGGATCGCAATCGATCTCTATATTGTTGTTGAATACGGAACACGCATCGCGATCGTTGCGTCGAGCGTTGCAGACACAGTCCGCTATCAAGTCGAAAAAACTATTGGATTACCTGTTAAGAATGTAAACGTACATGTTCGCGGGCTTCGAATCAGCGATACAGATTAGGGTTATTACCCTTCGTTAGGAGCATTATGGCTAGTGATTTTCATATTCCACGCTACGTGGATGGACGCGAGATCGCAAATATTGGGAAATTAGACGGTCAGGGCTTGAAAGCCTTAATTGAGGCCGGGATGACCTGGTTGAAAGCAAACCAACAACTGGTCAACTCGCTCAATGTATTTCCTGTTCCAGATGGCGATACCGGTACAAATATGGTATTAACGATGCAAGCTGCCTACAATGAGATTGCCAATTCAGGCGAACGCAATGTTGGCAAGGTTGCCCATGCCGCCGCTCAAGGGGCATTGATGGGCGCTCGCGGCAATTCGGGCGTCATTCTTTCACAGATCATGCGCGGATTTGCCAGGACACTGGATAACATTGAGATGCTCGACGGTAATTTGCTCATCGCGGCACTGAATGAGAGCAAAAACACTGCCTATAAGGGCGTTGTCCGGCCGGTAGAGGGTACCATCCTGACCGTCGCAAAGGACATCGCGGCTGCCGCGGAAACTCACAGCAACACACCCATGACCCTGGATTGGCTAGAATCCCTGGTCACAGCAGCCGACCTCTCGGTTCAAAAAACACCAGACCTTTTACCCATCCTGAAACAAGCAGGGGTTGTCGATTCAGGAGGGAAGGGCCTGTTCTTCATTTTCGAAGGCATGCTTCGCTTCCTCAAGGATATGCCTATAGATACTGTTGGAGCGGCAATTCAACCGCTGGCAGAGATGCATCTGGAGGAAGCTATGGAAGAAATTGAACCGGGACAGGATTATGAAGTTGTGATCGATTTCAAGCCGGAAACAATGCTCGATCTTGAAAAATACTACGCTGATCTTTCTGAAATTGGCACCTCCATCCAACTAGGCGAAGGCGACGGCATGTATCGCATGCACATTCATGTGCCCACGGAAAACCGCTATAAACCCATTGAGTACACGCTAGGATTAGGCACCATCCTGAAAGTCGCCATGGAGAACCTGGTGGCGCAAATGGAAAGTAAAGCAGCCGAAAATGCCAAACGATATACACTCCACCAGGTGGAGCCTGGTCAAATCGCGGTTGTAGCTGTCTCGCCTGGGATTGGGCTTTCACGCATTTTTGCCAGCCTGGGAGTATCAGCCATCGTTGAGGGTGGACAAACCATGAATCCGAGTACAGAGGAAATTCTGAGTGCCTTTGAGAACCTGCCAACTGACCGCATCATTATCCTCCCCAATAATAAAAACATCATTCTTGCCTCAGAAAACTCTGCACAATTGACCGTCAAGAAAATCAAAGTGATCCATTCTAAGAACATCCCCCAGGGATTAAACGCACTGCTCCGTTATAGCCCAGAAGGTGACCTGGATCAGATTGCGGCAGAAATGGAGGAATCCCTGGCGGAGGTTGAGTCTGGCGAGATCACAACCGCAACTCGATCTGTGAATATTAATGGCATCAATGTCTCTCAAGGCGAAGTGATTGCCTTACTGAATGGCAAGCTCGTCAAATCAGCAGAAAAAATTGAAGACGCCTGTTTGGGTTTATTAGAGGAATCAGGTGTAAACGACCGCGAGCGCATCACCTTGTTTTACGGCATAAACATTACCAAAAGCGAAGTCAATACGTTGGTGGATAAAATCAGAGCAAAGTACCCCCGTCATGAAATCGAGCTGCACGAAGGCGGACAACCTCACTACCAACTCATCATCTCGATCGAATAAACAGCAATGCCGCGTGCATGTATCCTGACCGATAATTCAGCACAATTCCCGCACCATTCTTTTCCCGGACAGGATTTGGTCAGGGTAATTCCATACGATATCGAGCTATCCGGTGTCTTCTATCCCGAAGGAAAAGACATCAAGATTGCTCAACTACCCATCTCTGCGGACGATAAACTAAACCCACAATTGATTCCTCCTTCAGAGGAAAAGTTCATACAGTGGTTCAACGTCCTCGGACAGGATTTCACCGAAATCCTCGTGATTTTACAAGCTGCGTCTATATCAGATGCTTATCTGCATGCTATTCAGGCAGTCACGGCTTTGCAAGGGGGCTATTCGATCCAGGTGGTCAATTCGCAAACCACATCAGCTGGTTTGGGAACACTCGTCCAAATTGCCGCAGAAGCCATTACCAATGGCGCCAGCGTAACAGAAGCGGAGCATCTCGTCCGCAGCCAGGTTCCTCATACTTATACAATTTTTTGCGCGCCTGGCTTGAGTTATTTGTTCTACGCAGGGATTGTCGACCGTGCGCAGGCTGTGGTAGGCGAGATGCTTAATTTTTTACCGGTTTTTACCCTGGAAGAAGACCAACTAACCGCCCTCGAAAAAGTACGGAATTATCGCGCAACTATGGATTATTTCACTGAATTTTTAGAAGAGTTCGAGGATTTACGCCACATCGCGTTGATACAAAGCATACCTCCGCTGATTCAGGAAACCCGCGGTTTACGCCAGCTATTCCAGGAAATGCATCCTAATACATCTTACAGCGAACATAATCTGAATCCTCCATTGGCTACGGTGTTTGGACCGCGGCTGCTTGGTTTGATCATTGTCGAAAAGACCGGATAGCCGGTACTCGCGTTTTCTAAACGATATCGGCGAACGAATACACGTGTGGAAATGCCTCCATGGTGTTTGCTGCCCTATTAATGAGAATAGAGTAAAATAATCGTATGCCACCACCCATTGATAAATTATTGAAGTTCTTACGATTAGAATCTGAGCGAGGGTATGACAACCGTGCTGTGGTAGGTGGATTGGATAAAATCCTGCCCGCATGGGAACCTGAAGCCAGGGAATTCCGCGTTCCAGAGGAAATCATCCAACAAATTCGTGAAGAGTTGACCGCCTATCCAGGTCGTGATGTAGATGAACGGGAAAAAACGATCGACGAATTGGTTGCTGCCATCCAAATCACTCAAGGCATCCAGGTGGATAAGCCAGCTGCCCATTCCGATTCGGCAGCAGCTCCCCAATTTAAGCCAAAGGTAAGAACCCGCCATGCCACTCCTCGTAGCGGTGACCAACAACCACAGCAGAATGCTGCACCTGAACCAGTCGGATTGAATGCTGATTTAACCGTCCTGCCGCGGATCGGTCCAAAAACCGCTCAAACTCTGCAGAATCTTGGGTTGCGGAAACTGGAAGATCTTCTCTACTATTTTCCCCGCCGTTATGATGATTATTCTCGATTAAAATCGATCAACCGTCTGGAATACGGCGATGAGCTATCGGTTGTTGGCATGGTAAGGTCCGCCATGAACCGCACGATCAAAGGCGGAAAGATGACCATTCTCGAAGCAATCATTTCTGATGAGACAGGCTCTTTGCGAGTGAGCTGGTTCAATCAACCCTGGTTGGAAAAATCCATCCAACCCGGCGTCCAATTGGTCATATCCGGCAAGGTCGATATGTACCTTGGACGGCTGTGCATGAACAGTCCAGATTGGGAATTGCTCGAACAGGAACACTTGCATACTTCACGTATCGTACCAGTGTATCCGTTGACTGCAAAAGTCACCCAAAAAAACTTACGACGTTTGATGCATCAGACGGTCACCTTTTGGGCGCCGCGGGTACCGGACCATTTGCCCGCTAGTGTGATTAAAGAAAGCAATGTTCTGCCGTTATCTGAAGCGCTACTGCAGGTTCATTTTCCCGACAACGAGGAAAAACTCAAAGCTGCCCGCGACAGGCTTGCATTCGATGAAATTTTCCTGCTTCAATTAGGCGTGTTGTCGCAGAAGAGAAGCTGGCAATCGCTTAGCGCCGCTGTTCTTGAAACACCACAGGATTGGCTCGATGCGCAAAAGGCCAGACTTCCCTACCCATTAACGAATGCTCAACTGACTGTATTGGAGCATATCGTTACTGATTTGAGCGCGGGCAGGCCCATGAACCGCTTGTTGCAAGGCGACGTCGGTTCCGGTAAGACAGTTGTTGCAGCTCTTGCTATTGCCATGGTAGCCCGCCACCAGGCACAATCCGCTTTGATGGCGCCAACCAGCATCCTTGCCGAACAACATTACCGAAACCTGATCGATTACCTTGCATCAAATCATACTGAGGACACGCCGCTGGCAGAATCCGAAATCCGCCTGTTGATCGGCGCAACTCCCGAGACGCAAAAACAGGAAATTCGCGCCGGGCTGGCTGATGGCTCGATCAAGCTGGTCATAGGCACGCACGCGCTGCTCGAAGACCCCATCGAATTTCAGTCATTACAATTAGTTATTATCGATGAACAGCATCGCTTTGGGGTGGAACAGCGCGCCGCGCTGCGCGCCAAAGGCAATAACCCGCACTTGCTGGTCATGACAGCCACCCCCATACCGCGCTCTTTGGCGCTCACTATCTATGGCGACCTGGATGTCTCGATTATCGACGAGATGCCGCCCGGACGCCAGCCGGTAGAAACTTACATTGTCCCACCTCGAGAACGCGAGCGGACTTACACATTTACTCGCAGCCAGATCGATCAGGGGCATCAAGGGTTTTTTGTCTATCCGCTGGTTGAACAAGGCGATAACGGAGAAATTCTAGCAGCCGTCGAGGAACAGGAACGCCTGCAAAAAGAGGTTTTCCCTAAATATAAGGTTGGGTTACTACACGGACGGATGAAAGCGGAAGAAAAAGATCAAATCATGGCAGCCTTCAGAGATGGAGAATATCACATCCTGGTTTCCACTTCCGTCATCGAGGTTGGAGTAGATATCCCCAATGCGACAGTGATGGTGGTCGAAGGGGCAAATCGGTTTGGGTTGGCGCAACTGCACCAGTTACGCGGTCGCGTTGGACGCGGCGATGCAAAATCCTATTGCGTCATGATTCCCGATACTGAAGATGCCATCGAAAATCAACGCCTGGCTGTTATGGCTGAGACCAATGATGGTTTTGTGCTGGCTGAACGTGACCTGGAACAACGCGGTCCAGGCGATTTTCTTGGCACTCGCCAGGCTGGCTTCTCGGAGTTGCGCATGGCCAATCTATTAAACATCCGTTTGATCGAAAAAGCCCGGCGCCTGGCGCACAACCTCTTCGACCATGATCCAGACCTTTCAGCCCCGGAACATCGGCTCTTACTTCAAGCAGTCAGTCGGTTTTGGGGTGACGGAGCTGGAGATATCAGTTAATTTCACTCATTCATAAGGATCATCTTTTATGGTCAAAGCAGTATTTCCCGGCACATTCGATCCAATCCACTATGGACACATTGATATTGCTCTCCGAGCTGCGAGGTTATTCGATGAAGTCATCATTGGGGTTTATGACAAACCCTTAAAGAATCTATTATTTTCACCACAAGAACGGCTTGCTTTGGTTCAACAAACCTTCGATGGAGAATCGAAATTTAAAATCGTCGGTTATAGCGGATTAACAGCCAAGTTCGTGCAGGATGTTGGCGCGATTGTGCTCATCCGCGGTTTACGTGTGTTTTCTGATTTCGAGCATGAGTTCCGCATGGCGCTGGCCAACCAACGGATTTATCCAGCGATCGAAACGATTGCCTTCATGTCACATGAGGACCACACCTTTCTTTCTTCAACGACAGTACGTGAGATCGCTTCACTTGGTGGAGATGTATCCAGCATGGTACCTCCACATGTTGTCGAAGCATTGAAAAATAGATTTAAGGAGCTGGGAGACGGGCAGCAATTAATTCAACAATCCTTTATAAGGGATTAACCCGGATAAGCTTTATGGTCTAATCCTTGCATCTGATTTGATTGCGTTTTAAGCGGAGGAGAAAATGGACATCTTGCATCTCGTCGATCGACTCGAAGAATTATTCAATCAAAGCCGCCCAATTTGGTTCACTCATTCGGTACTCGTGGATGAAGATCGCATGCTCGATTTGATCGATCAGATGCGCGTGTCCATCCCTGAAGAGATTAAGAAAGCTCAACAGATCCTTTCTCAAAGGGACCGCATTCTTGCGCAAGCGCAGGAAGAAGCTAACCGGACATTGTCTTTAGCGCGAGAGAAAGCTGACCAATTCGTTGAGCGCGACGCTATCATCCAGGCAGCTCAAACACGAGCCGAACAAATCGTCCAACAATCCCACGGAGAAATGGATATCACCAAACGAGAAGCGGATGAATACGTCATCGAAACCTTGACAAAACTCGAGGCTGAGCTAGAGAGAATCATGGCTCAGGTTCGCAACGGGGTTCTAGCACTGCGCGGCGGGCAAATCGAAGATACTCCCCCGCCAGATCAAGAACAATAAATACGTCCTCAAATTTATATGTATTAGAAAAACTGGGCGTTGGCTGCCCAGTTTTTTGTCTTACTCATCAAATCCTTGATCCGCTGGTCTCTCCGCAGCAGTTTCTTGGCTTGCTTCTTTCTCTTTTATTGCTTTTGCCCTGCCAGGTTTGATTGCGGGTGGTTTTTCGAGTCTTTTCATCAGCGCCAATTCGAGGACCTGATCAATATGCGTGACCGGCACGATTTTCAGATCCTGACGGGCTTTCTTTGGCAAATCGATCAAATCTTTCGTGTTTCTCTCAGGTAAGATCACCGTATTCAAGCCCGCGCGATGCGCTGCCAGCACCTTCTCGCGTACTCCCCCCACAGGTAGCACTTTGCCCCGCAAGGTGATCTCGCCGGTCATTCCCACCTCTTTTGAAACAGGGCGGTCAGTAAAAGCAGAGAAAAGCGCTGTGGCGATCGTTATCCCGGCGCTGGGGCCGTCCTTCGGAATTGCTCCTTCCGGGATGTGAATATGAACGTCCAACCGCTCAAAGATTTCAGGATCGATATCGAAATCACGCGCGCGTGATTTGAGGTACGAAAGCGCAGCCTGCGCTGATTCTTGCATTACATCGCCGATCTGCCCGGTGATTTGCAGAGTCCCTTTGCCCTCTAAGATCAACACTTCAACTGGCATGATCTCGCCGCCATTTTCCGTCCAGGCGACAGCTGTGGCTACACCGATCTCATCCTGGCGCTCCGCCTCAGTCATGAAAAATTGCGGCGGTCCGAGCAGTTTTTCCACCGAAGCCGGTACCAGCCTCTTCGGATAACGCTTTTTCTCTGATTTTAAGCGGGCAACTTTCCGGCACACCCGTCCAATTTCCCTTTCGAGATTTCGCACTCCGGCTTCATAGGTATATTCGCGAATCAGCGTGCTGATGGTCGCATCATGGAACTGAATCTCGCTTGGCTCAAGCCCGCTTTCTTCCATTTGACGCGGGATCAGGAAACGCCGGGCAATTTCAAGCTTCTCCTCTTCGATATAGCCGGGGAATTCGATTGTTTCCATGCGGTCAAGCAGCGCCGGTGGAATCGTTCCAAGCGTATTTGCAGTGGTGATGAACATAACTTTGGAAAGATCGTACGCCAACTCCAAATAATGATCTGAAAAGGCGTGGTTTTGCTCCGGATCAAGCACCTCGAGCAACGCCGCTGATGGGTCGCCGCGAAAATCAGCCCCAAGCTTGTCGATCTCATCCAGCATGAACAAGGGATTTATAGTCCCTGCACGCTTCATCGTCTGTAGGATGCGTCCTGGTAATGCGCCAATGTATGTGCGCCGGTGTCCTCGGATTTCAGCCTCATCACGCACACCGCCCAAAGAAACACGCACGAAATTCCGACCCAGCGCCTCTGCAATCGAGCGCCCCAGCGAGGTCTTGCCGGTGCCAGGCGCGCCAACAAAACACAGAATAGGCTGCTTTTGACGTTTGGGCTTCAAGCTGCGCACAGCGATATACTCGAGAATGCGATCTTTCGCCTTGCCAAGACCGTAGTGATACTGGTCAAAGATGCTGGCAGCATGCACCACATCCAGATTATCCTCGGTCGCTTGCGACCAGGGTAGTTCCAGGATCCAATCAAGATAAGTGCGGATGATACCCACCTCAGGCGCCATTGCGGGCATCTGTACCAGCCTGTCCACCTCTTTCAAGGCAGCTGCGCGGACTTCATCTGGAACTTTAACCATAAGGATTTTTTCCCGTAACTCGGTCAGTTCACGGGTGAAAATGTCACCTTCGCCAAGCTCGGTCTGGATCGCTTTCATCTGCTCACGCAGGTAAAACTCTCTTTGGCTGCGGTCGACCTCGCTCTGAACGCGGTTCTGGATCTCGTCTTCCAATTGGAGAACATCCAACTCCTGCGCCAGCAGCCAGTTGACGCGTTTCAACCGCTCGCTAGGATTCACCAGCATCAGCAGCGACTGACGTTCATGAAACGGCAGTGAAATAGCTGTTGAAACCATGTCAGCGAGCCAGCCTGGCTCATGAATGTTCATCGAAAAGAGCTGGGCTTCTTCCGGAAGGCTGCGGTCGAGTTGTACGCAGCGCTCGAACAGGTCGCGCGTGGTGCGCATCAATGCCTCTGTTTGGCGCTCTACGGTGGTAGGCTCCTCGATAGGTCGTGCGCGCACCCGGTAAAATGGTTCGGTTTGCACAAATTCGACGATTTCAACCCTTCGCCGTCCCTGAATCAATGCAGAATTATTCCCATCAGGAATGTTTAATAACCTTCCAACTGCGATCTCGATGCCAATCGGCAGAAAATCTTCTGTGGTTGGATTTTCAATCTCAGGATCCTTCATGACCAGCGCGATCATCGTTTCGTCATTGTATTGGGCTTCTTGAATCGCTATCAGGTTCTGTCCAGGGACAACAAATATTGGCGAAACCATGTGAGGAAAGACAACAATATCTCGCATCACCATCGAATAGCATTCGATCAAGCCGTTTTCATCCGATTCAGCATCCGGCACGCGGTAGAGTTCCTCGGTTCGTTGATGCAAAGACGAGCTGAACTCCTCGCTGTCGGTTTCTCGCGGAAACCAGTTATCTTTTTTCATGCACCCTTCCCATCCATCGGATTAATGAACAGTTTCGCCCTTCCGAATAGAGGATTTTTGTTTGGTGAAAGGAAGTCTTCTTTCAAATTCTTGACGCACACCTGCAACAATGAACAAGCTGCCTGTCACTAATATTACCTGCTTCCCACGAGAAACATCCAACGCCCGCTCAACGGCTTTTTCCAGCGGAATAACCGCTTCTGCTGTAATCCCGTATGGCGCGGCCAACTCGAGTAGTTTTTCGGGTTCGAGCGCCCGCGGATGGACAGATTGAGTCACAATCAGGTGATCAGTGCGTGGTAGAAGCTCAGCAAACATCGCGGCAACGTCTTTATCCTCAGAGGCGCCAAAGACCAGCACGACCTTCTTCCTGGGAAAATAATCGACGATGGTTGCTCTTAATTTCGCAGCCGAATCGCGGTTGTGAGCTGAATCCAGCACAATATATGGATCTCGCGAGATGATTTCAAACCGCCCTTCCCATTCCACCTTCGCAAAGCCATTTTGGATGGCGCCTGGCCGAATTTCCCAGCCCATTTTTTCGATTTCACATAATGCAGCAAAAGCGGTGCAAGCGTTCACCATCTGGTGGTGTCCAAGCAGGGGGAGGTGGATATCAGTCCAGCCCTTATGAGGATTTTCATTGACATAGACACGAAAATGTTGACCATCATAATCATGATCGATCATCTGGTATGAATAATCCTTGCCGATTTGGATAAGCGTTGCTCCACGCGCTTCAGCAATCTCCTCCAGGACCTTAATCGCTTCTTTCTTTTGCGGAGCGACCACAACTGGCTTGCCCGGTTTGATAATTCCGCCTTTCTCGAAAGCGATTTTGTCCAGTGTGTTCCCAAGCACATTGACATGATCCAGCGATAAGGAGGTGATCACTGACAGGAGAGGGTCGACAACATTGGTGGCATCCAGCCTGCCTCCCAACCCAACCTCGATAACCGCAATATCCACTTTCTCTTGAAAGAAGTAGCAAAATGCAGCAGCAGTGGTCAATTCAAAGGTTGTCAAGCGTTCGATTCGCTCGACCGCGGGCTTTAGCTTATTCACCATACTGACCAGATCAGCGTGAGAAATTGGAACTCTATTGATCTGGATTCTTTCAGCAAAGTCGACCATGTGCGGTGATATATAGAAACCAACTTTGTAGCCCGCTTGCTGTAATACGCTGGCGATCATCGCGGCAGTAGAGCCCTTGCCCTTCGTTCCGGCAATGTGGATGACCGGGTATTGAAGATGGGGATTGCCGATTTCTTGCATCAACTCGCGCATGCGGCTCAGATCGAATTTTTCTGGTGAGTAGCGCAAGTTACGCGTCAGACTGTAATCAACAAAACGATACAGATAATCTACAGCTTCTTGATATTCGACTTCGATGTCGGACATTTCGCCTTTCCTACCGGTAGATAGCAGAGATTGTAACTTATCGTAGCTACTTTAGGCAAGTGTTGCTAACACTAGAAACACTCGCTTGACGCGATGGTTAAGATCAGGTAAATTATCTTCAATCGTGTATGTCATGAATATCGCGGTGCTTACCCTTCATCTGCATCTACCCATGTGCCAGTCATTAAAGGAAAAACGCAGCCGGATAAAACCTTTACTATACCGGATTCATAAGGAATTTAACCTTTCAACCGCTGAAATTGGATTGAACGACCATTGGCAGGAAGGGATGGTTGCCTGCGCGCTGGTCTCGAATGATGCTAATCACGCGCACAGAGTGCTTCAACAGGTTGTCGAATTCATTCCCACTTGCTTTCCTGACCTGGAAATTATCGATTTCCATATCGAAAATATTTAATTGGGAGAACGTATGGACCTAGGATTAACAGGAAAAATCGCGATCGTCAGCGGATCGAGCCGCGGACTAGGCTACGCCACTGCCTTGCTCTTGGCGCAGGAAGGCGCCAAAGTGGCGATCAATGGCAGAAATGCCAGGCAACTTGAAGTGACTGCCCAAAAAATCGGGGATCAGAGCGGACAAGAAGTGCTTGCAGTGCCGGGCAATGTCACAAATCCCGAAGATGTTACCATGCTGATCGAGAAAACCGCTAATTATTACGGCGGCATCGACATCCTGGTGACGAATTCAGGCGGGCCGCCCGCCGGCAGGTTCGATTCTTTCACTGATCAAGACTGGCTGCAGGCGGTCGAGCTCTCATTCATGAGTCATGTTCGCATGATCCGCGCTGCACTGCCGTACTTGCGCAAGTCTAGCCACGCCGCGGTACTGACCATCAGCTCTTATGCAGTCAAGCAGCCCGTCCCGAATTTGATCTTATCCAACAGCATCCGTGCAGCGACGGTCGGTTTGACGAAAAGCCTGGCGCTCGAGCTCGGAGATCAGGGCATCCGTTTTAATTCGATTCTGCCTGGCTGGACTGCTACCGAACGAGTAACAGAATTAATGGCAAATCGTGCTTCTGTGAACAAGACCAGCCTCGAAATCGAGATGGAAAAGCAATCGAAAGAAATCGCGTTGGGAAGAATGGCTGTACCAGAAGAATTTGCCCGAGCCGCTGTCTTTCTGGTCTCACCCGCAGCCAGCTATATCACCGGAGTGATGCTCAACGTGGACGGCGGCGCGTACAAGGGAATTTAAGATCAGGTAGGAATATAAGGTAAAATTGCCCTTGATCACTCCGATTAAGGGCTATTTTTCCTTTGGCAAGATACATCCTAAACTTAAGGACTGCTTTTGGAACCCAATGAAATTAACCGCTGCCTGGAATGGATTCTGCCAACCGTGCAAAAACCTGGCAGATATGCAGGCGGAGAATTAAACCAAATAGTCAAAGACTGGCAAACCACCCCCGTGCGGGTAGCGCTGGCTTTCCCGGATATTTATGATATCGGGCTGCCAAATTTAGGCTTAGCGATCTTCTATGAATCACTTAATCTACGCAGCGATGTGCTTGCTGAGCGTGTATACCTGCCCTGGGTTGACATGGAGAAGGCTATGCGAAAGGAAAGACTGCCGCTCTTCTCTCTCGAAACCCGCCACCCCGTAGCTGATTTCGATATTCTTGCGCTGACCCTGCCCTATGAATCTCTATATACCAACGCGCTTAATTTACTCGATCTGAGCCGCATTCCACTCTTTACCAGCCAGCGTGATGAAACGCACCCGCTGGTCATCGCCGGCGGTCATGCAGCTTACAATCCCGAACCGATGGCGCCCTTCATCGATGCCTTTGCGATTGGCGAGGGTGAAGAACTGATCCATGAACTGGTTAACGCCGTCGCTGCCTGGAAAAAATCCAGCGGCAATCGCAGTGTCCTGCTGCGCCAGCTCGCCAGCCTCCCGGGCGTTTATGTCCCCTCGCTTTATGAACCAACTTATCACCCCGACGGCAGATTGTCCAGGTTGAAGCCGCTCGTTGAAGGCATACCGCGCAAGATCACCAAACGCATGATGGCTGAGCTGCCTCCTCCACCCACTCATCCAATCGTTCCATCGATCGATGTTGTCCACAATCGAGTAGCAATCGAGATCATGCGCGGATGCACACGCGGCTGCCGTTTCTGTCACGCCGGGATGATCAATCGTCCTGTGCGCGAGCGCCCCATGCCCGAGATCCTTTCCTCGATCTCGGAGTCCTTGAAAAATACCGGCTATGAAGAGGTGGCGCTTCTCTCGCTCTCTTCCTCAGACTATACGGATATTGTTGAACTCGTCGAAAATATAAGTCTGCAAGCTTCTCAGCAGCATCTAACCATTTCGCTGCCTTCTTTACGGATCGAATCATTTTCAATTGACCTGATGGAAAAGCTCAAAGGAGCCAGACAGGGCGGTTTCACCCTGGCGCCAGAAGCCGCCACCGAGCGCATGCGCAACCTCATCAACAAACCCATCGAGACCGAGCAGCTATTGAATACCGCGCGCGCCATCTACAGCCGCGGTTGGAAAAACATCAAATTGTATTTCATGATCGGGCATCCTTCAGAAACTCTCGAGGATGTCCAGGCAATTGCTGATCTGTGCAAGGCAGTGATCGCCGAAGGGCATAAAACGATTGGCAGGCGCGCCGGGCTGCACGCCGGCATCAGCACCTTTGTCCCCAAAGCGCATACGCCTTTCCAATGGGCGCAGTGCGACAGTCAGGAGCAGATAGAAGCGAAATTAACGTTACTGCGCAACGCATTGCGAGGACCTGGCTTGAAAATGACCTGGACAGATCCCAAGGACACCATGCTGGAAGCCTGGCTATCCCGTGGCGATCGCCGCATGGCGGCGGTCATCCACCATGCCTGGCAACTCGGCGCCAGGTTCGACGCCTGGCAGGATCATTTCAATTATCCAGTTTGGCTCGAAGCTTTTGCTCAAGATGGGCTGGTTCCGAATTTCTATACTCACCGGCAGCGCAGCGACGATGAGGTTTTTCCCTGGGATCACATCGATTCCGGGGTGCGCAAAGACTACCTGTTAGAGGAGTATAAAAACAGTCAGGCTGGCATTTTGCGTGGTGACTGCCGCGAACAATGTCACGCCTGCGGCATCCTGACATCATTTTCGCAAATTCGCCGCGAACACCCGGGAGATCATTGGAAATGCCCTGAGGTATCTCCGAGCAAAATTAAATCCACCGCCCGGCAACTGGAGAATTGAGCATGCAGCGGTTTCGTATCGAATATTCGAAAAAAGAGGCGCTGCGTTACACCGGCAACCTGGATATGCAGAAAGTATGGGAGCGGTACCTGCGCCGTTCATCGCTTGTGGTGGCTTACTCGCAAGGATTTCACCCACAGGCAAAGATCCAGCAGGCCTGTCCTTTGCCGCTTGGCTACCTGAGCAACGCGGAAATTGTCGACATCTGGCTGGATGATGACCGGATCGATCCGCAGGGATTGTTCCGTGCCTTGACAACCGCACCCCAACCGGGCATAGAAATTAAGGCGATCACAGCAATGCCGTTGAATGATCCCGCTTTGCAAAGCCGGGTTGTTGCTGCGTCATACAATGTTGAATTCCTAGACGACCAGTCGCTCCGTGATCTGCCGTCTGGTATTCAGCGTGTGCTGACTGCGATATCCCTGATCCGGCAGCGTCGGATGAAAAACTATGATTTACGGCCGTTGATCGAAGAACTTGTTCTGGATATTGGCGGATTGTCGCAACTTCCGATGCTCGCCATGCGCCTGTCGGCCCGGGAGGGCGCCACCGGAAGACCGGAAGAGGTATTACTCGAGTTAGGACAGGATCCTGCGCGGGCGCGTATTACCCGAACAGCGTTAATTTTCAAGCCATAGAACCAGCGAGGGTTCATTTCGTGGAAAAATCCCGCTTCTACCAATGCACGAATCCGGTTTGCAGACTGCGTTTCCCGGCTCAATTGGAACGCAAACCGCTAACCAACTGCCCAAGGTGCCAGTCACCCCTTGAAAATGTACTTGCCCGGCAGGATGTACTTGCGTCGAATCCGCGCCAAACCATCGAGGGATTGCCCGTATTCGAAGGCGTGCTCGATAATATCCGCTCGAGCTTCAATGTTGGCGCTATGTTCCGCACGGCTGACGGCGCCGGACTGCGCCGTTTGCATCTATGCGGGATTACCCCGCTGCCAATTCAGACCAAAGTTGCAAAGACGGCGCTCGGTTCCGAACATGCCGTCGAATGGAGCTATCATCCCAACGGGCTCGAAGCAGTGACAGAAATGAAAACAGCTGGGATGAAGATTCTGGCTCTCGAAATCGGTGAAAGGGCCATTTCTTTGTTCGATATCGCTCGATCCCCACTCAGCACGCCAACCGCCCTGGTGATCGGCAGTGAAATCACCGGAATCGATCCGGGCATCCTTGAGCTTTGCGATCAGAAGCTCTGGATCCCAATGCTCGGCTATAAAAGATCACTGAATGCCGCGATAGCCTTTGCTATCGCAGCCTACACCCTGCGCTTTGGTGGTTAATCAACGCCATAACCCATTGACCGGAAGAATCATTCCGGATAAAATGCATTCGGTATTTAAGGAGAACAGCAATGCCGATTTACGAGTATCTATGCAGCGATTGCGGGGTTAAATTTGATGTCCTTCGGTCGATGAAAGACGCTGATGCCCCTATCGCCTGTAAAAATTGCCAAGGGACAAACACCAAGCGCGCTCTATCTGTTTTCTTTGCCAGCTCAGAAGGCCGTTCTCTCACCTCAGACGAAAGCAATTGCAGCAGTTGTTCCGGAGGTAATTGCTCGACCTGCGGCCTTTAGGAGAATATCATTGCCATCCCTGGATCAATTCTATCGCGATAAATTCGTCCTGATTACCGGCGGATCGTCAGGAATTGGACTGGCGCTAGCCAGTCAATTGGCATCGCTTGGCGCAAACCTCGCCATCACCGCGCGAACTGAGGTGACCCTCGATAGCGCGCGTCAGAAGATTCAACAGAACCTCAAAGAAAATCATTTCGTGCATGCATTCACCTCCGATGTCACCAAGGCGGAATCAATCAGAGAAGCGATATCGCAACTCACGCAGACCCACGGAATACCAGATATTCTTATCAACAGCGCAGGAGTGACCCGACCAGGTGAATTCTTGAAGTTGGACGACTCCATTTTTCGTTGGAACATGGAGGTCAATTACTTTGGCACGTTGAACGCCATCCGCGCCGTGGTACCGGGCATGGTCGAGAGAGGGTCAGGGATCATCGCCAATATATCTTCGGTAGCCGGTTATTTCAATGTTTATGGGTACACCGCATATGGGGCCTCAAAATTCGCGGTTAATGGTCTTTCAGAAGCCTTACGCATGGAATTAAAACCAAAAGGCATTCAGGTGTCCCTGATTATGCCTCCGGATACAGACACACCCCAGCTTGCTTACGATAACCGTTATAAACCCGCCATCACGCGTATGATCAGCGGCACCATCAGTAAATATTCAGCAGAACATACTGCTGATGAAATCCTGAAGGGGTTAAGCAAGCGTAAGTATTTTATTTTGATTGGCAGCACCACAAAGCAATTGTTCCTTGTTGATAAAATATTGGGGCGGCAATTTTTCTATACCGTTTTTGATCGTCTTGTCCGAAAAGCAGCCGACAGGCAAAATCGAAGGAAACGGTAGTAAGTTAATCTCTTAAGGGTTATGTTTATAACATGGGGGTCATGTAGATACGCACTTGATCCTATCTGCCCTTATGTTATACTACTCGAAACCTGCCATCAAAAAATATACAATTCAGGAGTAAATATGAAGAAAGACTTTCTCGCTGTATCCGACTTCTATCCTGCAGAGATCCAGGACATGCTTGATTTGGCAATCCATTTGAAGCGGGAGCTTAAGGCTGGCGGCAACCCTCCCCTGCTCAAAGGGAAAGTACTGGCAATGATATTCCAAAAGCCAAGCTTGCGTACCAGGGTCAGCTTTGACATGGCCATGCGCCAGCTTGGTGGTGATGCTCTGTATCTCTCCCCTAGCGAGATCGGTTTAGGTCAGCGTGAATCCATTGCTGATGTAGCCCGTGTGCTTTCCGGTTACATCGATGCAATCATGGCGCGTGTGTTTGACCATAACCACGTTTTGGAACTGGCTAAATGGACGAGCGTCCCTGTGATCAATGGTTTGAGCGATTACAACCACCCCTGTCAGGCAATGGCCGACGCCCTCACGATCCAGGAGGAGTTTGGATCCCTCAAGGGTTTGAACATCACTTACGTTGGCGATGGCAACAACGTAGCCGTTTCATTGATGCACATTTGTGCAAAACTAGGCGCTAATTTCGCGATCGCATCACCACAAGATTACGACCTGAGTGCGCATTCGATCGAAATTGCTGAAGCTATTGCTACCAACAGCGGATCAAAACTACGCTTCCTGCGCGATCCGCACCAGGCTGTCAAAGATGCCCACGTAATCTACACCGACACCTGGACATCGATGGGTCAGGAAGCCGAAGCTAAGAAGCGTGAAGCAGTCTTCCCTCCCTTGCAGGTCAATGAGAAACTCGTCTCAGAAGCCCGCAAGGATGTGATCATTTTGCACTGCTTGCCTGCCCACCGCGGTCAGGAAATCACCGACGATGTAGCCGATGGACCCCATTCTCGGCTCTTCCCGCAGGCTCACAACCGCTTACACGCGCAAAAAGCCATCCTTGTTCGAACACTTACACAAAACTGATAGGAACTCTATCTATGATATCGAAGGACTATATCGAACTCGAAGACCAATACGGCGCACATAATTACCATCCGCTGGACGTAGTGCTAACCCGCGGCGAAGGTGTGTGGGTCTATGATGTCGATGGAAATCGCTACTTCGACTGTCTCAGCGCTTATTCTGCAGTGAATCAGGGGCATGTGCACCCGCGCATCCTGAATGCTTTATGCAAGCAGGCTGAGAAACTCACATTGACTTCACGCGCTTTCCGCAATGATCAGCTTCCGTTGTTCTATAAGGAATTATCCGAGTTAAGCGGCTATGATATGTCATTGCCCATGAACAGCGGAGCTGAAGCGGTCGAATCCGCCCTAAAATTAGCGCGTAAATGGGCCTACAAAGTCAAAGGTATTCCTCTCAACCAGGCAGAAGTCATCGTTGCCGAGGGCAATTTCCATGGCCGCACCATCTCCATCATTTCTTTCTCGTCCGAGCCGTTGTATAAAGACCTGTTTGGTCCTTTCACCCCTGGCTTCAAAGTAGTTCCTTATGGCGATATCCAGGCAATCGAAAAAGCAATCACTGCCAACACAGCCGCGATCATGCTCGAGCCTATCCAGGGCGAGGGCGGCGTGATCATACCTCCTGAGGGCTATCTACAGCAAGTCAGCCAATTATGTAAAAAGCAAAATCTTCTCTTCATCGCGGATGAAATCCAAACCGGGCTGGGCCGCACCGGCAAGCTGTTCGCCTGCGATCATGAAGGCGTGCGCCCAGACATGGTTGTGATTGGCAAAGCGCTGTCAGGCGGCTTTTATCCGGTGTCTGCTGTCCTGGCAGACAAGCCGTTGATGAGTTTATTCGTCCCTGGCGAGCATGGATCCACCTTTGGCGGAAATCCACTGGCTTGCTCGGTTGCGCGTGAAGCACTCAAGGTGCTCGTCGAAGAAAAGTTGGTTGAAAATGCGGTAAAAATGGGTGAATATTTCATGGAGCGTCTCTCCGAAATCCCCTCCCATAAAATCAAAGAAATCCGCGGGAAAGGATTGTTGATTGGCGTCGAGCTAAAACCTGAAGCCGGCGGCGCGCGAAGATACTGCGAAGCATTGCAAGCGCGCGGCATCCTGGCTAAAGAAACGCATGAACATGTCATCCGTTTCGCGCCACCACTCATTATCAACCGAGATGTGATCGATTGGGCTATGCCTAAAATCTACGAGGTTTTAACCCAAATCTAACCGTTTGGTAGACCTTTGTTTGGATTCAATCAACGCACAGCTAATAGCCAGGTGTGCGTTGATTTTTTTGGCGGAAAGGTGTGCATATATTTGTTGCTGTCTACTTAGCCTTGAGTATCAGAGTAGAATTACTGCGGATGAACTTTATTAAGCATATAATATTAATAGATCACTTTTCTAAGGAAGATAGAGCCAATGAACTATCGCAGAGCAAAAATTGTAGCTACCATTGGACCGTCCTGCAGTGATGAGGGTGTGATGCGCGCTATGTTCGAAGCTGGCGTTGATGTCGCCCGATTGAATTTCTCACACGGCAGCCATGAAGTTCATGCAAGCATGATCGCCTCGATCCGGAAGATTTCCGATGAGATCGGTAAACCGGTTACCATCCTTCAAGATTTACAAGGACCCAAACTACGCGTCGGCAAGCTGCCTGAGACGGGCCTTTCTTTGAACGCAGGCGACCTTGCAACCTTAACTCCCTTACCTACTGAACAAAAGTCGACAAAAGGCTTCGAAGAGAGCATACGGATACCAGTGGATATCCCCAACCTGGCACGCGGCGTCACGCCTGGCAACCGCATCCTTCTCGATGACGGTCACCTGGAATTGGAAGTTGTTGAAGTCATTGACGACGCGGTGGTTACTCGGGTGGTACTCGGCGGCATGCTTTTCTCCAACAAAGGCGTCAACCTACCCGGGGCTGCACTTGGCATCCCCGCTTTTACTGAAAAAGATAGCAGCGATCTGGAATTTGGATTGCGTCAGGGGGTGGACATGATCGCCATCAGTTTCGTCCATCAGGCTGAAGATATCGATACCGTTCGCGCTGCTATACGCGCGATGGCGCCAGACAAAGCCAACCTGCCCGTAATTGCCAAACTTGAACGCCCTGAAGCCATCGACCATCTCCACGAAATCATCCACGCTGCCGATGGGGTTATGGTTGCCAGAGGCGATCTTGGAGTGGAAACCTCTCCAGAATCTGTGCCGATTATCCAAAAACAGATAATTGAAATGGCTAACAAGCACGCTCGGATTGTGATCACCGCGACTCAAATGTTGGATTCGATGATCCACAATCCACGCCCCACGCGTGCTGAGGCTTCGGATGTAGCCAATGCCATCTTCGACGGCAGCGACGCGGTCATGCTCTCGGGAGAAACGGCCAGCGGTGATTACCCCTTGGAAAGCGTGAAGATGATGGATGCCATCGTCCGCGAGGCTGAAGCAAATGCCTCCGATTGGGGACACTACACGAGCAACCCTGAAGAGGCTAGCCAGGATGCTGCCTTTGCGATTACCCGCGCAGCCAATGAGCTTGCTAAAGACCGCCAGGCAGCTGCCATTGCAATCTTCACACAAACTGGAAAAACCGCAATCTATATGTCTAAATCCAGGCCGCAGATTCCCATCATGGCTTTCACCCCCGAAATTAATACATATCGTCGTTTAGGGATGTATTGGGGTGTCATCCCCTGCCTTGTCCCATACGCATCGACGGTTGAAACCATGATCACCAGCGTCGACGCAGCATTGTTATCTTCCACGCCAATTCAAGCGGGCGAGCAGGTGATCGTTATCTGTGGTTTTCCAGTTGGCTCGCTGCGCCCGCCGAATTTTGCGCTGCTCCACACGGTAGGCGAGTAAAATTCGACCAACTATTTTTTGTACCAATCGATTGAACATTGAACCACCCATATTTCCTTTCATAGGGAGAATCAGTCATGCAGGCGCGAAAACTCGATCTCGATAATCGAAAAGACCGCAGCAAGTTTATTCAATTCCCGTTTAAACTCTATAAAGACAACCCTTATTGGGTGCCGCCCATCCAAGGTGACATTGAATTTGTGATGAACCGAGAAAAGCACCCTTTCTACCGGCACTCAAACGCAGATTTCTTGGTTGTCGAAAGTGAGGGGGAAGTCCTTGGTCGCATGGCGATCCTGCAAAATAAAAATTATTGTGATTTTCACCAACAAAAAATTGCCTTCTTCTACTATTTTGATGTTGTGGATGACTTACAGGTAAGCAAGATGCTCTTGCAGGCAGGCGTGGATTGGGCAAAATCGCACGGATTGGATACCATTCTGGGTCCAAAAGGTTTTGTCCGCTCGAACGGATTTGGTATATTAATCGAGGGCTTCGATAAACTCCCCGCGCTTGGTATCCCTTACAACCACCCTTATTACGCAACGCTGCTCACCGATTTTGGGTTCCAATACTATACCGATCACCTCTCAGGCTACCTGGTGCCGAGCGACGAGTTGCCGGTGAAAATGTTCGAAGCCGCGGATCGCATTAAAGAATCTGGTAATTTCAAAGTATTGCATTTCACAAATAAATCCGAGCTTGTAAAATGGATTCCAGAAATCGATCGGGTCCATCATGAAGCGTTTCAAAACAATCCAGATTTCTATCCAAGCACTCACGAAGAATTCGAATTAATGGCAAAGAATATTTACCGCGTTGCAAATCCTCGGCTGATAAAGATCATACTAAAGGGCGACGAGTTGGCTGGCTTTTTACTCTGCTATCCGAATATTTGCCCGTCGCTGCAGAAAACAAATGGCCGCTTATGGCCTTTTGGATGGATAACCATTCTTCATGAGCTTAGAACCACCAAGCGCCTTGATCTGAACGGCGTGGGACTTCTACCGCAATATCAAGGTCGCGGCGCAAATATTCTATTGTACGTTGAGCTTGAAAGAACTCTGCGGGCATACAACGCCCAGTTTGGCGATTTTGTACAAGTCGATGTACGCAATTTCAAAAGCAAATCAGATATGGAAACCGTAGGCGTCAAGTTTTATAAGACTCACCGCTCCTATATCCTCCCTCTATCGTAAGGATGGATCGGGTATTCCAGTAGAGGATTTTCTGTATTGCCGGATAAGCCTTAATTACAGGCCGCATTTGTTTACAATCTAACACCGAGGACACATGTCGAGTAACCTATCCGTTGAAACACAAACATCCAGCATATCGAAGCATCTCCCTCGAGCGCAAAAATTAATCTACGGCTCGGGTGATTGGGGAAGAGCCAGTTTCAATTCACTTCGGCAGATCTTCTATGCCATTTTTTTGACCGATGTAGTCGGTTTAAATCCCTTCTTAGCATCCTTCGCTTCCTTGATAGCTATCCTATGGGATGCGATCAATGATCCGCTGGTTGGCAACCTTAGTGATCACGTCCGTAGCCGCTGGGGCAGGCGGCGGCCTTTCTTCCTTTTCTTTTCGATCCCGTTTGGCCTGGCATTTTTACTCCTTTGGTGGGCGCCACCCTGGGAAAGTCAAATCATGCTCATGGTCACTGTTACTCTGGCGTACATGATCAGCGACACGATCCAAACACTGGTCACCGTCCCCTACCTGGCTC
The DNA here is from genome assembly GCA_034678305.1 of Bellilinea sp. Classification (GTDB taxonomy): domain Bacteria; phylum Chloroflexota; class Anaerolineae; order Anaerolineales; family Anaerolineaceae; genus Bellilinea. The sequence goes on from JAXDCA010000031.1 coordinate 63,248, forward strand.
TCACGCCAGAGATTGCTCCCGGCTATGATGAACGCACCTCGTTGACCAGTTTCCGCATGTTTTTCAACCTGGCTGCAAGCTTGACCACCGTTGTGGCAGCGCCAACAATCGTGGATATGGCAGTAAACGCTGGATTAAGCCAGCAGCGCGGCTATCTACTGGTGGCTGGCTTGTTTGGCTTTCTGGCGGTCATCCCATTCATGCTGCTCTTCTTTACCATTCGCGAGAAGCAGGCGCCAATCAAAGCAGAACGTGAAAAATTGCCTCTGATCAAGATGATCAGACTGTTGTGGGAGAATATCCCGTTCCGTTATGCCACTGCCATCTATGTTATCAATTGGATCGCCTTCGATGTGGTCGCAATGATGATCCCCTATTACCTGCTCTATTGGATCGCAGAAGGGAATATGCTGGCGAAGGTCAATCTATTTGGTCAGAAGTTATCACTCGAATCTGCTGCGCTTGGAATTATTATGCTCGTGGCGACTCTCTCGATCCCAATTTGGAATTTAGTTGCTCGTAAGTTCAACAAACGATCGGCCTATATCAGCGGCATGATGTTTTGGATCGTGGTGCAAATCCTATTGATCCTGCTAAAACCCGGTCAGATGAATCTGGTACTGTTATTCTCATTCTTTGCTGGTTTCAGTGTTTCGACAGCGCATGTCATGCCTGAATCGATGTTCCCTGATGTAATCGATTGGGACGAACTAAGGACGCGCACACGCCATGAAGGCATGTATTATGGGGCGATAAATTTTATGAGGAAATTAAGCAGCGCCCTCGCTATTTTCATCACATTGCAAGTGCTAGGTTGGTTCGGCTATCAAACCCCACCCCAAGACGCTATCATTTTCAGTCAATCTTCTACCACTCTGCTGGGCATTCGTCTGCTCACTGGACCATTTATCGTGTTTTTCTTGCTGGCAGCTATTGCCACGGCCTGGTTCTATCCGCTCTCGCGCGAACGCCAGTCTCGCATCCAGCTTGCCATTCAACGCCGAATGCAGCGTGAAGAACGCACCCGTAAGTTAAAGAGAACCATGTAGATCAAAGCGAGGTATTTTATGCCTACTAACTCGACAATTATCTCAGCAAGCCAAGCCCTGGATCACCTGCAAGATCCAAAATGGATTTTTGTCGATTGCCGCTTCAATCTGTCCAATCCTGGCTGGGGTCATGAGGAATATCAGCATGGTCACATCCCCGGCGCAGTCTTTGCAGATATCAACAAAGACCTGTCAGGAAAAACCACATCCGAAACTGGCCGCCACCCGCTTCCCAATCCAGAAGATTTCATCCAAAAAGTCGAGGACTGGGGAATTGACCTGCATAAGCAAGTGGTTGCTTATGACCATGCTTCGGGGGCTTATGCTGCGCGGTTATGGTGGCTGTTGCAAACCTATGGGCATGAATCGGTTGCAGTGCTGGACGGCGGGCTGCAAGCCTGGACTGCCGCTGGCTACCCGCTTGCTGCTGCCGTCGAAAATCCAAAAAAGGCTGTGTTCGACGGCTTGCCTGATCCGAATCAATGGGTGACGACGCATGAGGTGGAAGCCATGCTTAAGGATCCATCTTTTATGATCATCGATGCGCGCGCCCCTGAACGGTTTAGGGGCGAACAAGAGCCTATCGATCACGTCGCAGGACACATTCCCGGCGCTGTAAATCACTTTCATCACGAAAATCTCACCAGTGATGGCTATTTCTTGGTGCCGAGCCAACTCTATCAGGCATACGAAGAACTAATTGGAGATCTGCCCGCGGATCATGTGATTGTGTATTGCGGCTCAGGCGTCACAGCCTGTCATAACCTGCTTGCCATGGAAATTGCCGGTCTTTACGGTGCCAAGCTTTATGCCGGCTCCTGGAGTGAGTGGATTCGTAATCCCAGGCGTCCTATCGAGATCGGTGAATAAGGATTTTCATTTTCGATCAATGCGTCATCGCGTGGTTGATTGCTTCCAAGGTGTCAGGTTCAGGGCGCAATTTATCATTTGGAAGCCGGTTCAACGGCGACTCTACCAGATTGTAATTGGCGAACATATCCGGCATGTTAGCATCGACATAGAGAATGCCTGTTAACAGCCATCTATTTTGTTCGGCCTCTTCCATCACGCGAACCGCGTCAAAAATATTGGTTGGGTCGTAATCTTTGTCGATTTTCTTCAACAAAATGGTTCCGCCGTTATGCAGGGCAACTTCCTTTACGGCGCCATCCTCATAATCCTCGATCGTTATTTCCTCCAGTGCAGGTATGTAGGAGATGTCATGCAGCGGCATTTCATTTTCTTTTCCCCAGGCATACGAATGGTAGGATTGATCTTTGTTGTGGAAGGTCACGCACGGGCTGATGATATCGATTACTGCAATCCCATGATGGCTGATCGCGGCTTTGAGAATTTCCTTGAGTTGTTTTGGATCTCCGGCAAAAGAGCGGGCTATAAAAGATGCATTCGCCACTAGAGCTTCCAGGCAAATATCGACCGGCTTGTATGGATTGCATCCCTGCTTCTTTAACTCCAATCCTTTTTCGGCTGTGGCGGAAAATTGCCCTTTGGTCAGGCCGTAAACGCCGTTATTCTCGACGATATACACCATCGGCAGGTTGCGACGGATGAGGTGAGTGAATTGACCGATGCCAATGCTCGCTGTGTCGCCATCACCGCTGACGCCAATCCCCTTGAGGCTGGTGTCAGCGAATAGAGCGCCCAATGCCAGTGAGGGCATTCTACCGTGAAGACTGTTAAATCCAAAGCTCCGGTTCAAAAAATACGTGGGGCTTTTACTCGAGCAGCCAATTCCGCTAAATTTGACCACCGTTTCAGGTACAATATCGAGCTCAAATAGAGCTGAAACGATCTGATTCGATATCGAGTTATGCCCGCATCCCTGACACAGTGTGCTCGGCGCCCCTTTATAGTCATTGCGGGATAAACCTGCACGATTGATATTCGCTGGAATGGAAACGGGAGCTTGAGTGGTCATTAGTTTTCTTCCTCCATCGATTTGATCCGATCGTAAATCCAACGAGCGACCATTGGCATGCCGTCGATATGGGATGCCTGCCGTAATTTGTATCCGTATTCAGAATAGATCATTGTCAAAAGTTGTTTCATCTGTCCATCGCGATTAAGCTCTACGACATAGATGCGCTCATTTTCTTCCAGGAAATTGCGGACTTCATCGTTGAATGGCAGTGAACAAATGCGCATATAGTTGGTGGGAATTCCCTGGGCTGAAAGCAAATTGCGGGCTTCTTGGATTGCCGGATCGGTCGAACCATAGCCAATCACCCCGATTTTTGTTCCCGGCTGCCTCTCGATGACCGGCACAGGCAGCAGCGATTTATTATTTTCGATCTTTTTCTTTAATCGGTCCAATCCGTGTTCCCAAACAGTCGGATCTTCCGAATAACGGGTATATTCATCATGTCCGGTGCCGCGCGCAAAGTAACTGCTCGAGGGGTGGCGGTTGCCCGGTAGTGTGCGATAAGGAATGCCATCCCCATCCACATCGCAGTAACGTCCCCATGCGCCAAATTTTTCGATGAAACGCGTCAGATCCTCTTCCCACAAAATCTTGCCGCGGTCTATTGGCTTGTCCGGATATTCGAACTTCCGCGTCATGTGGATATTCATACCAAGATCCAGGTCGGTAAGGATAATTACTGGTGTTTGCAATCTTTCAGCAATATCGAATGCCTGCCAGCCAAATTTAAAGCATTCATTGACATCGCTCGGCAGTAGAATAACGAATTGCGTGTCGCCGTGACTGATAAAATTCGCGAAGGTGAGGTCGCCCTGTGCAGTGCGAGTAGGCAGCCCTGTCGAAGGACCTACACGCTGCACATCCCAAACGACTAGCGGAACTTCGACATAGTAGGCCATTCCAAGGTATTCGGCCATCAACGAAAGACCAGGACCAGAAGTAGAGGTCATCGATCGCAGTCCTGCCCAACCTGCGCCAACGGTCATGCCTATCGCCGCAAGCTCGTCTTCAGACTGGACAACTGCGTACGTGGCCTTGCCGGTCTCGGGATCTGTCCTTAGTTTGGGTAAATATTCCATCAGAGATTCCGCCAGGCTGGTAGCCGGAGTTATCGGATACCAGGCGGTGAATTGAACCCCGCCGTAAATAGCGCCCAATGCAGAAGCGGTATTCCCATCGGTCATAATGTAGCCGTCCAGATCGGGCATGCGCTCAACGTAGTACGGGTCGCGTTTCACAAGATTCTGAGCAGCCCAATCGGCAGCAGCTTTAATGATCGCCAGGTTTGAATCCACTGCTTTCTTCTTGCCTTCGAAATGCGCATTGAGGCAATCGTGTAAGGCATCAAATTCGATGCCGATCATCTGAGCGACAACCCCAACATAGACCATATTGGCAACATAGTCCCGTAAATTGGGCGGCACATCCGCATTCTTAACCAACTGTTTTACCGGCATTGGATAGGTGATGATATCCTCTCGTGGAACATCAAAGTGGATATCATCCGAATAGAACATGACTCCGCCAGGCTTAAGGTACTCTACTTCGGATGATATCGTTGCTGGATTCATCACAACCACAATGTCGTCCATATCGACTCTTGCCAGGTAGCCGTCCTTACTCAGGCGAATGCTATACCAGGTCGGCAATCCTTGAATATTGGAGGGAAAGATATTCTTCCCCGAGACAGGGATACCCATTCGAAAAAGCGCTTTCAAGATCAGGGTGTTAGCTGTCGCGCTTCCCGAACCATTCACTGTACTGAATGTGATGCAAAAATCGTTGATCACCTTTTTTTCGACCTTACTCTGATCGGCAACATGCTCAGGCAGTGTTTGTAACATACATTCTCCTTGAGGAATGATTATTCAAATCTCTGAAAGGACGGGCTTTTTGTTCTCTGAAAGATCAAATCCATGTGCTGTGTTAAGGCATCAAAACCAATATTAAAATTTTTGTTACAGATAGCCTCCACCATTCTGTGATGGTAATCCCAAACCCGTTCCTGGTAATTCAGATCGGTGTAATAACCAAGACCATATTCTTCATACATCTCCCAAAATGCTTCAAGCAGACCCATGACGAAGGGATTGTTCAGCCGCTTATAGATGGATAGATGCAATTGGCAGTGTTCTTGATGTGGAATTTGTACGGGAGTGCCATGCAATTTATCCATAGCCTTTTGAATTAATTCGCGTAACTCCCGGTGGTCTTCACTGGTCAATAGCCCGACCGCCTGATACCAAAAGGAAGTTTCAATGTGGCGCCGTATATCCGAGAAAGCTGCGAAAGTATCATCATCGACCGCTTGACTGTAAGCTAAACTCTGCAGCACCGCAGGTTTAAACTGATAAGCAAGCCTGCGAATACCTGTGCGCGGCTTGACTTCAACCAATCCCATTACCCGCGCGACCTCGAGCTGCTCGCGTAAACTCGCAATGCTGATCCCAAGAATTTTGCTTAGTTCGGATAACGGTGGTAAACGACCATCCTCATCCAGATCACTGGTTGCCAGATACTTCATGAACTCCGACAAACGGTCAGAGATTAATTGATCATTCATTCAGTCTGAATCCCCTGTAAATTGATTTGATTAATCTGATTATTCAGACGAATTAAATATATCACAAAGGTCATTATTCGTCAATCATGACCATTTTGCACTGCATTTCGATCCTTAACCACAATTTCACTACCCGCCATTAGCCGTTTCAGCTAGAATTCATCCGATGATTTAGATTATTCCTGCCGGTTTCCCAGATGCCGGAGAACATTCAGCGCAGTTGCGCTCATTAAAGCTGCAGCCCGCGGCAATACATTTTCATCGATGGTGAATTTCGGGTGATGGTGCCCAAAACTCAATTCCGGATCGGATTGGCCGCTGCCAACCATCATGTAACAACCTGGCGCTTCCAAAAGAACAGATGCCATATCGTCTGAAACCATTGCCCGGTAGTTGTTTTCCACCCGGGCATTCGGAAAAGCGGATTCTGCGACCTCTTCCACCCAGGCGGAAATTTTAGGGTTATTGTGTACTGCAGGGGTCAATTGGCGAAGTTCGATATCAACCTTGCAGTTAAATCCTGCTGTAATGCTTTTTACCAGGTGTTCCATCCGGTGTATGATCAAATCTCTGGTCTCGACCTCGAAGCTGCGAATCGTTCCGTGAATTTCCGCTTCCGGAGGGATGACATTAAAGGTATTGCCAGCAGTCAATTGTGTGACACTTACCACCGCCGATTTTAAAGGAGATACATTACGCGAAACAATCGTTTGAATCGCAGTGACGATGTGCGCAGCGGTCACGATTGGATCAATGGTTTGACTTGGACTGGCGCCATGACCGCCTTTTCCTTCTATTCGTATGGAAAAGAAATCTGCCCCTGCCATCAAAGGTCCGGGAACGATCGCCACCCACCCAACCGGACGGTCATTCCAAAGATGCAACGCCAAAGCAGCATCCACCGATGGATCCTTGAGAATCCCCTCCTCGATCATCCTCTCAGCGCCGAATCCACCCTCCTCAGCCGGTTGGAACATAAATTTTATCGAGCCGCGCAGGTCTTGTTTTAGATCATTGAGAATCCGTGCAACAGTCAGCAGAACGGCAATATGCCCATCATGCCCGCAGGCATGCATCACGCCCGGTGTTTCAGAAGCATACTCCAGCCCGGTTTCCTCCTGAATCGGTAACGCATCCATGTCGGCGCGCAACAATATAGTTGGTCCTGGATGCCCCCCTTTCATCAACGCCACAATACCCGTTTTAGCTACACCAGTAGTTATTTGCAGATCGAGTTTCTCCAACTCGCGCACGATGACATCTGCTGTGCGGTGTTCCTGATATCCCAATTCCGGATGCCGGTGAAAATCTCGTCGCAGATCACAGGTGTATTCGAATAATTCAGTGGCGGCAGCGTAAAGCGCGTTCGTCATTGTTTATTTCCCAAAAACAATCCGGTGAAATGATTCAACATACTTGGGATGATCGAGACTACTCTCCTCTGTGTGCCGTTTACGCATCATTAAATCAAAAGCGTCGAGATCCTCGATCTGGCTGCGATGTTGATGGAGCGCCAGGATTTTCGCCTCCCATGTATCCGTCACATCGATAAAGATATTCCCATTGCTCGTAATCGAGAACCATATCTCCTCGACGGTATGCGGCAGCAGACCTTCCTCAATAAGCTCCGGAAAGAATAAAGAATTCCCGCTGGCGGGGAAAACTGCCTCCAAAACGATCTGCCCTGCCGCCAGGTGATCCGGATGATTGATGCGATTCTTGCGGTGGAAAACATTCGTGGGATCGCAGGTGACAACGATATGCGGAGCTTCTTTGCGGATCACCCGCACCACTTCCTTGCGCGCCTCCAATGACGGTTGCAAGTACCCGTCCGGAAAATTTAGGAAAGTTATTTCGTTTACTCCAAGTACAGCTGCTGATTCCTTTTGCTCCGCTTCACGCGCCTTGACCAACGTAGCAGGATCGACAAACCGCCCGTTCCCGCCCCTTTCCCCGCGGGTTAATAACACATATTTAACCGTATGCCCCATTTTCGTCCAACGAGCGATGGTTGCGCCGCAAAAAAATTCCGGATCGTCTGGATGGGCAAGGATGACCAGGATATTTTTGCGGTTTTCCCAGCCTTCAGGATCGATGACCGCCACGGTATTTTCTCCCAGGTCGGTGACTAGACGATTGCTTTGCATTCGGTTGCTGCTTGATTTGCCCGCTTGGTTGAGCTGGTTGAGCAGGTTGAGTGGATGGAGTGGTCGTCGAGGGAGTACTATCTACCTCCGGATGGATTGCCGCGAGGGCTTTGTTTTCGAATGCTTCGAACTGCTCGCGCGTGTATTCTCGTATGCCAACCTCGGGAATGTCAACTTTAATTCGCTCTTGTAAGGGGAGCACATCGATCACTTTGCCTTCTCCCTCAGGTGTTTCGATGCGCTTATTACGCTTCGGCAAGCCTTTGCGCGCCTCGCAGTAGGTTTCATACTCATAGATCAAGCAGCAGCGCAGCCGGCCGCACATTCCCGTGATTTCGGTCGGCGTCAAAGAAATCCCCTGGTCTTTCGCCATCCGGATGGAGATCGAGCTAAATTCGTTTAAGAATCGCGTGCAACAACGTTTCTCCAGTCCACAGGCGCCCAATCCGCCGATAATCTTTGCCACATCGCGTGGGCCAATCTGGCGTAATTCGACTTGCGCAGGAGCGAATTGACGCTGTGTATCCTGCCGCAGTGACTTGAGGTCCACCTTCTCCTCGCCCTCGCACGAATAAATGATCGCAAGGCGAGAGCCGTCAAAGCTGTACTCAGTAGCGACGATTTTTATATTCTTCAGATGTAACTCTGCTACCCGTTTTCGGGTTAATTCGATCACATCTAACTCACGCAATTCCCATTGCTGTCTGATCATTAAGTCGCGCGGAGTTGCCAACCGGTCGACTGGCTTCATTGTCCCGTCGAATACCAAATTGGGGTCTTTGACCAATTGCACAACCTCCCCTAATTGCCACCCGCGTGAGGTCTCCACCACAACCACATCGCCCACCTTGATGTTTTCCAGATGCCTGGAATCAAAATGGTATATCTTGCCCACTTTAGAAAAGCGGACCCCAACAACTGGGGCTACTTGTATGTTATCCATTATTATCCTGTAATTTTGATTTAACTACTTCACTTGTATTATAGGCAGCGATACTTAGCTGAGCAGCCAGTTTTTCTGCCAGCTGGCAGAAAGCAATCGCTGGAGCGCTATCCGGATTCGAAATTATAACCGGCACACCCTGATCACTGCTGATTCGTACTGCAGGATCTATCGGTATCGATCCGAGGAATAGCGTATTATTCTCGTCTGCCAATTTTTGTCCGCCACCTTTTCCGAATATGTCCATAACTGTTCCATCTGGGAGCTCGAGGTAACTCATATTTTCAATCACCCCAAGAATGGGCACATTCAGTTCCTTGAACATCCATAAACCCCGGCTGGCATCTTCGAGAGATACCGCCTGCGGCAAGGTAACGATCACTCCGCCAGAGAGCGGAACAGATTGCGCCAAACTTAATTGTACATCGCCAGTGCCAGGCGGCAGATCGACGATCAAGTAATCCAACTCGCCCCAATCAACATCATAGAGAAATTGACGGATGGCTGAATGGAGCAAAGGCCCGCGCCAGATGACCGCCTGTCCGGCAGGGATTAGAAATCCCAGCGACATAAGTTTAACCTCAAAGGCTGTTGCGGGGGTAATTTTACTGCCACGCATAGGGGGCAGCTCATCGACGCCCATCATCGTAGGCACATTCGGTCCGTATATGTCAGCGTCCAACAATCCAACGGACGCGCCTGTTCTTGCTAGCGCCACGCTAAGATTCACAGCCACTGTCGATTTACCCACCCCGCCCTTACCAGAGGCAATAGCGACGATATTCTTCACCTGAAGGGCTGTTTGCGCGCGGCTTATCCCATCAGGACGCACCACTGCATCCAGACGGATATCCACTGCGTTCACACCAGGCAGGTTGAGCACCGCTTTGCGCGCATCCGCTTCGATTTTTCCCTTCAATGGACAAGCTGGCGTGGTCAGGATTAAATCAAAACTGACTTTTCCATCCTGGATTTCCAGGTTGTGGATCATATCGAGAGAAACCAGATCGCGGTGCAGCTCTGGATCCTCAACAGCACTAAGAGCCGCCAGGACAGCTTCTCTGGTGATATTCGATTCACTCATCAATAATTTCCCTTTCCAGCTCTATTTTAACCTAACAATAAGATCCTTGCTTAAGTCTGGTTAAGGTAGCGTTGTAAATCGCTTTTAGCTTGCTCGTAGAGGAGCATGATTTCCTGATCTGTGCCGCGAAATCTGCGAATGGTTTGTCGTGCGCATTGGGTGCATCCGCGCATCCCTCGAAATGAATCGACACTGCAGCTCTGGCATCCGCTTAATCTGACCATCATTAACGTAAAAGCAGATTGAGAAACGATTGTTGCATCCTCAAGTAATATTTCGTCGATGAGAGCCTTCCATTGATCGCCGCGGATATTCCGTAATTGCGGGATGACTCGCAGCGGAAACATCAAATCGGTATCATTATTGTACTCTGCAGAAATAGTATCAGGAGGCAGCATGATTTACTCGGCTGATCCCGCAGGCTTTTTTGCCGCGGCTTTCAGCGCCTCTTTCTCTAGGCGTTCGGCTTCCTCTCGGTTATGGTTCATTGGGCGAATACTGGCGTAGTACGAAACCGGCTTGCCTAGTTTTTCCTTGTCATAGATATGATCTCGCATGCGGTCGTAAGATGCGATTTCATAGACATGATCCATCTTGATAGCATCAAAAGGACAGTATTCTGCGCAAAAACCGCAATTCATGCACAGATCTACGTCAATATTGTATTCCTCCGGCTGGGTAATCGGACGCCCTGTCACGGGATCTACCTTGCGCACAATCCAAATACATTGAGGTGGGCAAACTTTTGAACAGATTCCACAGGCTGTGCAGCGGTAATTCTTTTCTCCTTCAGGCCCTTCCTCGTACAACAGGAAGGGTAAGTAGCGAAACTCTTCTGGAACCGGCATCTTTTCTTCGGGATACTGGATCGTAACAATACCCCGCATGTCCGGTTTCCGCCGCATCTCAATACCTTCTTTGGTATGGTATCGTTTTCTTCCTTTTTGGATGTCTTCTAAATAGGTCGTAACGAAATGTCTGAAAGTGATCCATAAACCGCGTAGAATGCCTAATCCTGAGATCATCTAATCCTCCACATTTCACGACCTAACGGTCGACTTCTCCAAGGGTAATATCAATTGCGCCAAGAACAGCCATGGCATCCGCTATTTTTTGACCGCGACTCATGGTAGCCAGACTGGTCAGATTGATAAAAGTTGGGGCGCGAACGTGATAGCGCCATGGATTGGCTTTGCCGGTTGATACCACGTAGAAGCCTAGTTCGCCTTTTGGACTTTCGATACGTCCATAAGCTTCGCCGGGCGGTACGCGGACTTGATATTGCGGTTTACCGGTGAGAATCGGTCCCTCAGGGATATCTTTGACCGCCTGTTGCAAAATTCGCAAAGATTGGCGCATCTCGTCCAGGCGCACAAGATACTTATCATACACATCGCCATGATAATGCACAGCCACGTCGAAATCGAAGCGGTCGTAGATGCTGTAAGGATCCGCGCGGCGGATGTCGTACGGCACTCCCGATGCGCGCAAGACAGGTCCCGAAGCAGAATTGGCAATCGCCTGTTCAGCAGTCATCACGCCCACCCCCTCACAGCGAATGCGAACGACATCGTTATGAGTCAAGAAGGCATCCATCTCATCGGTTTTTCGCGGCAGCCGCTCGAACACCAGCTTTTTAATCTTATCGAGGGTGGCTTCCGGCAAATCGCGGGCGACGCCGCCAAAGCGCATGTAATTGCACATCATGCGCGATCCAGACACTTCTTCGAAGATGTCCAGAATCAATTCCCGTTCTGCAATGGCATACAATGATGGCGTGAAAAATGCGCCGAGGTCGTTTAGCAGAAAACCCATCGCGAAGATGTGGTTCATAAATCGGGTCAATTCCGACATGATCACACGGATGTATTCAGCGCGCTCGGGCGGCTTGATCCCCATTAGTTTCTCGACCGCCAGCGCATACCCAAGGTTGTTGGTCATCGAGGTAACGTAGTCTAGCCGATCGGTGAACGGCATATTTTGGAGAAAAGTGTTGCGCTCGCCGATCTTCTCGTGATTGCGGTGAAGATATCCCATCACGGGTTTGATATCGACGATGGTTTCGCCGTCTATGATAGCCACCATGCGGAAAACACCGTGCGTGGATGGATGTTGCGGACCAAGGTTGACGATGAACTGGTCGGTTTCCAGATCATCCCCCCTATCTATCTTTTTCAAACTGGCATATAAAGCCGTTTCAGCTTCCGGCGTCCAGGTTTCGGGGTCAAATCCATGCGGATACTTCACATTATCTTTGAATGGATTGGTGTCCTCAGCCCTGGTTATATGTCCTTCAGGCCAGCGGCTTTTGAACGGCTTAACTTCCTCTTCGAAATATGCCTCCGTCCAATCCTTGCGCAGCGGGTGTCCAGCAAACCCCTCCCAGGTGAGAATCCGGCGCAGATCTGGATGACCGCTGTACTGGATGCCAAGCAAATCCCATGCTTCCCGTTCCTGCAGCTCAGCGCCAGGGTACAGCGGAGTCAGCGAGGGTATCACAGCATCGTCGCGTGGAACCTGGACTTTTAGCACCAGCTCGGGTCCGCCGATCATTTTATAGAAATGATAGACAGTTTCCATCTTCCCTTCCGGCAGGTAATCGACGCCAGTCACCGCGGAAAGATAGTCATAGCCGTGCTGATCTCGCAACGCTTCGGCTACCTCTAGCAAATGATCGGCCTGAACGATAAAACCCGAATATCCCTGGCGTGTATCGGCAGTAACGATATCAGGAAAATGAGCCGCCAGGTCGAACGCCGCTACTTTGGTTTCTTCGCTCATCTCATCCCTCCTGTTGTTCTTCTGTCTGCGCTGTCTCGGGCTGCCGGTGAGTGACATCTTTGATCAGTGCGTATTTGCGCGGATCCATTAAATCCGGGCCAAGAATAGGGACTGGAATAGCCTCAAGCGGCTCTTTCTTATACCAGCGGGCATCTTGTTTGAGTGTCATTCTCTTGATTTTCTTTTGCATTGCAATCAGACCGTTGATCAGTGCCTGAGGGGTGGGCGGGCAGCCTGGAATATACACGTCCACTGGGATAAATTTATCCACGCCAGACACAACCGAGTAGCCTTCCTTGAAGGGTCCGCCGCTTGAAGCGCAAGCGCCCATAGCGATGACATGTTTCGGCTCGCCCATCTGGTTATAAAGCCGCACAATTTGTGGGATCATCTTTTTAGTTACCGTTCCAGAAATGATCATCACATCCGCCTGGCGCGGGCTTGGCCGCATCACTTCCATGCCGAACCTGGAAAAGTCATACCGTCCGGCTGCTGTGCAAATCATCTCAATTGCGCAGCACGCCAGACCGAACATCATCGGCCAAAGCGAGTTTGCGCGGCTCCAGTTGTAGATTTTATCCAGGGTAGTGATGGTAACCTGCGACTGCAATTCAGGCGGTAAGGGATAATCTGGGTTATGGATACTATCGCTGCTCATATTTCACCTTCTTCCGGGTTGTACGTTTTGTAGGGAATGGGTAGTGAACGCAGGACTGAAGTTACTCGACTATTGTATCTAAAATATGATGGGTGTCAACAATTAATTAGCATAAAATTCTTTTGCTTAATTAATAGAATCTTTTTATAATACATTTATGACTGCCGCAATTCGGGATGAAATTATCGCTTACTTGATTACAAACCGCAGTGCGAGCGTATCTGAACTGGCTTCAGCTTTAGATGTGACCCGAGCTGATGTTCGCTATCATATTAAATTGCTTCTCACTAAGCAATTAATTGAAATCGCTCCCGAACCACTAGCAAAGAAAAATCGCGGGAGAGGCCGCCCAGGCGCGAGTTTTCAATTGACCAATAAATCCCTCCCTGATAATTACCAGGTACTCGCGGCCACACTGCTGCGTCATTATCTTCATGAACGCCATAGATCAATCGAAGAAACCGTGGAGTCGCTTGCTGCGCTGATATTCTCAGATTTTCCTGAGATCAAAGGCGCCTCGACTCAACAGATGAATCAGGTCGTGAATGAATTGAACAAACATCATTACCACGCTCATTGGGAAGCGCGCCGCGACGGCCCTGCTTTCATCTTCGAGAATTGCCCCTATGCTGCCATTCTGGCTGATTTTCCATTCTTATGCGAGATGGATCGCCAGTTCCTGATAAAATGCATCCACTTGCCAGTTACCCTCCAACAGCGCATCAAAAGCAGCAGCCGTAAACCTCCCGCTTGCGTATTAGAGATAAACATATCAAAAAAGATAGCACCATGATTAAATATTATTAATGAAGGTGCTATCCTTATTCCTGATGGCTTCGATAACGAACTACTCGATTGCGCCTGCCTGGATCCACTCGATAATTTTCTCTAGGTCCGCGGCATCGAACATACCAGGATGGCCGCCTTTTTGCTGCACAATCACCACTGAGCTGCTCGCCGGATCGCCTGCTACAATAGCCGGGCCGCTTTTGCCGCCTTTCATCGCATTCTCATAAGTATCCAGAGCCAAGCCTCCCATTGCCCCATGGCAGGCCTTGCACTTGGCGACGAACAAATCACCGATGCCATTGGTCCAGGAAACCGGACCAGCTACCTCCTTTGTGGGCGCTGGAGTGGGTGTCATAGTCGCTGTAGGCGCAGGTGTAGGTGTGACAGGCACGAACACCTCGACCTCGTCTGGCGCTGCAGGGACAGTTGTGATGGCAGATTGTTCGAAGGTCAGGAAAAGGAATAACCCGACCAGAATTCCAACCGAAAATACACCCGCGGCTGGTAAATAGATCATCCTGCGCTTTCGCAATTGTTTAGCATCAGGCACTTTATGAGCGATGCCAGCTTCGATTTGTTCCAACTCTTCCGCATGTTCTTCTTCCATTTCATGGCGCGTCAAAGTACCTCGAATCATGCTCCAATTCCAATGCTTGATATGGACATTGTAGAAGTGCCAGAGCAAAATCGCCAGCACTGCTAGAATTGCTTCCAATCCATGAGCGACCTTTGCGGCAGGGATGAAATCGCCCGGTAAAAGGTTTGTCGTTGCGATCGGATTCCAAAGCATCAGACCTGTCAAACCCATCAAGATTAACCCCCAAACCAAAGCCCAATACTCTGCTTTTTCCATGAAATTGTAGCGTCCCATCGTTGGGCGCTGCTTCCTGAACCCTATGTTGTAAAGGAATAATTGAATAGCGTCCTTGACATCTTTTATGCCCGGCAGCATGGTTGCTGCCTTGCGTTGAACGTATAGTTTATAGCCCGCAATGGCAAAATGGATTACGGATTGGACTCCAAAAACGATCGCTGAAATGCGGTGAATAATTCGTGCGGTTTCCACTCCGCCGAACAAGTTGATAACCCAGATCGATACAGGATTGAGCGGAAACTTTTGCGATAGACCAGTGATCGCCAGGAGGGTAAACGATGCGATCAAGACTGCATGCTCAATCCGCTGGCTTACGGCGAACCGCTTGTAAGTTATTTGACCGGTTGTCATTTTTGCTTACCCCTCCCGATTGGATTCCGTCTTGGATTTTTCAGGCATTTCCACGTTCGCCTCCTGCGCTACGGGCTTCCGCTTCTTTTTAATCACCAATTTGTTAAAAATATCGCTCAACACGAAGATACCCATAGCGCCGAGAACCGTGGGGATAAGAATTTTATAAAATAGGGTCACGTAATACACCAATGGGTATTTTCCCGGGCTGGGAATATAATGACTCAACCAGCTTTCTGGGAAATTGGCTGTTGCATCGGGATGACATCGTTTGCAGGTTACTAGCAGGTTTTCCTTGATTTTTAAACCGTACTGTGGGTCATCTATCCTAGCAATGTTGTGCACGCCATGACAATCAAAGCAAACCGGTTTATTGGTCTGCTGGTCGGGGTCGGTCTTCGAAAACAGAGTCACCGTCGTGCCGTGAAAATCGCTGATGTAGGTGCTCATCACATCCGTGGATAAACCATACTTACTCATGATTGTCTCATCGGTGTGGCATTTTGAGCAGATCTCAGGCGAGGTCAAGCGGAAATTCGTGCCAGTCGGGCCGGTGATTTTATGCACACCATGGCAGTCCGTACAGGCGGGAACATCCGGGTTGCGATTTTCGATGACGCCAGATCCATGCACGCTGTCGATATACTGGTTATAAATTAAACTGTGGCATTTCGCGCACACCAGAGCAATGTTGGCATGTTCAGAAGGCGCAGGCGACCCGTCAGAATTCTTTGAGATTGCTTTTTGTTCGTGTGGATGATGGCAATCTGAGCAGGTGGGAGCATTCGTATTTCCTTGCTCCAAAAGCATCGTATGCGCGCTATCTTTCAATTGCTCTGCCTGCACAGGATGGCATTGATTACAGGTCTCCTTATATTGGAGAGTGTAATCCTTTGCAGATTGCGCAGTATTCTTCGGATGGGGATATCCGCTGATGTTGGGATGGCATACCTGGCAACTCATACTTTGATGCATGGAAGCCGAATAAATATCCGGATTCACTTCGATGGTCACCGAGTCGCCGTTCGGGAAACTTATGGTCTGCCCTGCCTGCCCATGACATGCCAGGCAGGCGCTATTATCAGGCTGTTGGGCGAGTCGCGACAGGTCAGCGCTCGCTGCCACCGTCTGAGCCTGCCCACTCAATATGGCTAGAGCAATGATCGCCGATAAAAATGCCATTGCCGCCAATAAAGAAGGCAATAAAGATTGAGTACGGAAGGTTCGTTTCATTCGTACGGTATACTCCTCTTTATTTGTTTAAAAGATAGGGATTGAATTGCACTAATATGATGACTTTTTACTCGATTACTTATTATATATTAAAAACCAACAAGCTCATAGGTTGTTTAAAAGTGAATTAATCAATAACCTGGCAAGTAAGACGCCTGCCAGGTTGTTAAAATAATTTCCTAAAATATTCAGGTTATTCTTTAGCGCCGTTGTTAATCCATTGTATGATCTGCTCGATCTCAGTTTCGCTGAATTGAGCAAAATGCGGTTGTTCGCCAGATTGAACTTTTATTAACAGGCTGTTTTTTGCATCGCCGGGGATCACAATTTCGCCCATATTACCGCCTGCCATAATCGCCTGATAACTTCGCAGATCGATGCCAGCCTGACCACCCTGACCGTGACACACGGTGCATTTTGTAAAGTAACCAGCAATCATCGCATAATTACTTTCGCCAGGAGTAGCGTTTGCCGGCGGTTGGGTCGCAATAGGTGTTGGGGTTACATATTTTTTCAGCTCTTCGCTCAAAATCACTCGCAATGCTGGCGCGTCAAATCCCGCATATTCCCAGGTCGTTCCATGACAACCACTGTTCGAGCAAAATGATTGGTTGCTGATACCGCCTGGATCCTCGACCGTGTGGCAGCTTTTACAGGTGTCGTCGAATGATTCGCGGTGCAAGGTGATCCAATTCGAATTCTTGTGAGATTCGGGTTCGATGCCGCGGCTTATTTTAATTTCCGTCACAAAATCTGTGCTGGATGAAATAACCGGAATGGAATGGCACAAGTTGCATTCCAGGCGAATGGCTTCCCCCTGGGCAGTCAAATGCTTGCCATCATGGCAACGAAAACAACCCGGAGAATTTTGGTGCTGAGCATTATCCGGGTGAGTTTCCCAATATACTTTCTGATCCGGAAATACAGAAGCAATGTAATAGGTTTTCAGAGATTCAACAGTTTTTTCGATAAGCGCCTGATTCTGCTGATAAAAATCGGTGTAATTCTGTTGATAATAGATGGGTAGAGATTCAATCGCGGCTAAAGCAGCCTCCTGACTGGTATAACCCGCCGATAAGATTTCCACCCCTATCTTCTTTATTTCAGGAATGCTCTGTGAAATTTCTCCGCGGGATAGCATACTGTCGAGCGCCTCTGCTGGCCATTCGATGCTGTGTGAGGTGCGGTTATGACAAGACATGCAGTCCATCTTTTTCAATTGTTCTTCATCGATATTAGTAACATCAAAATTTGATTCGATATCCGTGTATTCGGTTGTCGTGCCGTCCTCATTTTCAACTCGGATGTAAGGTATGTGCTGGTCTTCGGGGTCTATTGCCAGATACAGCACCGGATTTTCGATATGCCAGTGGATACCGAAGCCCAATCCCTTGCGTCTTGTGCCCCCGCCGGTTTTCAATATTAAATACGTATAAGCAAGGGTGTTTTGATCATCTTCGTTAAAATGCTTTATCTCTACTAATGTATCGTTCGAGAATTGCTCAGGGAGATGGCAGGTTTCGCATACATCCCTGGCTGGGCGCATGTTTTTTGCCCTAATGGGTAATTCATAACTGTTTAATATTGTGGCTGATCCAGTTTGATAAGAATATTGTATTTTTCGAATAATTTGCTCTCCCAATTGCGCGCGTCCCAGGTGGCAATCCTCGCAGGTCACCCTTGCATGGGAGGATAATTGGTGGGTCACATACTGGGGGGGCATGGTGTGGCAGGTTGTTCCGCAAAACTCTGTCGTGTTTGAGTATTCCCAGGCGCTGGTAACTCCAAGGATTACCAGGATCCCTAAAAATACGATGATCACATAAGGCAATATCCGGCGAACAGTCGAGCTGCCAACGGGTGGAAAGAAAAGTCCTTTTAACCATCGCCCAAAGCGCTTCATAAGGCGCCTCCATTAATTTTTTTGTCAATAAACTGGGATAACATATTATATACCTTAATTGTCATAAAGGAATAATGACAATTCTCAATCCCTTCGCCATATTCAAGAATCAATTTGGTGATCTGCAATCTGTGGAACATCCTTAAAAAAACAACCCTCATCGCTGAGGGTTGTTTTTCGATTGAATGGTATTTATGGACGCGTGTATGCACTCACATTACCGCCAATATCCTGGATCGAGTCGATCAGGATTTGAGCGATATATTTCGGGTTGTGAGCAAATGCGCCTAGATCTTTGTAATAATACTGGAGATTGTACGCAGCCTTCAACAGTTTCGGTGTCCAGGCATTGAAGCGGACAACAGCGCCCTTATCATTTACATCGGCTTTCCCGTCGCCGTCTTGATCAGCGAAGAAATAAGGATAAGCGTTCGAATCATACAAGAGGCCAAGTCCCGCCTTCGTCGATGCGTATTTCTGGATTTCGGCATACAGTGCATCCGCCAGTGTCGAGAGTTCTCCAGCAACACCTTCGGTTACATCACCGTCGCCATCGTAATCGACAGTCCCCATGCGGATCTTATCCATGCCGTCTTTGGCAGCAGGGTGGCAGCCCACGCAGGTATCTTCGATAACGCTAAGCGCGTGTACATCATGGCAGGAGTTGCAGGTAAAGCCAGCGTCCACATGCGGGTGTTGAGCAACATATTCTTTACCGTCATACTGGTATGCGCCTTTTGCGGTATCCCCAAATAAGGTAGCCCCTGCGGCAGCATAATGCACATTCTTGAAACTGATCTTGTCCGATGCGGTGTCTGGATCTTTGCCCTTGAGGTAGGCATTCATGCTGGTGGTGGATTCCCGCCCCTGGTGGCACTCAAGGCACAGATTGGAGTTGTTCGGGACAAGTTTGCCGTCCGCATCCTTCGTGCTGAAAGTCACCGATACGCCAGACGGGAACGGTACATTGGTCACCGCATAGAGCGCCGGCCAGTTGGCTTCGTCATGGCAGGTAGAGCAGGCAAAGCCATTGCTGACAGGTACACTGCTAACCCCCGCGGTAATCGTGCTTCCAGAACTTGAGACTGCAAGGGTTCCGCCGTTTTCGATGAACTCGGGTAATCCAGATGCGCTATGGCACTTAGCGCAACCATAAGGCACCATTCCTTCAGCATCCCAGTCACGGAAAGCCATCGAGTTGCCCGCAAAGTGTCCAGCATCATCGCGGTGAGCTGATGTCAGATCGACCGGAGTTGCGATCTTAGTGTTTAGATCCTCGATCGAATCATACAGCAATTGCACAATGTATTTGTTACCATGCGCATACGCTCCAGGATCCTTAATTGAAAGGTGCAGGTTGTATGCAGCCTTGAGCAATCGTGGCGTCCAGGTGGCATAGCGGTTGTCAGTGACAGCCTCCTCCTCAGTCAACTGCCCATCAGCATTTGGATCCGTAAAGAAGTACGGGTAAGCATCTGGCGAGTATGCAATCATGGCGCCAGTCACTTCTTTGGAGTAGGCTTGCAGGGCTGATACCAATAACGTCTGGAGGCCTTCGATCTCGAAGTACATGCCTTCGGTCACATCGCCGTCACCGTCGTAATCCATGCTCGAAGAAGGTTCACGGACATTCTTCAGATCCTCGACAGCCTTAGCATCTGTATGACACATCGAGCATTGCTCTACCTTCACTTCGAGCGTGTGCGAATCGTGGCAACCAATACAAGAGTCATAGCCTTCAGTGTGGTCATTTTTATAGTCGTAGGTTTTGCCGTCGTACTCATAGCCTCCCTTGACTTGAGAACCATACAACGTCACTGCTGCGGCAAAGTAATGAATATTGCGGAATCCCAGCGCATCCGCGGCGGCTACGGTGTCTTCGTCAGCAACGGCAGCTTTTTCAACCGCAGCGTCGACGGTAGCCTTTGCTTCGCGCCCTTGGTGGCAGACCAGGCAGCGTGCATCAGGGCCAAGACCTTCCAAAGTCACGCCAGATGGGAAGGTGACGGTCGAGAGCGCTGCAGCGGTTTCGTTGTGGCAGGTGTTGCAGGTCAAAGCCCCAGCCGGTGCTTTGATCTCAGCATCCACCGCACCAACTGCGCTGCCGTCAGCTCCAATATAGTCCTGAAAACCTGCTGCAGAATGGCAATTTGCACATCCAGCTGGAACGACTGCAGGGTCATCCTCGTTCCAGTGCACAAACGCCTCAGCTTCTGCATCAGCATGGCCGGAATCCAACCACGCTGTATAGAAGGGAACATCAGCGCTAATATCCGCCGGGCACTCAGGGCATGGAACAGCTGTCGGTTGTGGAGGGAAGACTTCCTGAGTTGGGGCCTCAGTTGGTTGCTGGCAGGCTGCCAACAACAATCCGAGGACCACCATCAGGCTAACGAGAAGTAAGCCTTTCAGGATTGATTTGATCATATTTAATTCTCCAGTCTTTTACGTTAAGGGAATTGGGATTTATTAAATATCCTACGGAATAAGGGCGCTAATATTTCTCTGGCATACTCCTTTCTAAACACGATACATTAAGGCACGATTAGTAAAATTATATCAATCAGATAAAATTAATACAACATCTAATTATTACTAATTTTAGTTTGATTCCCTAATTTAATGCATTTGTCAACGATTATCGCATAAAAAATACATATTTAAGTAAAAGCGAATTTTTAAATCACAAAGTGGTTCCTAGCGATTAAAGCAGCCTGCGGTTCCCCGCATAGCCTCTCGATCAACACGACTCAGGGTAAAATGAATAAAATCCTAAAATAAAATTCTATCAAGACACGGACAAAGGTTGAACACGAATTACTACTTCGATCCATTTTTGATCCAAATCGAACATGAGCACCGGGAGGGATTTACAACCAAAGAAAACAAGGGCACATTGTCCTCCTCTGATACTCCGCAAGGCGTGCCGGGTAAATTTTCTAAATTCAAGCTGCCGCACGGACTGGGCCGCTGGGTAAAGCGCTCTTAGCCTGAGGGTTGAAGTTCATTATGCTCTACTTCTTAGCTGCCCTGCCAGTCATATTGTTGGTTGGTTTATTGATTGGTCCTCGCTGGTCGATGGCACGCGCCGGCGCGTTCAGCCTTGTTGTTGGGGTATTAATAGCTTTTTCCTGGTTTGGCCTCACCAGCCACATTCTGATCGTTTCTCAATTGAAGGGTTTGCTGCTTAGCCTGTACGTGATGGCAGTGATCTGGCCTGCGCTGTTATTTTTTAATCTCGTCGACAGCATCAAAGGGATCGATGCGTTAGCAACCGGACTGGAGAGGAGTGTCGGTAACCGGGGATTGCTGCTCGTCGTGATCGCCTGGGTCTTCAGCGGCATGTTAGAAGGCATTGCCGGCTTTGGCATTCCCATTGCGGTCGTCGCGCCTATTCTAATATCGTTAGGTATAGCGCCTCTACCTGCGGTTGCCGCGGTCGCAGTCGGGCATGCCTGGGCTGTCACCTTTGGCAGTATGGGGATTGGCGTCCAGACTCTCGGCGCGGTATTGGCGATCGACCCTCAAATCGTCATGCCTGCAACTGTGCTGCTGCTTTCTATTTCATGTTTCTTATGTGGATTGGGGGCTGCCTGGATCCTCAAACAGACGCATACCTGGCCTTATCTCCTGGTAATCTCACTTGTGCTTTCCCCTGTCCTATATGGACTCGCCACCTCACAGTTAATGCCTCTTTCTGCTTTTGGCTCAGGCCTGACTGGTTTGCTGGCTGCTGCGATCATCACCCGCAAGGGAGAGTCCCAAATAAAGGAAAATCGTCATCCACGCAGGCTATACGCAGTAATTGGGAGTTACGCGCTGATCGTTGCTTTCTTGCTGCTCATTTTTGTGCCCTCGCCTCTCAATGCAACTTTGGCTAAGATTGGTTGGAAGCCTGTTTTTCCAGAAACGCGCACGCTGACGGGTTGGCAAACAGTTTCCTCACCCGGACAAGCTATCCTTCCGTTCATTCACCCCGGAATGGCGATGTTTATCACCGCCATCATATCCATGATCGCTTTCCGGTTCGTGAATTTGCTGCCCAATGGTTCGATCCCACCCCTCCTGAAAGCTACTGTCCGCTCCGCAGTCCCACCCAGCTTGGGGATCATTTTTACAGTTGGCTTGAGCAGCCTGATGGAATATACTGGCATGACCCACCTGCTTGCCGATGGCCTGGCTCATCTGTTTGGTGCCTCATTCCCGCTGATTTCTCCATTGATCGGCATGCTCGGCTCATTTTCAACGGGGAGCAACAACAATTCTAATGTCCTATTCGCGCCCATGCAGCGTAACACTGCTGAAATTGTCGGGGTTGACTATCGTGTCGTTATTGCACAACAGACCAGTGGCGGCAGCCTGGGCAGCATGATCGCTCCGGCGAAATTATCCGTAGGCTGCGCCACCGCGAATATCCCCGGGCAGGAAGGGCATGCGCTGCGTAAAACGCTCCCAATAGGGGCGGTAATGGCAGCTTTACTCGGTGTAATTGGCTTGATAATTATCAAATTAAAGTAAATACATCCGCACTTGCCATCTAATAAAACCATTCAAAGATGAAACATAATCGCGCCGGTCTTATGACCGTGCGCGATCATTGTGTTCCATGGAACTTATAACTTGACACTTAAACAAGGTACACAGTACCTTCGTTGCTTACTCCACGGTTACGCTCTTGGCCAGGTTGCGCGGCTGGTCGACGTCCAAACCGCGCAGAGATGCGATATGGTAAGCAAATAGTTGCAACGGAATGATCGTGATTACTGGTGAGAGCATCCAGGGGCAATCCGGCACCCAGAAAACATGATCAGCCAGCTCCGCCACACGCGTATCACCCTCAGTCGCCACGACCAGCACGCTGCCCCCGCGCGCTTTAGCCTGCTCGATCTGCGAGATCATCTTCTCATACCAGGGATCCCTCGGGGCGATGGCGAGCACAGGCATGTCCCGGTCGATTAGCGCGATCGGCCCATGTTTCATCTCGCCGGCCGGGTAGGCTTCGGCATGGATGTATGAAATCTCTTTTAGTTTCAAAGCCCCTTCATAGGCGATTGGCATGTTGATCCCCCGCCCCAGGTAGAGCATGTTGCGGATATATTTCATCTCACGTGCTGTCTGAAGTATCTCAGGCTCTCGGTCAAGGCAGCGTCCGGCCAAATCCGGCACCAGGCGCAAATCTGCCACCAATTTCTTGCGATCACGCTCTTTCAACGTGCCGCGCATATCCGCCAACAAAATCGCCAACATATAGAGATCGACCAGCGGGGCCGTAAAAGCCTTGGTTGAGGCCACGCCAATCTCTGGTCCAGTCTGCATGGAAATATACCCATCGGCTATGCGCATTGCCTGAGAGCCTATCGCATTGACGATCGACCACAGCACCGCTCCCCGCTTACGCCCCTCATCCATCGCCGCCAGGGTGTCCGCGGTTTCGCCCGATTGGCTGATCGCCAGCAGCACAGTGTTGTTGTCGATGATCGGGTCGCGGTAGCGCAGCTCCGATGCGATATCCACCTCAACCGGAATGCGGGTGATGCGCTCCAACAAAACTTTACCCACCATGGCGGCATAGCTGGCCGTACCGCACGCAGTGATCACGATACGCTCTATCCTTTTTGCCAGTTCAGTCGTCAGATTCATTTGCGCCAGGCGGATGGTTCCTTCTTCGAAATCCACTCGGCCTGCCAGCGTGTCAGTTAGCGAACGCACCTGTTCGTGGATTTCTTTTTGCATGAAGTGACGGTACTCGCCCTTCTCTGCAGCCACCGGATCCCAAGCGATGATATGTTCCTGCGGCTGCACCGGTTTACCATCCAGAGTTTTCACCTGCACAGAATCTCTCCAAATCACCGCCATCTGCTGAGAATCCAGGAAGATCATTTGCCGGGTATGATCCAGGATAGCGGGTATATCTGAGGCGATGAACATCTCATCCTCGCCATAACCGATTACGACACCGCCGGCATTGCCAATGCGTGCCGCCACGATCTTATCTGGTTCTAACGAGGAAAACAGAACAACGCCATGAGCGCCTTTGAGCTGCTTGAGCGCCTGACGAGTAGCTTCCTCGAGTGATACCCCGCTGCTAAGAAAACGCTCGACCAGGTGAACAATTACTTCCGTGTCCGTGTCAGAGTTGAACTCAACCCCTTCAGCTTGTAAATCTTCACGCAGCTCGAGGAAATTTTCGACGATGCCATTGTGCACAACGACGACCTTTTTTGTGCTGCCCATATGTGGATGCGCGTTACGCGCGCTTGGCTCGCCGTGCGTCGCCCAGCGGGTGTGCCCGATGCCAATCAACCCGGCAATCGGCTGACTCTCCAACAAGGCCGCTAGATGACTCAACTTACCCGCATCCCGCCGGATTTCGATCTTCCCGTCCTGCAACACCGCCAGCCCGGCTGAATCATATCCACGGTATTCCAGGCGCTTTAATCCATTCAGGATAATCGGGGTTGCATTTCGACCGCCAATATACCCAACAATTCCGCACATAGACTCTCCTTGTAAAAACAACCCTATCACACCGTATCAGAAATCCTGCTTCCTGATTGCGCAGATAGACCATACGCCAGGATGGCTTTCAGTACCATCATGGCTGCAACAAATGTACCTGTTTTATTGGGGAAAGACACAGGTGAGCACTCACCTGGAAGGCTTCCGCTGATCTTTCGATTTTCCCGGCGCGATTCTGTGGATAGGTTTGCCGGTTAACCCCACCCTGCGGCAGGGAACCTTCATCCTCGTCAACCCAGGCTCATCATACCCTTGCCCGGATCCATGCGCTTTTCTTTCCCGATATACAGTTAAGGTTATACCTCCTTGCGGATTATTATACTTGGCTTTTGCTATAATACAATCCATGCTCTCACCAAATAATAATGATACTGCCGCACAACCTCAACAACGCCTACGCCTTCGCGATTTTCTCTTCATCCCCTTAGGTTGTCTGTTCAGATCACCGCTGCTGCTTCTACTCGCGGCGGTTTCTATCGGACTGTTTTCCTGGTTTGTTTACACCAATTTCAATTGGGATGTGCTGGGATTGGCAGCGCCTGAATACCAGAATTGGGAAGTGTCACCTGGATTTTCGATGGTGAAAAATGCTTCTGGGACAACATGGAAAATTACATATGAAGCCAACTCAAGCACTACATTCACCGGCCTGGTGCGTCATATTACACCCATTCGCTCTTTCGCGTTCCCGCTATTAACCCACGATATTCTGGTAACGCGAGGTGACTACGCCGATCAAGATATCGTCAGTACATCCGTATCCAACCACCACTTTTCATGGACCGCTCGCGGCGCCAATAGTCTTTCCGGAAGTATCAACCTGCTGCATACTGTTCCTGAAAACGAAGAAATTTTTCACATCTTACTCAAAGTTCGCAAGGGGGATTGGATCAGGATCGTAGGCAGGGAAATATTATCGATCGAGTCTCTCAACAATAATGGGGATCTTACAGCAACCTGGAAAGACTCAGGCTGCAACTCGATCCTGGTCACAAAAGTCGAAATCATCGAACCACCGGAATAATAAAAACCCCGTTCACTAAAGCGGCAAACGGGGTTGAATAGGACAAGAAAGGGTATTAGTCTTTCTTTCTAGCTGTTTTCGACGACCAACTTAACCACGTCAGGGAAATCGATGCCAAGGCTGCGCACCTTTTCTATTGTAGGTACGCCATTCTCCGTCCAGCCTCGGCGTTTATAGACAGCATCGACCAGGCGTTCGTAACGCTCTTCGCGGTATTTCCGCAACGCTTTGACCTTTTCAACCGTGCTCAATCCCGCTGGATCGATGCCAACTTCATCGCGAAGCATCCCGTCATAATATTCATTACGGTCTTCATATTCCACATCGAATACCGGTCCCATACCGCGATAGGGTGGATAATCCCACTTGCGAGTGCCAAAACCCATGCGCAGGTTGAAAATCCGCTGAAAATTATAAACCTTTTCTGATTCAGTAATGATGTCATCGATGGTCATTTTTTCCCCAAGGACGCCTTGGTATAGCGACAGATAATTTTCGACATGCTCAGGCACCTTGGCCGGTTCCTTTGCGGTTTTGTTGCTTTCCGGTATGATGTCGTTCCAGGGCAGCTTGCATAATCCATGTAAAGAAAACCAGGTGCGCCAGATGGGAAAATAATGCAATGCTTCAGCCTTATCCTCGAAAGTGGGCAATTGCTTATGAACCATATCCATGAAGATCAACCATGCCTCATCATGCTGAGGACCTTTCGATGCCAACGCATAGCCTCCCTGTTGGGCCAGCGATTCCTTGGAGAGATATTCAGAAATCTCCATGCCCTTGATTTCCATGCCAATATCACTCAATACAGCGGAATCAGCGCCAAATCTATCGACAAATACCTGCTTCATTTCACGCACGCCCTGCCCCACAATCAAGCCGAATCCCTCACCGCGCGCCATTTGGTGAATGAGCTCCATGGCTGATTCGAAGTTTCCCCAGGAGAGATCGAGTCCGCCTGTACGTTCGAGGTTGAGCACGCCCAACTCATAGCATTCCATGGCAAAAGCGATGGAGTTACCGAGCGAAATCGTGTCGATACCGTATGTATCGGCGTAGAAATTCATCTCTAGAATTTGCCCGGGGTCGAAAATGCAAGTATTCGACCCTATTGCACCCAGCGTCTCATATTCGGGTCCATCCACGAAGACTTCTTCGCCTTTATAAGGACCGGTTTGCAGCTTGTAATTAGGCACACCGTGAGCGCAAGCCATGGTGCAGCCGTACCAGCAGCCATCCGGGCCGCGTTTATCGAACATTGGCTTCCAGACCTCACCAGCAATGCAATGCGCCTGAGGATGATGCCCGAAGCGAAAATTCATGACAGGCAGTAGTTGAAATTTATTCATAATATCTATCAGGTAGGGAGTGCCAGTGCCGCCCATGTCATTTTGCGAAGCGTCGAACATCGAAATTTCACGGTTGATTCTCTGCCCCACCTTGCGCACCAGCGCCAGATCAGCGCATCCGTTGCTGTCTCCGCTAAGATTGCTATATTTAACAACGATCGCCTTGATTTTCTTATCGCGCATCACCCTGCCAGCGCCGCCACGCGCCGCCTGCTTGATGCGCACTTCGTTTCTGTGCACGTCATAATAGCTGACATTGATACCGCTCATGCTCACATGCTCGGCTGCCTGTCCCGCGGAAAGCACAGAAATGCCGCGCATGCTCTTGGGATCGCTGGCGTAGGTTTCGGTCAGCAGCCGGTTGATCAGGTGGGTGTCGATTGGATCCAGCGGCGCTTCTTCGATGGTCACCCGACCCTCATCGCCGTCGATCATGATAACCACCTCTTTGTCGGCTTTTCCCTGAATTTCGAGCGCGTCCCAACCGGCGAATTTTAAATAGGGGCCAAAATATCCACCACTATTACTGTCGATAATGGATTTGGTCAATGGCGAGATTGTCACAACCGTGCATTTTCCACTACCCGGGTAAGCTGTAATCCCTCCAATTGGCCCGCCAGCGACGACCAGCTCGTTTTCCGGGTCGTTCCAGCGGGTTTCATCCTGAATAGCGTCCCATAACAGCCACAGGCAAAAACCCCGACCGCCGGTAAAAGTATCCTTCATTCTTTGATCGACGGGTTTACTCAGGATTTTATTCTTGCCGATGTTAATGTAGAGTGTCCGATTTGCGTATCCGCGCTGCACTGGCCTCAATTCATATTTGAACTCAGCCAATAGTTTATGCGTCGCTCTAATTATCGCTGGAGTGATATCAACCATTCTGGGAGTCTCCTGTTCGAAATGTATTCACAACTGATAATTCGAACTAATCCAATATCACTATTATATACTGTTGCTGATAAAGCCAGATTGTGTTTTTTCATAATGCAAGTTGATGAATGTCATAAATCCAGCCGGAAATCTATTAGAAGATATAATAAGAAATGTTATGGTCTACTCAACGCTTATCATCTCCTTACCATAAACAGATTGGGGTCATTTTTATAGTAATATTACCTTATGCTTAAGATTATACTTTCCCGTTTCATCAAGATCTTCAGCAATCCTCCGGATTTATCGCCTGTTCAGCGCAAGAATTTTACCAATGTTCAAATCGACGCCATTGGCGTAGGCCTTGCCAGCGCGGCTTCGCCATTTTTACCGGTATTTTTAACCCGCTTGGGCGCTTCCAGTTTCGAAGTTGGCCTGTTGACCGCCATGCCGGCAATGACCGGTTTGCTTCTGGCCATTCCAATGGGTCAATTCCTGCAAAACCAAAGGAAAATCGTGCCGTGGTTCAGCGCAGCCAGACTGGGTGTGATTGCTTGCTACGCGTTGACTGGTCTGGCCGCCTTTGCTTTTAAAGAACATGGGCTGATTATCAGCATCCTTTTAGTCTGGGCTTTAGCGACCATTCCTCAGACAATGCTGGCGATCACATTTTCGGTCGTTATGAACGCTGTCGCTGGACCCGTTCATCGCTTTGATTTGATGAGTCGCCGCTGGTCAACTCTTGGGTTAACGACGGCCGTCATGGTATTCATCCTTGGTCAGATCCTGGATCGGATCCCATTCCCGATTAATTATCAAACCGCGTTCATTGTGCTCTCCCTTGGTGGTTTGGTCAGCTATTACTTTTCCAGCCGGATCACTCTCACGGATATACAGGCCCATCCGGAGGGAAAGCGGCTCAGGTTCAAAGAGCAAATAAAAGAGTATTTCTCACTCGTCAGCAAAGAAAAACCGTTTCAGTCATTTGTCATCAAGCGTTTCATCTTTCTTTCAGGCTCTTCTATGGCATTGCCGATTCTTCCGCTGTACTTTGTACGCGAAGTCAACGCAAGCGATGCATGGATTGCTACGATCAGCATGGTACAAACAGCCATCTTGATCATTGGATATTTCATGTGGACGCACCAATCCCGCAGACGCGGCACGCGAATGGTTTTACTCTGGACGACACTCGGGGCAGCTTTGTATCCAATCATGGTAGCCTTAACCAAACAAGTTGGTCTTATCACAGTCTTTGCAGGAATTAATGGCATTTTCGCTGCTGGTCTGAACCTGGTATTTTTCGATGAGCTGATGAAGACGGTGCCCGATGAATATTCCTCCACCTTTGTTTCGTTGGCGCAAGGTCTTCAATATTTATCCACCATTGTTTCTCCATTGATCGGCACATCCCTTGGCGACCAATTCGGTCTGGGTGTGGCGCTGGCAGTCAGCGGCGGTTTACAGCTGGTTGGATTTGCTATGTTTGCAATGGATTGGCCCAGGATGCGTACAGCAACACTCGACCAGGAATTAGCCTGATATGCTCGAGAGAATAATTCAGCTTAATTAATGAGTTATTCTCGTATGATGATGTAATTTAAGTTTGGTTTTTCTTTTTTCTGTGCTCGCATTATACTAAGTAGAAAATCAATGCAATTAGAGTAAGGGTTTATTACAGATGGAACAAATCCGTCTGATCATCCACGATAAGCTGAAATACTTTATCGATCCCAAATGGAAAAATCAATCCATCGAGGTTGTGTTTTCCGGGAAAGTTACCCTCAAACACATCCTGGAATCGCTTGGCATCCCTCATCCTGAAGTCGGTGTCGTAAAAATTGGAGAAAGAAACCTGGGATTAAGTTATTACGTTCAAAATGAGGATATCATCGAAGTGTTTCCCTTCGATCCGAACCTCACCCACATCATGCCAGAAAAGGCGCGTTTCATCCTGGATAACAATCTGGGGAAACTGAATGATTACCTGCGCCTGCTTGGATTTGACGCGCTAT
Source organism: Bellilinea sp. (assembly GCA_034678305.1). Taxonomy (GTDB): domain Bacteria; phylum Chloroflexota; class Anaerolineae; order Anaerolineales; family Anaerolineaceae; genus Bellilinea. Next base: position 93,345 of record JAXDCA010000031.1, read on the forward strand.
ACAACCATAACTGGAGTGATCAACTGCTTGCTGAACAGGCTAGCAGCCAGGATCGCATCCTATTAACCCGCGACCGTGGATTGCTCAAACGCAAAATCGTCAACCTGGGTTATTGCGTCCGTTCCGATCTCCCGCGCGATCAGGTTGAAGAGGTAATCCATCATTTCGGGCTGGAGCGATACATAAATCCCTATAATCGCTGCGTGCGCTGCAACGGATTGCTCCAACAAGTGGAAAAACAAGAAATCATCGACAAGTTATTGCCGCTAACCAGGTTATACTACGATGAATTCACGCGCTGCACGGATTGCGGACAGATCTACTGGAAAGGCTCGCACTACGATCATATGCAGGAATTCATGCAAAAATTTCACAAGGATGATCCTCAGGAGGGATAAGTCAGGTGCTGCCTGTCGGAAAAATTCAACCCGATTTGCTCGCCAAGATCATCGAACGCGCGCCAACAACCGGCAGCCGCGTTCTGCTTGGGCCTGGCATTGGCCTCGACTGCGCCGTGTTGGACTTTAGCTCGACCTGTCTGGTGCTGAAAACGGAGCCGATTACCTTTGCCAGCCAACAGCTTGGCTGGTATGCAGTTCAAATCGCCGCGAACGATATCGTCACGACAGGTGCGCTGCCAAAATGGATGCTGCTGACCGTGCTGCTGCCCGAAAAACTCACCTCAGAAGACCTGGTCGAGCAGATCAGCACTCAGGTTTTCGATACCTGCCGTTCTCTAGATATTGCCCTGATCGGCGGGCATACTGAAATCACGCACGGGCTCAACCGCCCGATCCTGGTCACGACGCTGATCGGCGAGGTGGAGAAATCCGCCTTGATCACCCCCAAAGGAGCAAGAGACGGCGACAGGTTGATCCTTACCAAGGGCGTGCCCATCGAGGCAACCGCCCTGCTCGCCAGAGAATTCCCTCATCGCCTGGCGCATTGCTTATCGCCCGATGAGATCATCGCGGCGCAGGAATATATTTACCATCCTGGGATCAGTGTTTTCAAAGATGCGCGTATCGCGATCCAGGCCGGCCAGGTGACTGCCATGCACGACCCTACGGAGGGTGGAATTGCCACCGCACTTTGGGAGTTGGCCGAGGCGTGCCAGCACACAATAGTTGTGGACGTTGAGAAGATCCCGATTCCATCTTTAGCAAAGAAAATTTGCGACGCCTTTGGATTGAATCCATTGGGCGCTATCGCTTCAGGGTCTTTGTTGCTAACGGTCGTTCCCGATTCCGCCCAGGCGATCCTACAAGCACTCCAAGGCGACGGAATAGCTGCTGTAGAAATTGGGCATGTGCATGCCGGCCCAGTTGAGGTCATTACCCGGACCAACGACAGCAGCTCAAAACTCGATAGATTTCAACGGGACGAAATTGCGCAGATTTACGATTGATACGACCGGAAAGAACATTTCAGCCATATCAATCAGTCATCATTTTGATTAATTGTGTCGTTATACATATCATAGTCATTTGGAGCTCCATCGATGAAGAAACACTATAAATGGTTGGTGATAATTTTCATTGTCATTCTCTCGTTATCTCTACGGATTTACGCTGCAAATAATCTTCAAATTGATGCGGATGAGTCGGTTTATGTTAATTCCGGTTTGGAGTACGCCAAATATATAAGAGAAAATGAGTGGAAATGGTTAGCCTGGAGTAACACGAATTTCGAGCATCCAGCCCTGAACAAGATTATCTATGGCTTCGCTCTACTATTGGAAGAGCCAATCGACAAATTATTCGATAAAGATGTACAATCGTACACCCCGATCCAGGCCACTGAAGGCCGCCCATGGATCATGGTTGGCCGTTATGGATCGGTTATCTTTGGCACCCTGGCAATTTTCGTTCTATCATTCATTAATCCCCTGGCAGGATTTTTATTAGGAATTGACACGCTAAACATCCAATACACAAGTGTCATGTATATTGAAGCATTGCCGCTGCTGACCAGCTTATGTTCAGTGGTTGCTTATTTAAATTTTATAACATCGTTTGATCAACAGAAACGACCGCAGTATTTTTATTGGCTCATCTTATCAGCTATTTTTTTAGGAATGTCCGCTGCCTCTAAATATATCTATTCGATTGTTGGCTTCCCAATTTTATTCCATTTTATTTTATGGATGATAAAGAAAAAATATCGAACTAAGGTGATAACGTACATATTCACCTGGGGGATGCTATCCATCGTTGTATTTACCGTGTGCAACCCATACCTTTGGCCGCACCCCATCGAACGTCTGACCGAATCTTTGCTCTTCCATGTTTCATATTCGTCTTCCGTCAGTGTAACGCAGTTCGATTTCCCCTTTTGGCAGCCATTAAAATGGTTTACTGCCCCAATCGCCTCCCTGTTTCCAAGCACCCCATCGGCTTTTATTTTCAAATGCGACCTGTTGATAACTATTTTCGCATTACTCGGGCTTCCAAAACTATTTCAAAAATACCGGCTTTATTTTATGTGGCTGATCATCGGAATCGGCATACTATTAATTTGGCCAACAAAATGGCCGCAATACACTCAGATCATTATCGTTCCCTATTGTTTATCAGCCGCAATGGGGATCTCTACTCTGATTAACCTGGGGAAAAACCTTTTTCTACGATACAATCGCTCGATACATAAAACCAGAGGAGCAAGCTAAATGACATTAATCAAGAAAATGAACAATCATCCCTTAGGTTATATCTTCTTACTTATTCTGGTCGGCGCAACAAGTTACTTGTATCAGATGACTCAGATGGGTTTTTATTGGGATGATTGGCAGGCAGTGTTTTTAGGTCATATTAATAATCCCCAAATTACTGCCGAATATTTTTCATATGATCGTCCATTTTCTGCCTGGACATACGATATCTTATTTCCATGGCTTCCTATGAATGCCGCATTATGGCAGGGCTTATCCTTCCTGCTGCGCCTGGGCGCCATTGTACTGCTTGTTGAAGCTTTACTCCAACTCTGGCCAAATCGCAAATGGCAGATCCGCTGGGTGGGTTTGATCTTGTTCGTTTACCCGGCCTTCACCATGCAGCCGGTCGCAGTTGCTTTCAGCCAGCACTTTACTACCTTCTTTCTGTTTGCTTTATCGTTGTTATTTACCGGCCTTTCATTGAATTACCGCTCCCGGTTTTGGATTTTTCTCCCCTTGGCGTTGATCGCTACTGCCGGTCATCTATTCACCATGGAATATTTTCTAGGGCTTGAGGCAATTCGTGTAATTTATATCTATTTCTTGGTCTCCAAAAAGGAAAGAAAATGGCAGCAAGCATTACGACAATCCCTTTTGATTTGGCTGCCATACCTCATCATGCTTGTTCTTTATTTGTTTTGGCGACTGGCAATATACCCCTCACAAATTCAAGGTTCGTTGCCAAATGATCCAGTCATTCTTAAACAGCTATTCCTCGAGCCTGGAAACAACTTGCTGGTGCTGCTTACACGTATAACTAAGGATTCGATTTACCTCATGGTCAACAGTTGGGTCAATACCATCGCAATAGAGGATATCGATTTTAGGGCGAAAGCAACGCTTTTTTCCTGGGGTGTTGGATTGGTCCTGGCGGTCATCGCTGCTTGTTGGTTAATGATTTCCAGCAAAAATCAATCAGACGAGCCAATTCTCGACCGATTTTATTCTCAAGGGATCGTTCTTGGGATTGGATCGATTGTGTTTGGCGGCCTGCCTGTTTGGTTGATCGCCAGGCAAATTACCGAGGGAAAATGGTCCGACCGCTTCTCTCTTGCACCTATGATTGGAGCTGTACTTATTATTGTGATCGTCATTGACTGGATGATTCGTACCAATCGACAAAAACAAGTTCTCTTAGCCATTCTCTTGGCTATGTCCATCGCTTTTCAAATCAGGAATGTCAACAAATACAGACTGGATTGGGATATTCAACGTAATTTTTATTGGCAATTATATTGGCGCATTCCTGCTCTCGAACCAGGGACTGCATTTTTTGCTCCTAATATTCCAAGCGGAAAAATAGCTGATTACGCCGCTGCTTATGGAATTAACATCATGTACGCTGATGAAAATCTGAACGCTGCTACGCCATACTGGTTTTTTACTCAGCGTGATGCGGGCAGCTCATTCGCGAAACTCGAGCCGGGCCATGAAATCAAATACCGGTTACGAAGTATCCAATTTTCAGGAACAACCTCAAACGCAATTGCTCTGTATTATCAGTCCTCGAGCCGCTGCCTTAAGATTCTGGATCCGATTTATCAGGCAGATCCTTTTCTAAAAACGGTGTATCCCGCCTTCTTCAACTTGACGAATTACTCACAAATCATTTCTCCTGCGACGGATCAAAAACCAGATGAAAACATTTTTGGCAAAGAACCAGCCCATGAATGGTGTTACTACTTCCAAAAGGCAGATCTAGCCCGTCAGAATCAACAGTGGCAGGATGTGATTGATTTAATGGGCGAGGCATTCAGGTTGAATCATCAACCCGCCGCAGCTTCCGAATTTTTGCCACTATTAGAGGCTTACCTTTATCTTAATAATTGGGATCAAGCGCTGGCTACCGCTAATCAGATGATCGTCATTTCGGAAGAAATAAAGCCCACGATCTGCTCGTTGGTAGAAAGCTATGATTCAGATCGAACGGTCAACTTCCCGGAAGCTGTCCAAGACCAGCTGCGCAAAATTGCGGAATGCAAGTGATAAAAACAAATATCCTAAACCACAGTTGATTAGTAAAATTTAAAACTAATAAATTTGTGAATGGGTCTCATGGTAAAATAACTCTGAGTTAGATGTATCTTATCGATGCTGTTTATCGCGCCCGTAGTGAAGTGGATATCACATTACCCTCCGGAGGTAAGAGCCCGAGTTCGAGTCTCGGCGGGCGCACAGGAATGATTCATAACAACGCAATTAACAGAATTCCATATTTCTGTTAATATTACACTAATACGATTCTGGTATAAATACAATAGCGAAATGATGAAACTAAATTTAATGGTATTGATCTTTAGTGATAAAAAGGACATCTGGGATAGAGAGGATCTATGTACCCCATTTTAGGCGGTTATGGCCTTTATCTGCTCTTCAGTCTGCCGGCGCTTTTGCTGGGATTCTGGGCGCAAATCAAGGTTAAAGGCGCAATGAATAAGTATTCCCGCGTTCGTACCTACACCAATTTAACGGGCAGCGAGGTGGCGCGACGCATGTTGAATTCCAGTGGACTGCAAGATGTGCGCATCGAGCAGGTGCAGGGCTTTTTGAGTGACCACTATGACCCACGAGTGAAGACACTGCGGCTTAGCCCACAGGTCTATCAAAGCCCCAGCCTGGCGGCTGCGGGAGTCGCTGCCCACGAAGCAGGTCACGCTGTTCAGGATGCGCAGAATTATGCTATGTTGCGTTTCCGCACCGCGATGGTGCCATCGGTTCAAATTGGCAGTTGGCTCGGACCAATCATTTTTATGATCGGACTCTTTATCCAATCCAGCATGGGTACCACCCTGGCTTGGGTTGGATTGGCGCTTTTTGCTGCCTCAGCGCTGTTTGCCCTGGTGACTTTGCCTGTCGAATATGACGCTTCCCGAAAGGCAAAAGCATGGCTGTCAACCTCAGGGATTGTCTTGAACCAGGAGATGCAGGGTGTCAATAGCGTCCTCGATGCCGCAGCGCTGACTTATTTGGCAGCAGCCATACAAGCGATTTCCACCATCCTTTACTATCTGTTTCTACTAGTCGGAAGACGACGGGATTAACTGTTTGGTCCCATGGTTCAAGGGATAAGCCAGCTTCTCATCTTTTTATGGTGAGAATATAATTGATAAAACAAAAATTAAGCCAGAGTTACCTGTTAGTAAAGGATATTTATCAATGACAAAACAAATCCCTGATATTGTTGTCGGACGACTTCCCCGTTACCTTCAAGCTCTTGAGCATATGCAAAAAGATGGGTTCATGACCACTTCATCGAAAGAACTTGGCGCTAATCTAGGGATTTCAGCAGCGCAAATTCGAAAAGACCTCTCGCAGTTTGGTGGATTTGGCAAACAAGGGATGGGTTACTCCATTCAGTCCCTAATCAACCAACTCCGTTCCATTTTGCATGTTAACCAGTCTTGGAAGCTTGCGCTGGTTGGCATTGGCGATCTCGGTAATGCCCTTGCGCGCTATCAGGGCTTCACGAGCCGCGGTTTCCACATCGTTTTAGCTTTCGATATCGACCCTGAAAAAATTGGGGGGAAGATTGGCAATATCGAAATTATGGATGCTGCCAAAATTGCAGAAGAAGTAAGGAAGAACGACGTAAAGATCGCTATGCTGACTGTTCCATCAACCGCTGCGCAAAACATAGCCGTAGAGCTGGTTAAAGGCGGAGTTCTGGCAATTCTCAACTACGCCCCAATCAGTTTATCCTTACCCGATCATGTTCATGTGGAATACGTCGATCCGATCGTCAAGCTTCAACACATGACTTTCTATTTATAAGGATTATCTCAAGCGGACTTCAAACGCTGGTCAGGCTCCTGCGCAACACATCCCGCATAGCCAGAGCGCGCGTTGCGCCTGTGGCCGTGCAGGTGGTTGGATTGTCTACAAGATAGGCTGGTATCCCGAGCGACTTTGTCAGGAATTTTTCCATGCCGCGCAGCAGCGCCCCGCCCCCACATAAAGCGACGCCTCGATCGATGATGTCGGATATTAATTCAGGTGGAGTCTTTTCTAGTACGCGTTTGACCATGTTTACAATCTCATTGATTGGATCCTGAAGCGCCTCGACGATATCATCGGTTGTCAGGCTTACCGGGCGCGGCAATGACGTCACCTGATCCTGTCCCTGAACCTCCATCGTAAGCTGCGTATCTTGCGGCAGGGCTGCCCCAATACGGATTTTTAACATCTCAGCGGTTTGCTGCCCGATAATCACGCCATATTTCCTGCGTACATACAAGATAATAGCGTCATCCAGGCTTAATCCGCCGCTCCGCGAGGTTTCTGCGGTGATGATGTCGTTCATCGCCAGCACAGCTGCCTGGTTAGTCCCCCCGCCAAGCGAGATAATCATATTGCCAGATGGGGTTTGAATCGGCAGGTCAACTCCCAATGCAGCCGCCAACGGCTGCTTGATCAGGTACACGTCCCGGCTGCCAGCTCCAAGCCCCGCCTCATGAACTGCGCGCGTTTCAACGCTGGTTATCCCGTAGGGAATTGTGAGAATAATTCGTGGACGGAAGATCAGCATTGGACCACTTACTTTCTTAATAAGATATTGCAATAAATTTTCAGTAATTTCGTACTCAGCAATCACGCCGTGTTGTAATGGCCGCACCACTTCGATCGCGTCAGAAACGCGTCCCATCATATCCTTGGCTGATTGTCCCCATTCGACCATTTTCTGTTCAGCCACGATCAGGGCGATCACTGTCGGCTCCTCGAGCAATACCTGATTGCCCTCTGCAATCACAGTGTTAATCGTCCCCAAATCTATAGCAAGTTCACGTGTAAAGACCGGCATGATCTGTGGTGGTCCCTTCCTGAAATAAATACAGGCAAGCAGGCGCCCCCTTCATTATACCGCTGGCTACCTGGAGTAAGAGGATTTTCGCGATTTGTATCTTTGAGCAGCGGTCAATCGCAGCGTAGAGCGGCGCAAAGCTGCCTGGATGGAAAGATACTCATCGCTATCCATGTGAACGCCTTTTTTCAACGCTTCTTCAGCCCGCTGTTTGGCAGCTTCAGCTCGTTCGATATTGATTTCAGAGACATTCTCGGCTGCATCCGCCAGGACGGTAACCTGGTCGGGTTGTACTTCAGCAAAACCGCCCGCAACGGTAAAAAATTGCTCCTCGCTCTGTTTACGGACCGTGATGATTCCATATTGCAACACAGTTAGCACAGGTGAATGGTGAGGAAGAATGCCCATCACTCCCTCCACACCTGGTAAAACAACAATATCCACGTCGTCCGAAAAAACGATGCGGTCCTGAGAGACAATTTCACAACGGATGGGCATATCCAATAACCTCAGCTCGCCGCAAGCCTTTTAGCTTGCTCATGTGCTTCTTCGATACCTCCGACCATGTAGAATGCCTGCTCGGGTAATTCATCGCATTTTCCATCCAGAATTTCACGGAAGCCGCGAACTGTTTCGCGCAGTGGAACATACCGCCCCTCGATTCCGGTAAATTGCTCCGCGACGAACATGGGCTGTGAGAAGAAGCGCTCGATTTTTCTGGCGCGTGAAACCAGCAGCTTATCATCCTCGTTCAGTTCATCGATACCTAGAATGGCAATAATATCCTGCAGGTCTTTGTAGCGCTGCAGTACGCGTTGTACTTCACGGGCGGTAGTGTAGTGATCCTCGCCAACTATGTTTGGATCGAGGATACGTGAAGTTGACGCTAACGGATCGACAGCCGGGAAGATAGATTTCTCAGCAATCGCCCTTTCCAACGCAATGGTGGCATCCAGATGAGTAAAAGTTGCCACGGGCGCCGGATCCGAATAGTCGTCAGCCGGCACATATACCGCCTGCATGGAGGTAATCGAACCTGTCCGTGTTGAGGTTATGCGCTCTTGAAGCTCGCCCATCTCCGTCGCGAGTGTTGGCTGGTATCCAACCGCAGAAGGCATGCGCCCTAACAAAGCTGATACTTCTGACCCCGACATAGTAAAACGGAATATATTGTCAATAAAGAGGAGAACATCACTGCCCTGATCGCGGAAATATTCTGCCATCGAGAGCGCAGTTAAGGCTACCCGCAGGCGTACACCAGCTGGTTCGTTCATCTGTCCAAACACCATCACGGTATCTTTCATCACGCCTGATTCGAGCATCTCGCGGTAGAGTTGCGTGCCCTCGCGCGTACGCTCGCCAACACCGGCAAACACTGAGTTGCCTTTGTGTACAGTGGCAATCGAGCGAATCAGTTCCATGATAATCACTGTTTTGCCTACCCCGGCGCCGCCAAAAATCCCTGTCTTGCCTCCTTTGGTAAATGGCGCGATCAGATCGATCACCTTCAAGCCGGTTTCGAATACTTCTACTTTCGTCGCCTGCTCGATAAACTGAGGCGCGGGGCGATGGATCGGATAGTATATTTCAGCATTTACGGGTCCAAGGTTGTCCACTGGTTTCCCAAGGACATTGAAAATCCTGCCTAATGTCGTTGGTCCGACTGGCACTTTGATCGGCGAATTGGTGCGTCTGACAGGCAGTCCGCGGATTAATCCATCGGTCGAATCCATCGAGATGCAGCGCACCCAATTATCTGGGAGTTGTTTTTGCACCTCGAGCAGCAACGGTTGATAATTGTCGCGCTCTACCTCGAGCCCTTCAAAAAGCTCGGGCAGGTCATCTGCCGGAAATTCGACATCTACCACGCCACCAAATACCTGCGCTAAACGCCCGCTTGCTTCACCCATTCCATTCCTCCATACAGTTCGATGTCATATCCTCAACTTGCGGACGCTCGGGCTAAAGCCTCAGCGCCTCCAGCGATATCCAACATATCGTTGGTGATATTTGTCTGCCGGACTTTGTTGTATTCCAACTGCAACACCGAAATCAGATCCTTGGCAGAGTCGGTCGCATTTCTCATTGCTACCATACGTGCGGCATGTTCGCTTGCCTGCGCAGATAGGATTGATTGGTAGATCTGTAAAGCAGTAAAGCGCGGGATGATCTCATTCAGCAATTCCGCTTGCCCTGGTTCATAAGAAAATACAGCAGTTGTTCGGTGAGTTGTTTCCAGGTGTTTATCCTCTGCTGCGCCGTATTCAACTTCCAGCGGGAGTAATTTTCGAATCACCGGCGCCTGGTGTAACATATTCTCGAATTCGGTGTAGGCAATATAAATCTCATCGGCATTGCCACTCAGAAATTCATCAACTACAAGCTGCCCAATTGGCGCCGCTTCAATAAAATTCGGGCTGGAAGACAAACCAGAAAATTCAGCAAGTACACTTTTTCGACGGCGCAGCAACATATCGCGCCCTTTGCGCCCGACGGATATATATATTACCGGTATTGGGCTGGGATTAAATTCTTGCAGCGTCTCCCTGACAATATTGACGTTGTACGCGCCAGCTAATCCGCGATCAGAGGTTATTAATAATACGAGTATTTTGTTAACCTTTATTCGTTTCGCCAACAGCGGATGTAGGTTCTGGTGACCTGGCTGGCGCGCCAGGTGGATGACGGTTTTCCATGCTTTCTCAGCGTATGGTTTGGTTGCTTGATTCGCCTGGATCGCCCGTCGTACTTTACTGGCGCTGACCGTTTCTAGAGCGCGTGTAACTTGTGACAAGTTTTTCACGCTACGAATTCGCAACCGCATCTCGCGGGTAGAAGCCATACTATCTTTCCTTATTCCTTAATTTCAGAGTTCTATGTCCAAGAGAGATTGAATGTTTGTAATACATCTCTTAGTTTTTTCTCAGTTTCTGGGATTAGCATGCGCTTATCGGCAATATCCTTGCCAATTTCAGGATGCGAGGTTTCCATATAGCGTAAAAATTCATGCTCCCAGCGTTTAACTCGATCAACCGAGACATGATCGACAAATCCATTGACACCTGCGAATAGAACCAATACCTGATTTTCGAGTGACATAGGTTCATATTGCACCTGTTTGAGAATTTCTTGCAAGCGCAGGCCGCGGTTTAGCTGTGATTGAGTAGCTTTATCCAAATCGGAGCCAAATTGTGCAAAAGCAGCCAGATCGCGGAATGAAGCCATATCCAGGCGCAAACGCCCGGCAACCTGGCGCATGGCTCTGGTTTGAGCAGATCCACCTACCCGCGATACCGAGATACCAACATTGATTGCAGGGCGGATTCCGGCATTGAACAGGTTGGATTCCAGATAAATTTGTCCATCAGTAATCGATATCACGTTGGTCGGGATGTATGCCGATACATCTCCGAGGAGAGTTTCGATGATCGGCAGCGCTGTTAATGAACCGCCTGTCCCTTCGACTGGGAGAACTATAAGTTGTTCAGCTTCCGGCAGGTTTTTAACAGCCTGTTCAGCCTCGCTCCTGGCAACCGGTCCGCGGTAAACTTTCTGATCGACCGCATCCTCAGCCTTTGCCCGATTGCCTTTGTAATCGTCCTTTACGATCACATAGTGAGTGCCTAAACGAGCAGCTCTTTCGAGCAATCGCGAGTGGAGATAAAAAACATCGCCCGGATAGGCTTCACGACCTGGCGGACGCCGCAGCAATAACGAAATTTGCCGGTAAGCCCAGGCATGCTTGGAGAGATCATCGTAAATCACGAGGGCATCTCGCCCAGTTTCCATAAATTCTTCGCCGATCGCACAACCTGCGTAAGGAGCGATGTATTGCATGGCAGCAGGTTCGTCGGCAGATGCCATGACCACAATGGTATGGGCCATCGCGCCGTGGCGCTCTAAAGTAGCAATCGTACGGGCAATAGCCGCCTTTTTTTGACCAATCGCCACATAAATGCAGATCAGATTTTTGCCCTTCTGATTGATGATCGTATCGATCGCAATAGCTGTTTTCCCTGTTTGCCGGTCTCCAATGATCAATTCCCGTTGTCCACGCCCGATTGGAATCATCGAATCAATGGCTTTAAGGCCGGTCTGCACGGGCGAATCTACATCCTGGCGCTCGACCACACCCGGCGCAATACGCTCAATTGGACGGTAACGCGTATATTGAATCGCCCCTTTTCCATCGATCGGTTGTCCAATCGCATTGACGACCCTTCCGATGACTCCATCTCCTACCGGTACTGAGGCAATCCGACCTGTTGATCGGACCTGCATTCCTTCGCTAATCCCGGAATATTCTCCAACGATCGTGACGCCAACGCGTGCCTTCTCGAGGTTGAAAGCGATGCCCATCACGCCATTCGCAAACTCGACCAATTCCTGAGACTGAACACCAGCCAGACCATCGACCTGCGCAATTCCGTCGCCAGCTTCGACAACGACACCCACGTTGCGGACTTCAAGCTGCGGTTTAAATGCATCAATTTTTTCTTGAAGGTCTGAGGTCAGTTGCTTGATCAAATCCGTCATTGCGCCTCCAGAATGGTCATTAGATATTTTTTTCCAACACGATCGATGATTTAAATAATTCCGTTGTATGGGAAAAATTGCAGGTAACCGGAATATATGATACTAGAAAGGGAATTGTTTGTCTAGTTTCAACCGGATTTGGTTCTGTAGTAAACTGGTTTTTTTTATTTTGAAAAGAATAGCAGCGCCAGCCGCAGGCGTGTTTCGACATCTTCAGGTGATCCGCGCGGAATGGATTGCAATGCCCGCTGCGCCTCAACTACGCTGTATCCAAGCGTAGTCAACGCATCCAAAACCTCGCTATCGACATCGAGCATACCAACTGGTTCACCGGCTTCGCCAACCTCGCCAACCTTTCCCTGCAGATGCAGGATGATTTTTTGAGCACTCTTTTTACCGATACCTGGTACTCTGGTAAATACTTCCGCTTGTTCAGCCAACACCGCTCGACGAATCACATCAACCGACAATGTGGAAAGTACTTGCAAAGCCAAACGTGGTCCGATACCGTTTACGCCCAGGAGCAGGATGAAAAAATCGCGATCTGTTTCACGCTCAAAACCGTAAAGCGCCCAATTGTCTTCCCGCACCACCAGGTGTGAATGTAGGAATACTTTTTCACCTGGTTGAGACTGGTTTACAAGTCCGTTCGGGACAAATACACGCAAACCAAATCCTCCCATTTGCAGAACCAGACTATCGCTGCATATATCTACCACTTCTCCCTGCACATGGACGATCATGATACGAACCTCAGTGTGTTTATGGGTGAGTTGATTTGGATAATTCTTGATCCCGCCATTGATTATATACCTCATATAGGATAATTGCAGTCGCCACGGCCAAGTTTAACGAATCGCTTCTCCCGACCATCGGGATACGCACAACCTGATCGCATAAAGCCAGGTGGTGTTCCTGCAAACCCAGGCGCTCACTGCCCATCAAAAGCACAAAACGACCTGGATAAACCGCATAATGGTAATCACTGGCAGCTTTATCAGAGGCGCCAATCACCGGCAGTTGTTGAAATTTTTTCCATTCGGCAAAATGAACATAGCTTGTTTTAATTAATTCGAGTGAAAACAGCGCGCCCATGCTGCCACGTACAGCAGCCGGATCGAACGGATCCGTCGACTGGTCGAGCAGGATGATGCCCTGCCCTCCAACAGCATCTAAAGTGCGCATGATGGTCCCCAAATTGCCTGGATCTTGGATTGAATCAAGCGCTACCAAAAAATTTCCATCCCCCAGGGATGTCTCCTCAAGCTGTGACCATTTCTGCGCCACGACCGCGCCGATACCTTGCGGGCCATCCTTTGATGACAGGCTGCAAAATACATCCGCGCTTACTTCGAGCACATGCCCCCCTGAAGATTGGTACTTGCTCACCAACTGTTGACCAAAAAGGCTGTTCAATAACTCAGGAGAAACGATCAAAGTTTCGACTACCCATCCGGTATCGATCGCTTCACCGACGATTCGCAATCCCTCGATGAAGAACAGCCTGGTTTGCTGCCGTTCTTTACGCTCGGAAAGCTTGCGGATTTGTTTGATGGTCGCGTTTGCGGTACTGGTAATCATTCTAACAATTGATCGATGGTTGAGCTATGCAGATGACAGATTGCAACTGCCAGGGCATCGGCGGCATCATCCGGGTGCGGTAGTTCTGGTAAATTCAACAGGATTTTGACCATTTGTTGAACCTGATGTTTATCGGCTCCACCGTAGCCAGATACCGCTTGTTTCACTTCGAGAGGAGAATACTCGCAAACTGGGATATTCATCTCTGCCATGACCAGCAAAGCGATCCCGCGCGCGTGTCCAACCGATAGCGCGGAAGTAACATTCCGCTGAAAAAACAACTTCTCCACCGCTGCGCTTTTCGGCTGGTGGAAACCAATAATCTCTTTCAATTCAGAGTAGAGTTGCAGCAGTCTTTTTTCGAGAGGGATACCAGCCGGCGTGGTGATGACGCCGTAGGTCACAGCTTCAATCCCGCCTGGCGTTTCACGAACCAGACCATAACCTGTAGTAGCCGTTCCCGGATCGATTCCGACGACTACCATCTGAGTTAATCCTCTTCGAGGGCTGTTAAAGCCTCCTCAGAAATTCGCAAGTTGTGATACACGTTTTGCACATCATCCAAATCCTCGAGATTATCGAGGCATCTCATCACTTGCAAAGTAGATTCCAAATCTAATTCGATTTCTGAGTTTGGCAACATACGTAAACCAGCTTCCTCTGGCGTAAAACCTGCCTGGCGTAATCCGTCGGAGAGCGTCTTAAAAACATCCACCGGGCCGATAATCTCGATTGTTCCGTCCTCAAAATTGACATCATCGGCTCCAACGATTACCGCCATATCGAATATCCGCTCAAAATCTTTTTCAGTGCCGGGAACTGCAAAATAAGCTGACCGCTTGAACTGCCAACCCACTGAACCAACCTCGCCCAGGCCCCCACCCGCCTTGGTGAGAACATGCCGTACTTCTGCGACAGTACGGTTTCTGTTTTCGGTCACGCATTCGATCATCAGAGCCACACCGTTTGGGGCATATCCTTCGTAGAAAACTTCCTCGAATGAGCTGCCTTCCTTATCGCTGCCCGTCCCGCGTTTAATTCCGCGTTCGATATTTTCTTTTGGCATATTTTGCGCACGGGCTTTATCGATTGCCAGCCGTAAACGGAAGTTGGTATCTGGATCGCCACCGCCTTCTCTAGCTGCCATGACTATTTCACGGGTCAGTCGAGTAAAGATTTGACCACGTTTCGCATCAGCGGCGCCCTTTTTTCTTTTAATAGTCGCCCACTTTGAATGTCCGGACATACCTGCAACTCCTTCACTTTGTCTTAACCGACATGGAATGGCAGAAAACCACGCACATTATACCATACGGACATTTTTGACATTCATTGTTGAGCATCGCCACTTTACGAGAGCATTTGCCTAAAGGGTAACTTTTTCCTTTAAAAACCGACTAGGGAAATGGTTGGTAGCAGGGCTTACAGCAGGTTTACAGTCCTCTGAAAGCCCTTGTAATCCTATGCAAAACAAATTATCAATATATAGTAATTCCACTATTTTATTACCAACCAAACCTACATGAAAAAAATCCTGCTTCTAACCACGCTTATTCCATTACTAATAGCCGGGCTTTTCTCAAGCACAATCCATCAAACGGCTATCATTCCTGTCACAAGCTTTCAACAAGGTTATTACGCTCCAGCGCTGAATAATCATTCCACCTTGCCAAGATTTGTTGCCAGGGTCGCAACCAGCGGGAGCCCCTATCAGATAGCAGGCGTATTCCTTACTGGCCTTTTGGAGTTGCCCGTATTACAGCAGCCGAGTAACAACCCTGGTTATGTATCATCTGATCCCGACAGCGTGACGCAATTCAACATGGTCAACCAGTACGGCAGCGTGGCTCTATTGGCGCATAATTACCTGGCTGGACAAAGGTTCTTTAACCTGAAAAATGGTCAAATTCTTTCGCTTGTTTATGGGAACCGCCAGGTCACTTATTACCGCATCGTGGAGATCCGCAAATATCAAGCGCTATCCCCGAACAGTCCTTACTCAAGTTTTATCGACCTCGCTGATCCAGAGGAAAAAATAATTTCTGTGACTGATTTGTTTTTCGATGTTTACGGCCAATCAGGTCGTCTGATTTTACAAACGTGCATCGAGGCGGAGGGACAATCTTCCTGGGGTCGTCTATTTATTATTGCAGTGCCGATAGCTCCATTCCCGCCCTCTACATTGACATAACAACGATCTGCTGAATATTACGAACGCCCTTGCTGGGGTTTTAAGGCTGCTGAGTCCCTCCGATAGTTTCAACCGGAGTACCCGCCGGTCGTGCAACCACAATCAAGCGATGAGTATTCGAGGTCGCCGGCCAGCATGTGATCAGTGTAATGCGTTCATCTTTCGACGGCAACAACCAGCGGGCATTATCTAATCGTGTGGAGAACTCTTGTCCTTTTTCTGGCAGAATCATCACGTTAACCACCATATAGCTGAACTTTAATTCCCCCCCATAGAGTTCTATGATATCCCCCGACGATAAAATGTGTAAATCTTTGAAAACCATTCCATCGATGTTATGGTGCCCGTTGAGAACTGTATTCCCTGCCTGCCCAAGCAGCGCAGTATTGTAATGCCAGCCGACCGCAAATTCATCCGGCGCAAGCCATTGCTCGAATATATCCTCGTCGAGTTTTAGCTGTTTCATAACGGCAGGAATGATGGGGGCATCAAGGCCAATTTTAGGGATAGTGATTCTCACTGGCTCGACTGGAATTACGGTTGGAGTTGGTGTTGGGCGGTCTTTCAAGGTTTGAATATCTGCGCTGGCTTCTTCTGTCATCCGTTGACCATCCACCGGCCTTGGCAGCGTTTCAATAATTACCGGCGCGCCCCCTTGCTGATCGTTAGCCCCAAGTGGTTTTGCCATTGGAACAAATCCGAGATCCTCCATACCCGCTTCAGCATAATCCGACTCTTCGGTGAGTAAATTCTCCACAGCTTGAATTACGCCGCTCACGCCAATAATGATAATCAACACGCCTAAACCTATGATCCAAACTGGTTTTATTCGTTTGACCATGTGCCTTGTCTCTTTATGGAGTGATTTTTGGCTGCCTGATTCATAATCGAGTAGTGCCAGCCACAGGTTTGATCTTATCCAGGTATTTCATCGTTGTCAATCATCACTTACCTTAAAAAAAACAGACGGACAATCAAATGCCCGCCCGTCTCATCCAGAACATGGAAATTTTACTCGCCAGTCAATAGCTTATACCCAAGCCGGTCGATATTTTCGATCAGATCGCCGGAATCAACATCAGCTTCCTGGAATTTCTGCCGTAACAAGTAAACTAGATATTTTATCCTCTGCCGAGCTTGTGGAAAATCACGCCCCCATACACTTTGAGAAATCATTTGATAATGCACAATTTCTGGGGCGTGCTTGGCCAGCACGAGTAAAACGCTAAATTCTTTACCCGTCAATTGGATTTTTGTGCTACGCAAGCGAACTTCACGAGTCTGCGTATCGATCGCCAACCCAATTTGCGGGAAAACAAAACGACCAGAATCTCGCATCGTCCGCGCTCGCCTCAATACAGCATTTACACGCGCAACGACTTCTGCCTTATAAAATGGTTTGGTCATGTAATCATCAGCGCCGCGTTGCAGGCAATTAACGGCATTTTCCTTACTGGTCAAGGCTGTCAACACAATTACCGGAGTATTGGAAACCTGGCGCAGGCGGTCGATCATCTCCCAGCCGTCCATTTCGGGCATCATCAAATCAAGAACTACCAGGTCGGGAAAACTCAGGTTTACTTTTGTCAGTGCTTCTTTGCCATTCATTGCAGAGAGAACATCAAAACCCGCCTGCCTAAGAATTTGTTTTAGCAGGACTATGGTATCCTGGTCATCTTCAACAACCAGGATGCGAGATCGCTCACTGGTGTAATAATCGTCCAAATCTGCCCCTACTGGTTGTTTATACTCGATCTCCATACCTGCCTCCTTGAACAACGGCTGTCCATTAAAAGAAAAAAACCGGCTACGGCCGGTTTCGCTATTGGCTCCCTGAACATTTGTCCGTTATTCTGTGGACAAAGCGACCAAATGGAATGTTCAGCTCATCGCCGCCTTTACTCAATATCAAATTTTAATGGTTGTTTTCAAATAACGGATTTGGTTAGCGGAATATCTATAACATTATTATAACCAACATAAACGGTTTGTCAATACTAACCGCGATACAACCGGAAATAGTGGATTGGTAAATTTAATTAGATTCTAACAAAATTGATCAACTCTCCGATGCCCTCGATCTGAATCTGGACCTGATCCCCTTGCTCGAGCAGCCCAACGCCCGCGGGAGTGCCAGTAAGGATAAGATCACCTGGCACCAAGGTCATCACAGATGAGATAAAGGCAACCAATTGTTGAATCGTAAAAACCATATCCCGCGTGGTTGCCATTTGGCGAATTTCATCATTTACCCGGCAAGTAATCAAAACATCGTAAGGATCTAGCTCTGTTTCGATCCATGGTCCAACCGGGCAAAAGGTATCAAATCCTTTACCTCGCGTCCACTGCCCGTCTTTCCGTTGCAAATCTCGAGCGGTAACATCATTCGCGATGGTATAGCCAAAAATATATTCATTAACCCGTTCAGGCTGGATCCAGCGTCCAGTTTTACCGATCACAACTGCCAGCTCAGCTTCATGCTCCACTCTGTTCGATTGTGGCGGCAAGATGATCGCATCCCGATGACCAACCAACGAAGATGGAGGTTTGAAGAATAACAGCGGTATTTCCGGTACTTCAGCTCCGTGCTCTTTGGCATGCTCGATATAATTTCGACCAATGCAAATAATTTTACTCGGCTCTACAGGCGGTAACAATCGAACGGATTCGATGGGCAGCACAGCTTCCAAACGGCGATAATCGCCAAATGGCGAGCCTTCGATCGGTCCAATGGCACCTTCATAATGCCAGCCATACTGAGGTGGGTTACCGCTGGTTTGATAACGGACGAAGCGCATGATGATCTCCTCGGATTTTTTTAGATTAGCTTAACACACTTCATTTCAGATCGATTATAATAGCCACGCGGGGCGGATAGCTCAGTTGGTTAGAGCACATCTCTTACACAGATGGGGTCGCAGGTTCGAGTCCTGTTCCGCCCACCACTTTTAAGTAAAAATAGGCTGTATTTTGGGATAGCACCCTTAAAATATGGCCTATTTTTCATCATTCGACCCACTTTCACCATTTTTTGATTTTTGCCCTTCTGGTTGTGTCCTTATCGCGTCCTTATAATTTTCCAAGTGTAATTCCGTGGGGAAAACAAGATCGTCCATCATCTGTCCAATGTCATCCCCTGCCCCCGGAATCAAGTGCCCATAAATATCGCTCGTGATTGAAGGCCGGGCGTGCCCGATGTATTTTGACACAGTGAAGATAGACTTCCCGTTGCTGAGCATAATCGCTACCGCCGTATGTCTTAGATCATGGAATCGGATTTTCTTCACGCCGGCCGCTTCCATCATCGGGATAAAATCCCGGTCCACTAGATTTTTACGATTCAAGGGAGTACCAATTGTGCTCGTGAAAAT
>JAXDCA010000032.1:0-7022 GCA_034678305.1 Bellilinea sp.
GGAGAGCGAGGAAGGTAGAGAGATTCTATTGAACATGCACCGTTTTCACCTGAGAAACGGCGTGGCGGAGCGTGGAAAACCGTCCTTCTCTCGCGCTGGGGCGCTTCATCCAGGCGGATACGATCGTGTCATCCCATAAGGGCGAAGTATCCGCGGGAGCAGCGTCGGTTCCTAATCAGAGCCCGGGGAAGATGCTTTGCCCCTGCCCACCGCCGGGACCCTGCCTGAAACACCAGAACACCAGAACACTAGAACACCAAAACGCCAGCCCACCAGCCCCACCTGTGACACCCGACACTTGACACGTTGTTCCCTCTTGACTTGCGAACAAATGTTCTATACAATATAAGTATGAGCATCTTCAAGCAGTTCTTCTCCCGCCTTGGCCTCGAGCCGCCCGAGCAGCGCGCCTTCCAACTCAGCGCCGATCTGCGCCGTTCGCTGCAGCTGCTGGCCGAGCAGGAGCGCCTGCCCCCGCAGGAGGTCGCCGCCCACCTGATCCGCTCCGCGCTGGAAGAGCGCCGCCAGATGGAGCAGGGCTGGCTGAGCTGGCAGTCGCTCACCCCGCGCGAGCAGCAGGTCGCCGCGCTGATCTGCCTGGAGTACACCTCGCGCCAGATTGCCGCGCGGCTGGAAATTTCGCCGCAGACGGTCAAGACCCACGTGCGCAACGCGCTGATCAAATTCAACGTGCGCCGCCGTCAGGAGCTGCGCCAGCTGCTGGCCGGTTGGGATTTCAGCGCCTGGGGCTGACCGGTCGCGCTGACAGAACGCCGCGGCCCTGGCTTTCGACAGGGCGTCGGTCCGGTAAAACCTGAAACCTTGTGATGCAGCCTCAACCGGCGTGCAAAAAGGGGCTGACCCTCATTGTTGGGTCAGCCCCTTTGTTTGATTTGGAGCGCTCCCCTGTTACGCTCCATGGTGATTGGTCAAAGTAAGAAAGGGGATTTACCGGTTGCGCTTCGGATCGATCCGGCGCTGTTTGTCCATGTAGGCGGCGTACTGGACACCTTTCCGTTCGTATTCCTCCAAACCGCGGCGCAGGCGCTCGGTCAACCCGCTGTAGTGTTTCAATTTTTCTTCGTCAAGATACATGCTGAATTCCTGCACGGCCGGCTCCAGCAGGCGGCGGGCAGCCTCGCGCTGTCCCTCCCGTTCGAGCTTGAGCGCCCGGCTGGCAACATCAGCGATGTATACCAGCGCGAAGCGGTTGAGCACTTCCTGGTTACGGGGAGCGGCGCGCGCCGTGGCGGCGCTATCGCGGGTGAAGGCGATTTCCGCGCTTTCGCTCAGCACCTCGTCTTCCTCGCCGCGCGCCATCACCTTGGCGGTGAGCATCAGCGGCTTGATCTGCTTGCCGGGCGGGAAGATCAGCTTGATATATACCTCGCGCGTCACACCCTGGTTCAGGTCGCCGAGGTCGATTTGCGCCTTGCCATCCTGGAGGGTGTGGCGCCAGCTGCCGAGAACCTGCGCGCTGACCTTGCTTGGCAGGTCCAGGTGCGCTTCCACCGCGCGAGCAGTGACCGCCAGCAATCCCTGCAACTCGCTGTTGAACAGATCGACAATCTGTTCGGGGCGTTCGATGTAGTAAAAGTTGCCGCCGCCCTGGTTGGCCATGGCTTCCAACAGATGCTCGTTGAAGCCCAGGCCGACCCCAAAGGTGGAGGTGGATATGCCGCGCGCGAACAATTCGCGGGCATGGTTTGCCAATTCTTCCGGGTCGACGATGCCGACGTTGGCCAGCCCGTCGGTCAGCAGAAGAGCGCGTACAAGCTGCCCTTGTTTGGCGCTGGCAGCCAGCTCCTTGCAGCCGCGCAGCCAGCCGTCGCCAAGGTTGGTGGTGTTGCCTGAGCGGATGGATTGAATTTGCTCGAGCAGACGGGCGCGCTGCTGGCTGGTCACCGGCGCGCTGGGGCAGAGCAGATCGACTTCGTTGTCAAAGACGACCAGCGCGGCGCTGTCCGCTTCGGCCAGGGCGGAGACGACATGCGCAGCCGCCTGGCGCACGTATTCGAGCTTCTCCCCGGCCATCGATCCGCTGCGGTCGATCACCAGCGCCAGGTTGAGCGGCATGCGCTGGCTGGTGTTGCGCGCAGGCGGCGCGGTCAGGCTGATTTCGACGATGCGTTCAGTGGGTTCTTCGCGCGCAATCAAGCTGCAGTCAGTCTGCAGTTTAAATTGAAGAGGTTGGTTCGACATATTGTTTTTTCCTGGTTTAACCGAATAAAATTTTGACCATTTCGACGATCTGGGTGAGTTTTTTCTGGGTGAGGGGGTCGAGCGGCTCGCGGATGTGCAGCTCGATGCCTGGGGTAATTTCGATGCGCCGCCAGTTTTCCGCCGGTTCGGGCTTTACCAGTGCTTTCGGGGCAGAAGCTTGCCTGGGAGGGGAAAAGCGGCTTTTTTGCTCGCTTGCAGGGTAGGCGCTGCGCGCTTCCAGCACGCGGGTGATGTAATTGAGGGCATTGTCTGGCTTGACCGGCGGGACGGGCATGTCGAGCGCAGCGGATTGGATGGAAAGGTTCTGTTCCTGTTGTCGCGCTAACTGGCGAATGCGCTCAGGGGGCAGCGCGTCGAGTTGAGCGCGGATCTCTTTGAGGGGCAGGTGGGCATCTTTGAGGCGTTGGATCAGGATCAGGCGGTCGAGCGTTTCCGCGGTGTAGGCAGCCTTGCGCCCGCGCGTATGCGGTGAGGGCAGCAACCCTTCGGTAATGTAGAAGCGAATGGTGCGAATCGATACTCCGGATCTCTCGGCCAGTTCTTCGATGGTTAATAGTTCGAGCATCATCATAGTAACCTGCGCAGGAGGTAAGGTCGACCGACTAATTAGCCAGTAATTGTACAGTACTACTGTAATTATAACAGTTCCGCTGTAAATGTCAATAGGCAGTTTTGATCATTCATAGGTTGTGGAGTAGCGTATATAATCATTCCATAAGGAGCTTTTTATGCGCGCGATGCGTTTGTTTACCCCCGCGCCAGCCGAGGACTCGCCGCTCGAGCTGACCCACCTGCCACTGCCGCGGCCCGCGCCAGGGCAGGCGCTGCTGCGCGTGCTGCTGTGCGGCGTGTGCCGTACCGACCTGCACCTTGTCGAGGGCGAGATTCACCCGCCCTCCCTGCCAGTCACGCCCGGGCATCAGGTGGTCGCTGAAGTAGAGGCGCTTGGCGAGGGCGTCGATTGCCTGGAAATCGGCCAGCGGGTAGGAGCAGCCTGGCTCGGCTGGGCTTGCGGAGAGTGCGCGTTCTGCCGCGGCGGGCGGCAAAACCTGTGCCCTCGGGCGCGCTTCACCGGCTTTCACTACGACGGCGGTTTTGGCGAGTATATGCTGGGGGAGGCAAATTTTCTACTGCCGCTGCCGGGCGAGATATCCGATTTGCAGGCCGCGCCGCTGCTCTGCGCCGGCATCATCGGTTATCGCTCGCTGCGCCTGGCGGAGCTTCAGCCGGGCGAGCGGCTGGGATTGTTTGGATTTGGCGCCAGCGCCCACCTGGCCATTCAGGTTGCTCGCCACTGGGGCTGTGAAGTCTATGTCTTCACCCGTTCGCCGGAACACCGCCGTCACGCAGAGCAATTGGGCGCTGCCTGGACCGGCGCGGCGGAAGACCAGCCGCCGCAGCCGCTAGACCGGGCGGTGATCTTCGCGCCGGCGGGCTGGCTGGTTCCGCGCGCGTTGGAAAAACTGCGCCCGGGCGGCACGCTGGCGGTCAACGCCATCCATCTCAGCCCGATCCCAGAAATGCCGTATGCGCTGATCTACGGCGAGCGTACGCTGCGCAGTGTAGCCAATGCCACCTATCAGGACGGGCTTGATTTCATCAAGCTGGCGGTCGAAATCCCCCTGCGCGCCTCGACCGCGCTTTACCCGCTGGAAGACGCCAATGAAGCCCTGATCGATCTCAAGCACAGCCAACTGGAGGGAGAAGCAGTGCTCGAGGTCGGGGCCAGCCTGAGCCGTTAGGGAGGATTAATAAAATGAGCTTCATGCGCGAGGTTCGTGGAAACCAGCGCAGATGTTCGTTTGCGTGGTGTAGAACTTGCAACTTGTTAACATTAGGCTGGCTCTCATTGACAAGCGCAGGAAGTTGACTATACTAATTTTTTAGCACGCCCCATCTTGCATCGCACAGCAGGTGACCAACTGGAGTATTTGGAGCGGCATGAAGGATAATCATTGGAATTTACTCACCATCCTGGCGTTGATCGCCACTCTCCTGGTTATCGGTTATACCAGCACGGTCTTTGCCAATCCCTACACAGGATTGAATCCGTTGCCGCCGCCGCCGCTGCCTGATGTATTCCTGCCGCCAACCGCCACCCCCACCTTGCTGCAATTGCCGCCCACCTGGACATTCACAGTCGAGGAAGTCATTTTTACGCCGACCCCATTGCCTTCGTCCACGCCGGAGCCAAGCTCCACCGGCCTGATTCTGCCGACCCAAACAGAAACGAATACCCCGACGGTCACGGTTACTCAGACGCTCTCTATCCTGCCTACCCGCACTCGCACGCGCACCCTTGCTCCGACCGCGACCAGCGAACCTCAGCATCCCACTCAGCCTCCGCCGCCAACCGAAAAACCTACCGAACCTCCACCGCCGACCGAACCCCCACCACCGCCAACTGAATCTCCACCACCGCCAACCGAACCGTCGCCTTAAGTCATCCAAAGGAGCCAGCCTGTCCATTTTGGCCTGTTTTCTACAGGCCATTTTTTTATTTATAGGAAAGCCCCTCGACCACCTCTTATTCTCAATAAACAGAGTTAAATGGGTTTCCATGGGTCACCAGGAGAGCATTATGGTAAGATTAACCGCGTTTCAATGGTCATTCTGGCAGGTTGTCTCACTTAAACACTTACCGGATCGGAATCCAAATGAGCGAATCCATTTCTCAGCAAACCTTCGATCATCTGGTCGGGCTGGCAGCCCTCGAGCTGGATCAGGAGCAGGCCGCCTACCTGCTGCGTGAGCTGAACCACCAGCTCAAGGCCATCCACGAATTGGAAGCCATCCCGCTGGATGATTCGACGCGGATCACCTCGCACGGCGTGCCGTACACAGAGCAGACCAGCCCGCCTCCGCGCAATGACGAATGGCAGCCCTACCCCAATCCTGGCGAAATCCTGTCACAGGCGCCGGAGAACCGGGATGGCTATATCGTCGTTCCGGACATCCCCCATACCACCCTGGAGTAGTCCGCGATGGAATTATGCGACACCCCCGCCTATGAATTAAGCCTGTTGCTGCGCAAGAGGCAAATTTCCGCCGTCGAGATACTCGATTCGTGCCTGCGGCGTATCGCCCAGGTGGACGGACGTCCCGGCGTCCTCGAGCCAGGCTCGCCGACCGCTGAAGACGAACAAAAAGTGCACGCCTTCATCACCCTTGCGCCCGAGCGCGCGCGCGCCCAGGCTGAAGAGGTCGACCGCAAGCTTTCCGTCGGCGAAGATCCCGGTCCGCTGGCAGGCATCCCCTTCACAGTCAAGGATATCTTTGCCGTGCAAGGCACACCAACCACTGCCGCCTCGAAGATTCTGGCTAATTTCACCGCGCCCTACACCGCTACGCCCGTCGAGCGCATGGAAGCCGCCGGCGGAGTGATGCTCGGCAAGGTTAACCTGGATGAATTCACTTACGGTTCGTCCTCCGAATCCTCAGCCTTCCAGCCTTCGCCGCGCAACCCATGGAATCCCGCGCGCGTGCCGGGCGGCTCTTCGGGCGGCTCGACCGCCTCGGTCGCCGCAGGTGAAGCGCCGCTCTCGCTTGGCACCGACACAGCCGGATCGGTGCGCCAGCCGGCTGCTTTTTGCGGCGTGGTCGGCGTCAAACCAACCTACGGGCGCGTCTCGCGCTACGGCATGATCGCCTTCGGTTCCTCGCTGGACTGCCCCGGACCTGTGGCGCGCAACGTGGTGGACGCCGCGTTGATGCTGCAGACCATCGCCGGGCCCGACCCGCGCGACTCGACCGCCGTCAACGTGCCGGTCGCCGATTACCTGGCCGCGCTCGAGGAGGGCGTCAAAGGTCTGCGCATTGGCTTATCGCCGGACTATTTCCGCATCGCCTTCCCCGACCCGGTGACGGGCGAGTACACTCAGCAGCCGCTGCCCGCGGATATCGAGGCGGCGGTGCGCAGCGCGGCAGAGGTGCTGGCTGAGCTTGGCGCGGAGATCGTCGAAGATGTACCCATGCCCAACACGCGCTACGGTGTCCCGGCTTATTTTGTCGTCAGCCGCGTGGAGGCAGCTTCCAACCTGCACCGTTATGATGGGGTCAAGTACGGCTATCGCACGACTCACCCGGTCAACGACTTGAAGGAGCTCTACCGCCGCACCCGCAATGAGGGTTTTGGGCTGCAGCCCAAGCTGCGCGTCCTGATGGGCATGTACGTCAGCGCCGCCCAGTACAGCGCGCAATATTATCAACGCGCGCTGCGCGTGCGCACCCTCATCCGCCGCGACTTCGAGCAGGCCATGGATCCAAACGGCAAGCACCGTCTGGACGCGCTGCTCACCCCGACCACGCCGACCACCGCCTTCAAAATGGGCGCGGTTTACGGCGACTCGGTATTGATGCAGTATGCCGACCAATTGACCGTGCCAGCTAACCACGCCGGCGTGCCGGGCATCTCACTGCCGGCAGGGCTGGACAAGGACGGGCTGCCGGTTGGCATTCAGCTGCTCGGCGCTGATTTCAACGAGGCGCTGCTGCTGCGCATCGGCCGCGCCTACGAGCTGGCCACCGAAAACGAGCCCTGGCGCAAGGTCAGGCCGCTGGTGCTGCGTTAGCGGAATGAGTCGTATTTTGTTATGGTAAGAGAGAGCCCCTTATGACCGAATTCGAAGCCGTGATCGGCCTGGAAACCCACATCCAGCTCAACACCACCACCAAGATTTTCTGCGCCTGTAAGGCGGACTCGTGGAACGACCCGCCCAATACCAATATCTGCCCGGTATGCTCCGGGATGCCTGGCGTGCTGCCCGTGCTCAACAAAGCGGTGGTGGAGAAGGGGGTGC
>JAXDCA010000033.1:0-3409 GCA_034678305.1 Bellilinea sp.
ATGGCCAGATCCATGACATTGCCGCGCATGATAAATGCTTTGAATTCTTTCCACATAGTTACCTCCACATGAAAATCGCTACCAGTATAAGTTAATTCAAGTTGCTTGATTATTATATTTATATTTCGATATAGAAGACCAATAAACCATGGGCAAATAAATGCTTCGCTGCGCTCGCATTGACACCCGTTGTCATCGCGAGGGAGCGATTTATGCGACCGCGGCGATCTCCTCGCCGGGATTGTGATTGCCGCGCGGTGGATATAATCCAAGGATCGATACCATCGGTGGAGGGACGCAGGGTTGTGGACCATGACGATGGGTGGATTGTCTCCCTGCGCCTCTACAAATTGACGATGTGATCCGGAAAATTGAGCGATCTCCTCGCCGGGCATGGAGGGGCAATTCATGAATTGCCCCTACCCGCTGTCATCGCGAAGGAGCGATTTATGCGACCGCGGCGATCTCCTCGCCGGATTGTGATTGCCGCGCGGTGGATATAATCCAAGGATCGATACCATCGGTGTAGGGGCGCAGGGTTGTGGATCATGACGATGAGTGGATTGTCTCCCTGCGCCTCTACAAATTGACGATGTGATTCGGAAAATTGAGCGATCTCCTCGCCGGGCATGTAGGGGCAATTCATGAATTGCCCCTACCCGTTGTCATCGCGAGGGAGAGGGACCAAGGGTGAGGGCTAAAATACCATCACGGCTTCCAGTGATACGCCAACCCAATCAATCCTGGACCGGTGTGGGCGACCATGGCCGGGGTGAAACCCGTGATGAAGATCTCATCCGGGTGAAATTGCTCGACAGCCATTTTCTGCAGCTTTTCTGCCCACTGCAGCGCGTCGGCGTGCATCACCGCCAGAGTGAGCGTGCGGTAACCAGCAACCTTTTCCTTCACATAACGGATGCAGTCTTCGAGCACCCGATTGTAGCCAAAACTCTTGCTAATCGGCATGACCTCCCCTTTTTGATCCAGGGTCACGACCGGCAGGATGCGGATAACGCTCCCGAGCATATAGGCGGCTTTGCCGATGCGCCCGCCGCGGGCAAGATATTCGAGCGTCTCCAGGCCGGCGGCGAAACCGATGCGCTTTCTTTCGTTCCCTACATGGTGGATGATCTCCTTTGGGCTGGCCCCGTTGATTGCCATCTTGGCCGCCTCGATCGCCAAGAAACCCTGCGCAACCGTTGCCATGCGAGTATCGATCAGAGAGACGGTTTGCTCTCCATAGGCATCGTGTACCATCCTGGCGGCTTCCACCGCGGTGCTGAAGCCATGGCTGAGCCGGCTGGTGATGCCGACATACACAATCGATTTTGCGCCGCTGTTGAGGGTATTCACGAACATTTCGTAGAATTCCCCAATGGACGGTGCGGAGGTGCTCAGGCGCAGGTTCTTCTCGGTGCGCATGCGCCGGTAGAGTTTACCCAGGTTGTAGTCGCTTAAATCTTTAATCGTTTCACCCTCGACCACTACCGAGAACGGAACGATATGAATCCCGTACCGGCTGGCTGTTTCCGCCGGCACCTGAGCAATGCTGTCGGTGACAATAGCGACTCTAGCCGCGGGGGCATCCTGACGACTGTTCAAAAAGCCAGGGGAGTCGTTTGAAATCATCATTGTACGCCTCCTTTTCTTGATTATCCCCATTAACACCTGGTTATTCTGATTGTCACAATGCTACAGTTGTATATATGATTATATGCCATTAAAGGTGATAATATAATAGCGTGACTTTGCTAGGCCATAGCCGCGACCAAAGCCTTATTGAAGACTGGTTGGTTTACTTTCGTAAAGATGAATCTTCTAAAGAATCGAACAATTCATAATCCGGTGCAAAAAATCAACTGGAATATCCTGGCGCCGGTTCTGCTCATGTTACTGCTTGGGCTGGTGTTAATCCTGTTTGACCGCGAACGCATCGTCGAAATCCTCAGGCAGGCGGATTGGAAATATCTGCCAGGAGCGTTGTGTTTCGTTGCGTGCTCTCATATCCTGGTCAGCATTTCCTATGTCGTCCTTGCCCCGCTGGCAGGGATCAAAATGCCCGTTTTCGAGCTTGCCGCGACCTTTTTCGTAACCAACATCCTCAACCGCCTGGTGAGGAGCGGCGGCGCGGCTGGCTTCACGATGCGTTATTGGATCATGAAGCCGTATGGCAACCATTTGACCGATGTGCTCAACTCCTCTTTCATTCATTATTTGCTTGGCAGCCTGATCATGCTGGCGTTGTTCCCGATTGCGATCATCTATATCCTGGTCACTCAGCCGGTGACCGCTGCCGTGTTGAGCGCTCTGATTTTCCTGACAGTACTCGGCCTTTTGATGGGTTTTGCCGCTGCCAGCGTGTTATTCAACAGCCGGTTACGCGCTCTCATCGCGAAGATGGCGGTCTGGTTGGTCAAAAAGATAGCCAGGCGCGACATATCCCCGCTGGTGAATGATTATATTCAACGCGCTTCCAGGGCGGTTGACGCGATGAAGCAAGGCCGCAAGCGTACTCACCTGGTGATGTTGTTGCTTCTGGCTGAATGGGTATGCAGCGTCATCGCGCTGGATTTTTGTCTGAAAGCTTTCGGGCCTGGATATTCGTTTATCAACACTGCCGCAATTTTCGTGATTTCCACCCTGATTGGGGTGATCGCTGCGCTGCCTGGCGGGATTGGCATCCAGGAAGCCATAATCACCAGCCTGGTCGTTCTTCAAGGAGGCAGTTTCGAGCAAGCGGTTCTGTCAGCAATCCTTTACCGCATCTTGCAGACCTTTTTGCCCTATCTGCTCAGCTTTGCGTTTTATCCACGCCTGTTGAGAATAAACCAGAATGCGATCAAGCCGACCGATGTCAGGATATAAGGGACCGTTCGATTGACCGTGAGATAGATCTTTCACTACCATGAAACCGATGTCAGAAGCACCTTTAATTTCCGTTCTGTTGATCCTATCCGCCTACCTGCTTGGGTCGATACCGTTTGCCTACCTGGCCGCCAGGTTGAGCAAAGGCATCGACCTGCGCCGTTACGGCAGCGGGACCGTGAGCGGATCGATGGTTTTCGAGCATGTCCACCATTGGATGGTCGTGCCGGTGGGCATTCTGGACGTCGCCAAGACGGCTCTCCCAACCTATCTTGGCTTGCGGCTGGGATTAGGCGAGGTTGTGGCAGCCATCGCAGGCATCGCCGCCATGATCGGACACAATTGGCCAATCTACCTCAAATTTACCGGCGGAAGAGGAATTTCCTCGATCTTAGGGATTCTGCTATTCTTTTTCCCCTGGGGAGACGCCTGGCTGCTCGGTTTTCTTGCCGTCGGTTATCTCATGAAGGATTCAGCCCCCTGGGCGCTGGCAAGCCTGGCCAGCATGCCGCTCCTGGTACTATGGCTGGGCGGCTCGGGCATC
>JAXDCA010000034.1:0-10024 GCA_034678305.1 Bellilinea sp.
CTGATGGAAATGTACCTGTCGATGTTGAACAACCAGATGACCAAAGCCTCCAATGATACAAACGCGACCGTCAGGCGGCTGACGATTATCACCACGATCTTCATGCCGCTCACGCTCCTGGCTGGAATCGGGGGGATGTCTGAGTGGTCGATGATGACCGGCCCTGGAAACTGGCGGATCGCCTATCCGATTTTCCTGTTGGCCATGGTGGTTATCGGGTACGGCAACTACCAGTTGATCAAGTGGATTGAGAAGCAGAGCCGGCAAATCGAACACCGTAGCACGCCTTGATCCTTGACACTTGGCCCATGGCAATCTTTTACACGGCGTTACAGCAACCTACTACTGCCAGGACACCAAAACACCCCTACTTGACCCCTGACACCTGACACTCTTCTACTTCTTCGGCAAAATCTCCAGGTTCGCCATCGACGCCACCAGGCGCTTGAAGCCGACGCTCTCGAAGTACACGTCGACCGTCTCGTCGTCCTCCTGGACGCGGCTTTCCATGACGACGCCGTCGCCCCACGCCGGGTGGCGCACATGGTCGCCCGGACGGTAGCGCTGCTCGATGATCGGCGCGCTGCCGCTGCCGTGACTGTTGACCCCCACCATCCAGGTCTTTGGGCGCGGCTGCAGCGAGGCGCTCCAGCCGTAGCGGCTCAATCCCTGGTGAAGCACCAGATCCTCGGGCAGGTCTTCGAGGAACTGTGACGGCTCCTGCTGCTCATACGAGCCGAAGGTGCTGCGCTGATGGCAGCGCACCAGCTGGACGTGGTTCTTGGCGCGCGTCAGCCCGACGTAGAACAGGCGGCGCTCCTCGGCCATCTCCTCGACATCATCCTTGGAGCGGGAATGAGGCAGCAAGCCCTCGTCCAGGCCGATGATGAACACCTGGTTGAACTCCAATCCCTTGGCGGCATGCAGCGTCAGCAGCGTCGGCGCGGTGGCCTCGTCGTTCGGGATGGTGTCCTGGTCGGAAACCAGCGCCAGATTCTCGAGAAAAACAGTGAGCCCGCGCTCGGCGTAGTCGTAGGCCAGCTTGCGCAGCTCCTCGACGTTTGCCCAACGGTCGCTGCCCTCCTCGCTGCCGTCGTCGATATACTCGCGGTAGCCGGTATCCGCCAGGATGCGGTCGAACAGCGCCGGAAGCGATTGGTCGTTCTCGTGCAGGCTGCGCCAGGCAGACAGAGTCCCGCCAAAATCCGCCAGCATCAATGCGCCTCGCCCGCTGAACTTGTCCCAATTGGCTGATTTCTCGCCCTGCTGACCGAGCTCGAGCAGCAGCCTGCCGGGCGAGAGGTTGACCTGGCGCGCGTTCAATTGCAGGGCAATGAGGGTCTTCTCACCGATCCCGCGCGGCGGCACATTGATCACCCGCAGCAGCGAGATTTCGTCCTCGGGGTTGTGCGCCAGGCGCAGGAAGGCGATGATATCCTTGACCTCGCGCCGCCCGTAAAAGCGCTGCGCTCCCACCAGCCGGTAAGGCAGGCCAACCCGCAGGAAAGCCTCTTCCAGCAGGCGCGATTGGGCATTGGTGCGGTACATCACCGCGAAATCGCCGCCTTTAGCCCTGCCGCCCGCCAGCCGCTGGCGGATGGTATCCACCACGTAGGCGGCCTCGGCGTGATCGTCGGCGGCTTCGTAGAGGGTGATGCGGTCGCCCTTGCCGCGGTTGGAGAAAAGGTGTTTGGGGGTGCGGAAAGCGTTGCGGTCGATCACCGCGCGGGCAGCGTCCAGCACGGTCTGGGTCGAGCGGTAGTTCTGCTCCAACAGGATTTTCTGCGAGCCTTTGAAATCTTCTTCGAAGCGCAGCACGTTGCGATAATCCGCGCCGCGCCAGCGGTAGATCGATTGGTCCTCGTCGCCGACGACGAAAATATTGCCGTGATGCGAGCCGAGCAGCTTGAGCAGCTCGTACTGCACCAGGTTGGTGTCCTGGAACTCATCCACCAGCACGTGCTCGAAGCGGCGGGCATATTTCTCGCGCACCTGGGGGTTATCTACCAGCAGGCGAACTGCCTCGAGCAGCAGGTCGTCGAAATCGACCGCGTCGGAGGCGCGCAGCAGTTCCTGGTAGCGCTCGTAGATTCGCTTGACGACCGCGTCGCGGTAGCTTTGCGCGGGATAATCCGCCGCAGTGATCAGGTTATTCTTGGCGGTAGAGATAGCCGCGTGGATGCTGGTCGGGCGGTAGGATTTCTCGTCCAGGTTGAGGTCCTTGATCGCCCGTTTGACGATCGCCAGCTGGTCGTCAGCGTCCATAATCACGAAATTGTTGTCGAAATCAGCGTACTGCGCTTCGCGGCGCAGGATTTTCGCGCAATTCGCATGGAAGGTGCCCAGCCAGATGCCCTTGAAATCCTCCTGCAGCAGCTTCTCGAGGCGGAATTCCATCTCGCGGGCGGCCTTGTTGGTGAAGGTGACCGCCAGAATGTTCTGCGGGCGCACTCCCAGCCCCTGCACCAGGTAGGCGATGCGCTGGGTCAGCACGCGCGTCTTGCCGGAGCCTGGTCCCGCCAGGACCAGCACCTGTCCCAGTCCGGCAGTGACCGCCTGGCGCTGGGCGCTGTTCAGCGAATTGAGATAATCCATGCCAGCCATGCGGGCTTGATTGTAACTTCTGGGTCAGGGGCTGTCAACCAGAGGCTTAACGGTGCGGGGCGTAGATGCGCACTTCTTCGCCGCTGTCGCAGGCCAGCGCGTCAGCCGGCTGACGCAGCAGTAAGACAGCCACCCACAAATCGCCAACCGCGCCGGAGGCGTTCATCACCAGCACCACCAGGATGGGACCAATCAGCATGCCGGGCACAAAAGCGATCAGGAAAATCCCGATGATGCTGATCGACAACAGCGGCGCCAGGCCGATCAATAAATAGGGATCGCGCGGGATGTACCATTCCGGCGCGGCGGCGTAAGCGTATACGCTGCGCATGCCGAAAACCGGGCGGGTTCTGGTCGCCAGCCAGAATCCCAGCCCATGGATGGCCTCGTGCAGGTAGATAGTAATCCCCGAAAGGAGCAGCACGCCGATAATCGCCGCCAGAGGCTTCCAACCGCCCCAATTGGAGCTCAGCACTGCGGTGGTGTCCTCCGGTCGCAGCCAGAGTGCAGCCACGATGAACAGCCAGCCAAAAAGGAACAGCAGGACAAAGCCGGCGGCGTTTATCGCCAGCATGGTACGTTGATCGCGGGCGCTGAAGCGTACGCGCAGGACGTAATTCTCAGGCAGGCTGCGGGTGGCGTGTTGCACAAAATGATCCATAACGATACGGTAATGATAGCACGGCTGTACTGGAGCGCAAGTCGAGGTTTACGGTCATTGGCTCGTATTCGATGATTGAGCTGTCTGCATTATTAGCTATTCAGGGGACGGCGCATGCATTCGAGGCGGGCGCCTTCGCATTGGAAGGTCATATGCTGGATATGCCGGTCATTCGTCAGTCGTAAAATCTGCCTGACCGCGCCAGGGCAGTCGGGAAATTGTTGATGCCGGAAAGATAATTTTGCATTAATAACATAGGCGCAGTGGGTCTGGAACGATCAGAACCCTGCGTAATAACCCTGCGCCACTACATGTTTTATTACATTTTTATTGGAAATATGGTAGGGGCGCAGGGTTCATTATCGCATCCCCGTGAATCGTAATCCCCTGCGCCCGTAAATAACCATCCCTAACGGCAATTGTAGGGGCGCAGGGTTCGGTATCGCATCCCCGTATATCATAATCCCCTGCGCCCGCATGAATCTCTTCGTGCGGCATCGTTCGACGCGCCGTTTATGGATAAGCGCTGGCTGCTGGGAAAGGGTTGGTCGGCCATGGGGTCATGGTCGCGCCGGACGGTTCCGTGGCAAAAGAGGCGTCAGGCGGGTTTAATTCCTGACCAGGATAGGCGCTTGCGACAGGCAGCGCTGCGGTTGGAGCTGATGGTGTTCGCTCGAGCGCGCTCGTGGCTAGCGGCGGCAGCGTCCATTCCAGCGTCGCAGTGGCGGTGGCGCTGGCTTCTCGTGAAAACCAGCCTGTGCCGTACAGCACCGCGGCAGCCAGAACGAGAATCGCAATGAAGGAAAGGCAGCCTGCCCAAAAGAGTTTGCGCACGCGGCCATTTTTCCTTACTGCTGTTTTTGGCACCTGCATGAGGATGAGCGTGATATTGTCGTGTCCTCCGCGCTGGTTAGCCAGATCGATCAAGCTGCCGGCGGCGGCTTCCAACTCCTGTGAGCTGACCACTGCGGTGATTTCATCGTTGCTGACCAGGTCGGTCAGGCCGTCGGAGCACAACAGCAGGATATCATCCTTTTGCAGCGGGATGCCCGGCTCGATTTTTGCTGCCTCGGGGAGCGCTGACCCGAACTGCAGGCGTATAGCAGCCTCGGGCGGTTGCGCCGAGCCAAGGAATCGGCGGATGATATGCGCGTTGGGATGTCCCTTGATCTGATCTTCGCTTAGCAGGCCGTTGTCGAGCGCCTCCTGGATCCAGGTATGATCTGTGCTCAATTGATGCAATTGACCGCCGCGCAGCAGATAGATGCGCGAGTCGCCGACATTGGCAGCGAACAGGCACGTGCCGATTACGTAGGCGACGGCGCAGGTGGCGCCCATCCCCTGCCGCTCGGGCGCAGCGGAGGCGTGCTGGTGGATCATCTGGCTGGCAGCGCGCACCGCGCCCTGCAGGAGTTCGACCGGCGGTAGATCCTCAGCCGCGGAAGCTATATAGGCGCTGATCTGATTGACAGCCAGGTCGGCGGCCACTTCTCCGGCGCGGTGTCCGCCGATGCCGTCGGCGAGCACTGCCAGCAAAACTGGCGTTTTGCGGCGGTCTTTGCGTTGAAAGGCCGCAACGCCGTAACGGTCTTCGTTTTTCTTGCCGCGAGCGCCCTCGTCTGTTTGCGCAACGACGGTCAGATGCGAATGCTCTACGCGTTTCATGGCTGATCCTCGATGATTTCGATGTCCGGCGGTTTTTGTTCGGGC
Organism: Bellilinea sp.; assembly: GCA_034678305.1. Lineage (GTDB taxonomy): Bacteria > Chloroflexota > Anaerolineae > Anaerolineales > Anaerolineaceae > Bellilinea. The sequence continues at coordinate 4,976 of JAXDCA010000034.1, forward strand.
GGTTGCGCCAGTTGGAAGCGGAACATTTCCCGCCCAATCTGGACCAGGTCGCCATGTTTGAGCAGCAGCCCCTGGCTTGGCACCGGCCCGTAATTGACCCAGGTGCCAGCAACCGATCCGGAATCGAGGATGCGGTAATCCCCCTCAGGGGTTAGCAGGATACGCGCGTGCAAGCCGCTGACCGTGGCGGAATCAAGGCGGTAGAGCGCGCGCCGGGGGTCGCTGCCGATAGTGGTTTCACGACGGATGAGTGGGATGGCGCTGGTGACTGGCGGGGTTGTTTCCAATCGCGCGGCGACCGTCGCATCGGCGCCGTTTTCAACTATCCTAACCAGCCAGGCTTTTGCTGAAGCAAATTCAGCGGCGGGACGCCGTGGTACAGTGGTTCTCTCCGCGGAAGAGACGGCTGCGCTCTTGCGCGGCTGGCTGGGCGGTTCGATGCGCGCCGGTACCGGCTGGGTGAGCGGATCAGCGTTTGCGCGTCTTAGGCGTCCCTGCCGGCGGCTGCGGCTCTGACGGCCAGATAGGATCAGCGCCAGGGCCAATACTAACCCTGCAGCCAGAATCCCTCCCAGCGTCAATAGGCGCTCGCTGGTCAGGAGGGCGTTCAGAGGCAGCGTCTTCTGCGGCTCGACGGTCAAATCCACTGGCGTTTCGATGCTGGATTTTACCAGGCCGAGGCTGTCTTCGACTTCGACGCGCAGCATGTGGCGTCCGTCGCTGGTGTAGGAACTCAAATCCCAGGTAAATTCATCGAACGGCGCCGCGCCGTTCTCCGCCGCCAGAGCACCGTCGACGTACAGCCGGCTGGACTTCAACGAGCGCTCGTGCCCATCCGGAAATTCGACAACGATGTGCACCAGCGCTGATCCGGGCTGGAGTTGGCTGTCCTTTTGCCCTTCCTCCTTGATCCATTTGCGCTCGATCAGGGTTGGCGGCGAGAGAAAAATCGGATTGGGCGGCTCGACATGGATATCGACCGGCTTGCTGTTGGAGGTCAGCCGGACGCCTTCGCGCTCGATTTCCAACTGGATCTCATGGGTGCCAGTCGTTTTGGCCTGCGATTCGAAATCCGCGCGGTAGAGGTAGCGGAGCGGTTGCAGGTAGAACTCCACGTTTGGCAGCTCCGTTTGACCGCTGAAGAGGAAAAGCTGCCCACCAGTTTGCGCCGCCAGTGATTCGAGTGACTGGACGATCTGCGGGCTGCTGACTGAGGCGGTCTCGCTGGCAACCAGCCAAATGTTGATGCGGATGCCCTGATTCGCGGCGCGCTCGGTCAGGTTGGTGACGGCCTCTTGATTCCAGGAAAAGATCAGCGGGGTGATGAATAGCACCGTGTTCTTACGCTGCGATCCCGAATTGGCGTCGATGGCCAGGTCCACTGCGCGAGTCAGCGAGTTTAAATTTGGCGTTTCAGCCAGCAGATTGGGCTGGTAACCGGCCAGGGCTGCTGCCCACTCACGCGGATCCTCGCTGCGGATCAATTGCATGCCGGTATTGGCTGCCAGGCTGAACTGGTCGCTGGTCTCAGCCGGCTGCGTCTGCGCCCAGGCCAGCAGGGCTGATTGCATGGCTTCGTAATGCGAAACGCCGGCCTGGTGATTACTCAGCTCGGGGCTGAGGTTGTAAGCGACGATAAAATGCACGCCCGGCTGGAGCAGTTCCAACGCGCTGGATTGGCGAACCTGGCCATCCTCTATTGCCCGCACCTGCCCGGGTTGTAAACCCTGGACGAACTGGTTCTGCGCGTCGAAGGCCTCGAATTGCACTCGCAGCGTGGGAAAATCCGTGCTGTTGATTTCGATGATCTCTATCCGACCAGCCTCCTGCGCGCTGGCGGTGTGAATCCCTAAATTGCCCCCCAGGATTATAAGAATAGTGAGTAACCAAGCGGTTTGTCTGTGCATGCGGCTTTTCACTGAGCAGCACATTGATTTTACAACATCCTGACAATAGCTGCGCCTACGATCTAGCAACGGTTTTCCGCCGATTTATCGGGATAGATATCACTGCGAGCGCAGCGAAGCAGTCTCCCCGCAGGCCAGGAGAACGCTTCTGTCGCAAAAAACGCTCCTTCGCAATGACACCCAGATGTCACTGCGAGCGCAGCGAAGCAGTCTCCCCGCAGGGCGGGAGATTGCTTCAGTCGCAAAAAACGCTCCTTCGCAATGACACCCAGAGATCACTGCGAGCGCAGCGAAGCAGTCTCCCCGCAGGCCGGGAGAACGCTTCTGTCGCAAAAAAAGCTCCTTCGCATCATTGCAAAGGCTTGCAAGCGGTTTATTGTATCTCACTCCCATTCGATGGTCGCTGGCGGCTTGCTGGTAACGTCATATACCACCCGGTTGACGCCCGCGACCTCGTTGACAATACGGCTGGCAACTCTGGACAACAACTCCGGCGGCAGGGCAGCCCAATCGGCGGTCATAAAATCCTGGGTGGTCACTGCGCGCAAGGCAACGGCCTCTTGGTAGGTGCGTTGGTCGCCCATCACGCCCACCGAGCGTACCGGCAGCAGCACGGCGAAAGCCTGCGCGATCGTGCCGGGCTCATCCGGGGTGCGCCGGCCCAGCAGCCCGGCCTGGATCAGCTCGCCGGTGAAGATGGCGTCGGCGGCGCGAAGGCGTTCCAGCCGCTCGCGGGTGATCTCGCCCAGGCAGCGCACGGCCAATCCGGGGCCGGGGAAAGGTTGGCGCCATACCAACTCGGCGGGCAGGCCCAGCGCCTCGCCGACCAGGCGCACTTCGTCCTTGAACAAATAGCGCAGCGGCTCGACCAACTCGAAGGACATGTCTGACGGCAGCCCGCCGACATTATGGTGGGATTTGATGCGCTGCGCCTGGCTGTGGTCCGGCGCGCTGGATTCGACTACATCCGGATAGATCGTGCCCTGCACCAGGAAGCGCGGCTCGCCGAGCGCGCGTGCCTGCTGCTCGAAAACGCGGATGAAGGTCTCGCCAATGATCTTACGTTTTTGTTCCGGATCGATCATGCCAGCCAGCGCATTTAAAAAGACGCCGGAAGCGTCAACCACATTTAATTCTGCGCCCAGATTCTTGCTGAAGGCCGCCTCCACCTGCTGGCGCTCATCTTTGCGCAGCAGACCGGTATCGACGAACACCGCGCGCAGCTGCGTGCCGACAGCGCGCAGCACCAGCGCCGTTGCCACGCTCGAATCCACGCCGCCGCTGACTGCCGCCAGCACCGGCTCCGCGCCTACTTGCCGGCGCACCCGCTCGACCTCGCGGGCGATGATCGATTCCGGCGTCCAGTCGGGGGTGCAGGCGCACACATCCAGCACGAAGCGGCGCAGCATCTCCCTGCCGCCGGGGGTGTGATGCACCTCGGGGTGGAACTGCAGCCCATACAGGCCGCGAGTCGGGTCGCCGATGGCGGCAATGGGGCTGTTGACGCTGGAAGCCAGAACCTGGAAGCCCTCCGGCAGGGTCTCGATGCGGTCGCCGTGCGACATCCACACGGCGTGACTGCCGGCAGGGATGAGCGGATTGGCGCAAACGGTATCGATTTGCGCCGAGCCGTATTCACGCTCCCGCGAGGGAGCTACCTGCCCGCCCAGCGCGCGGGTGATGGCTTGCATGCCGTAACAGATGCCCAATACGGGTTTGCCCGAGGCAAGCACATAGTCCGGCAGCGACGGCGCGCCAGGCTCGTAAACCGAGGCAGGCCCGCCGGAGAGGATGTACCCCTTAGGCTGCAGCGCCAGGATTTGCTCGCCGGGCGTGTTCCAGGGGAACAACTCGCAATAGACTTGCGCCTCGCGCACGCGCCGGGCGATGATCTGGGAGTATTGCGAGCCGAAATCGAGTACCGCTATGCAATCGCTCATGGAGCGAAGACGATCTTCCCTTCGATCATCGAGATGATGATCGCCAGTGATTCGATCGGTACGCCAAGGTCAACCAGGGCATCCCGCCCGCCCTCGAAGGTCTTCTCGATCAACGCGCCGATACCGACCAGCGTAGCGCCGGCGGCCTGGGTCAGGCGCACCAGGCCGAGGATGGTCGCGCCGGAAGCAAGGAAATCGTCGATGATCAGCACCCGCTCGCCGCGCGCCAGGAATTCCGGCGATACGATCAACTCGGTCGGATGCCCGCGGGTGTGCGAGGGGGCGATGGTCAGGTAGACCGTGTCGGGCATGGTGATCGGCTTGGATTTACGCGCATAAACCACCGGGATGCCCAGGTGGCGGGCGGTCATCAGCGCCGGGGCGATGCCGGAAATCTCGGCGGTCAGCACGCGGGTGGCCTTGACCGGGGCAAAGCGGCGCGCCAGTTCGATTCCGCAGGCTTCCATCAATTCCGGGTCCACCTGGTGGTTGATGAAATTGTCCACCTTGAGGATCCCGCCGCCCATATTCTTGCCTTCGCGCAGAATGCGCTCCTTGAGTGCTTGCATGGTCTTGCTCCTGGATAAAATGATGTATAAACCATAATTGTACGCATTTTGGGGCGTGAAGGAAAGTGGTAGGGAAGAGTGAGTGTCGGGATTCTACTGAGAGGGTGTTTTGGTGCTCTGGTATTCTGGTGATCTCTTGAATTTAGCCTCGGATATTACTATACTGATTGCGGTTGCCTTTAGCGGGGTAATTATTCGTTGGAGAGCGAGGAAGGTAGAGAGATTCTATTGAACATGCACCGTTTTCACCTGAGAAACGGCGTGGCGGAGCGTGGAAAACCGTCCTTCTCTCGCGCTGGGGCGCTTCATCCAGGCGGATACGATCGCGTCATCCCATAAGGGCGAAGCATCCGCGGGAGCAGCGTCGGTTCCTAATCAGAGCCCGGGGAGGATGCTTCGCCCCTGCCCGCCGCCGGGACCCTGCCTGAAACACCAGAACACCAGAACACCAGAACACCAAAACACAAGCCCACTAGCCCCACCCGTGACCCCTGACACCCGACACTCGACACGTTGTTCCCTCTTGACTTGCGAACAAATGTTCTATACAATATAAGTATGAGCATCTTCAAGCAGTTCTTCTCCCGCCTTGGCCTCGAGCCGCCCGAGCAGCGCGCCTTCCAACTCAGCGCC
>JAXDCA010000035.1:0-43187 GCA_034678305.1 Bellilinea sp.
TGCTTACTGTGGCCCGGCAAGCACCGGCCTGAACTTATACCCGTACACGATCATGCCCTTCTCGTCGCCGTCCTGGCGAATCCGGCGGGTGACCATCTCGACCGGCATGCCGATCTGCGGTTCCGTGCCGTCCAGGTCGGTGAGTTGGGCAGTGACTACCGGACCCTCTTCCAGCTTGACCAGCGCCACCGTATAGGGGGCAGTCTCCTCGTAGCCAGCCGGCGCTTCGATAACCGTCGTGAACGAGTAAACTTCGCCGCGCCCAGAGAAGGTGAAGGTAGTGCGCGCATCGCTGCCGCAGTGCGGGCAGACATCGCGCGGCGGGAAAATTTTACTCTCGCAGTGCGGGCAAATTTCACCAACCAGAGTGTACCTTTGTTGTTTCAAGCGCCAGTGTCGCGGAATTTCCATGACTGATCTCCTCGGTGCATATTAATCCAGGGTATAGTCTATAAGTCCGTTTCTATCATTACCTATCAAGTCAACCAAAAGACTATCAAAAGCTATCAAGTGTGGGTATAACGCTCGAGGACATGCGCGAAAGCCGTCGAGGCTGGTCCGCCAACGTTGAGAGTCAGCGCCAGGCGGGCATCTTTGACCTGGCTGGCGCCAGCCTGGCCGCGTAATTGCATCGCCGCTTCCACGATTTGGTACACACCAACCGCGCCGAGGGGGTTCCCGCGGGCTTTGCTGCCGCCCATGGTTAAAATCGGCAAGCGGCTGGTCAATGCCAGTTCGCCGATTTGCCCCAGCCGCCAACCCTGACCTCGCTCGGTAAAACCGGCGGCTTCCAGGCAGAGCACGGCATAAATCGAAAAAGCGTCGTCCAATTCGAACAGATCGACCTCGCCGGGCATGATTCCGCCCATCTCGCAAGCGCGCTGCACCGCGAAGCGGGCAGCATCCCAGGCCAGTGGATCGGGGCGGTCGTGGATGGCAAGCGTGTCGATCGCGCCTGCCGATCCGCGCACGCGCACCAATGGATGTTGCATCCCGGCGGCAATTTTCGGCGTGGTCAGCATGACCGCAGCGGCGCCGTCAGCATATTGGGCCTGGTCGAACAGGTTGAGCGGATCCACCAGCGGTTCCGCTTTTTCATAAGTATCCTGGCGGATGGCCTTGCGATACAAAGCGTTGGGGTTGTTGACCGCGTTGGCGTGAGCGATGATCGGAAAAGCGCCAAAGACCGAGCGTGGAGCGCCGTACTCGTGTATATAGCGGCGCATGAGCAGCGAGGCCTGGCTGGCTAGGGTCAATCCTGGCGCAGCCTCGTAATCAGCGTCCATTGATTGTGCAATGGCGGCATCCTGCTGACTGCCGATCAAATCGGTGTACTTTTCTACGCCGAGCACCATGGCGATGTCCACACACCCAGAGGAAACCGCCGAATAGCCCAACTGAAAAGCGGCTGCACCGGAAGCGCCAGCGGCTTCGGCGGTGTACGATTCGATCCCGTTTAGGCCGCAATTATCCGTCAACAGCGATCCAAGATTGGCCTGATGCGAGGTGATCGATGAGAGGAAATTACCGATGTAGAGCGCCTGAGGCATGAGACCACCTGCATCCTGACGGGCGGCTTTGATTGCCCGGTAGGCCAGGCTGCGCAGCGAGATGTTCCAAAGCTCCCCAACGGGAGTTTGTCCAATACCGGCGATGACTACTTCACGCATTGGCAGCTTTCTCCTTAATCCGCCAGCTTGTGGCGCAGGCGCACGTACATGCCGTAGTCGATCTCGGTTCGGCGGCTGATGTAATCCTGGGTGGTGGTCGCCAGTTTCTGCCGCTCGGCGACTGCCTCAGTGACCGTGATCAAGAAGGCATCCGAGCCAGCGCCGGAACCGTAGGAGACCATCAGGATACGGTCGCCGGCTTTGGCCTCATCCAGGATGGCTGTCAGGCCGATGATGGCAGCGCCGGCGTAGGTATTACCAATCACCGGCGAAAGCAACCCGGTCTTGGTCTGCTCAGGTGTAAAACCGAGCAGAGAAGCCGCCCGCTGGGGAAACTTAGTATTGGGCTGGTGGAAGACGGCATATTGGAAATCGGAGGCTTTCAGTCCAGCGCCGGACATCAAGCGTTTCCCTGCCTCGGTGATGTGCTTGAAATAAGCCGGCTCGCCGGTGAAGCGCTGTCCGTGCGAGGGATAGCGCTGGTGGGCGCGCCGCCAGAAATCGGGCGTGTCAGTCACGTAGGAGTAGGTGGCGTCGATGGATGCCAGCGATTCGGCTGCCGGCCCAAAGATGAATGCCGCCCCGCCAGCCGCAGCCGTGTATTCCAACGCATCACCAGGACGACCTTGAGCTGTGTCCGCGCCGATCGCCAGCGAGTATTTACCCATGCCCGCGCCGACCATGGCAATGGCGGCCACCATTGCCTCGGTGCCGGCCTTGCAGGCAAACTCCCAATCGCCTGCCTGGATATTTGGCGAGGCGCCAATCGCTTCGGCAACGACCGTCGAACTGGGCTTAACGGCATAAGGATGCGACTCAGAGCCGACCCAGATCGCGCGGAGTTCCGCAGGGTCGATGCGGGCGCGCTTGAGCGCGTTGCGGGCGGCTTCGATCGACATGGTGATCACGTCCTCGTCCAGGCCGGGAACGGCTTTCTCTTTGATCGGGCCGCCTTCACGCCCGCCTTTCCAGATGCGGGAAATTTCGCTGGCGGGCAGGCGATAGCGCGGCACATAAGCGCCGTAACCGACGATGCCAACCGGGCGGTCAGGTTTAAGCAGCAGCGAAGGGATTTCAGGATTTTCCATATGTCTCTCCAACAGTTTGATCCAGACCGGCATGGAATTACTGGTCTGGTACTTTTTTCCATTCTTTTAGGATTTCTTCAGCGCGGTCGATGCGCACTGTTTTTTCTTTGATCAACTGGTCAGCCAGGCGGTTGACCATCTCGCCGGTGGCGCCGGCAGCGATTGCGACCTGGCGTGCGTGCAGGCTCATGTGCCCGCGCTGAATGCCTTCGGTGGCTAACGCCCGGATAGCAGCCAGGTTTTGCGCCAATCCGACCGAAACGATGATTTCGGCTAATTCGTTGGCGGTTTTCACGCCGAGCAATTGCAGCGCAGCGCGGGCAGTGGGGTGCACGCGGGTCGCACCGCCGATGATGCCGACTGCCATGGGCATCTCGATTGAGCCGATCAGGTTGCCTGCTTCGTCTTTCCCCCAGGTACTCAGGCTGGTATAGCGCCCGGAACGGGCTGCGTAGGCATGCGCGCCGGCTTCGATAGCGCGCCAATCATTGCCGGTTGCCAGAACGACTGCATCTACGCCATTCATGATGCCCTTGTTATGCGTAGCCGCGCGGTAGGGATCGACGGTGGCAAAAGCCCAGGCAGCCAGGATACCGTCGCGGACTGTTTCGGCGCTGAAATAGCCAAAAGCCAGATCTTCCAGGCGAATGATGACTTGAGAGCGCGCCAGCCGGCGGTCAGCCAGGTTGGAGAGAATGCGTAGATGCGGTCTGCCGCCAGTGATTGCCTGGACGCGCGTCGAGAGCATCTCGAGCGCGGTGTTGACCGCATTGGCGCCCATTGCGTCGCGCACGTCGTAAATCAGGTGCAGCACCAGGAAGGGCCCGATGGGCGAATCCTGAATCAAGCGCACTTCTAAATCGCGCGGGCCGCCGCCAAGCTTTTGAAGGACAGGATCGATCGTTGCAGCTTCTGTCAGCAGCGCTGATTTTTCTTCTAGCAGGCGTTGACGGGCGGCAGGCAGGTCAGACAGATCGAGGATTTGTATCTGCCCAATCATCTCTGGGGGCGTGCTGGTGGCAAAAAAGCCGCCAGTGGGGCGGGCCAGCTTTGCCATATTGGAAGCCGCAGCGACCACCGAAGGTTCTTCGATCGCCATGGGCACCAGCACCTCGCGGCCGTTGATAACAAAATTCTGAGCAACACCGAGCGGAAGACTGTGCAGCCCGATCACGTTTTCGATCATGTGATCCGCCTGCTCGGGATTCAAGCCGGCTTCACCTGACAACGCCTTCAAAGCCTCGTTGGGCAGGCCGGTCTCCTCCTGCAGCCGCTTTAAACGCTCATCCAGAGATAGATTGTAGAATTTTACACCCCCGCGTCCTTCAGAAAGCGCCATGGATCCTCCGCGCGTCGATTCAGGAGTAACTTCTGTGGTTCACACGAACGTATCGTACCTGTAATAGCCACTCAAAACCTATCAGATTGAGCAGCAAAATGACCATTTCCCGAACATGAATCCTGTGTTTCCGAACCGGAACATTATTATCTCCAGTCTGGAAGCAAAAACGGAGTTGGAGGGCGAATCAAGACCCCCTTCCTTGCGCAGGAAGGGGGAATGTTCGTTTTGATCTATTCTCGATGTCCCTCACAAGGGGAATAACCCCATTAAGGCTTAGGAGATTTACAACTCGATGCTATCGTCAGGATTGAGCACATGCACCTTCGATGAGGTTTCGGTAGTGACTCGTTTTGCCCAGGCGTGAGGGTCCTGGCGGATCAGATCCCAGGTGTTGTAGTGATAAGGGATGACATGTTTTGGCTCAAGCCATTTAACGGCGCGCAGGGCGTCGTCGGGTCCCATGGTGAAGTTGTCACCGATGGGAAGCACTGCCAGGTAGATGCCCTCTTCGCCGATTAATTTCATATCGCTAAACAGGCCAGTATCGCCAGCGATATAAATTTTGGTATTGTCGCTGGTGGTGATCAACAAACCAGCTGGATTGCCCCCGTAGGATTCATCCGGCAGCGCTGAGGCGTGCTCAGCATGGGTTAATTTCAGGTGACCAAAGGGATGCTTATAGCCGCCGCCAATCTGCATTCCGTGGGTGCGCAATCCCCTCTCACGGAGCCATCTATGAATTTCATTGTTGCTAATGACCAGCGCGCCTGTGCGGCGGGCGATACTGGGTGTATCACCCAGGTGATCGTGGTGCCCGTGCGTGATCAGGATAAAATCCGGTGACAGGGTATCAGGATTGACACTGGCAGCGGCGTTGCCTGTAAAATAAGGATCTACTAACAGTTTATAGCCGCCTATTTCCAGGCCAAGCGCAGCGTGACCAAACCAGGTTAACTTTATACTCATGATGAGCCTCCGATGTGATGATGGTGAGTGAATTTTACCGTAAAGCCAATCATAAGACAAACCAGGGTTAAACCGATTGGCTTATTGGGGATGCTTTTTTCTATAAAGGAGGTATATTTATGAGCGGATCATCACCAGCATCATGCGCGTGGGTCGGACGGCGCGTAATGCGTGCGGCTGATTGGCAGGCATCAAAATCATTTCGCCTTGTTTTACCTGATAAGCTTCCCCATTAATGGTGATTACCATTTCACCTTCCAATACTTGCACAAGCGCATCGAATGGAGCCGTGTGCTCACTGAGTCCTTGCGCCTGATCGAATCCAAACAAGGTGAGGGTGCCGGTTTTTTGATCGATCAAGGTGCGGCTGACCACTGCCTGCGGTTGGATTTGAACAGCTTCATTTAGCTGCCAAAGCTGTGGTTTGGTTTCGGTCATTAAATCCCTCCATGAATGCTGAAATGTTGCCCCTGGTAGATATTACACCCAGCGATTTTTGCGCATCTTCAGGGTAATATCGTTGTAGGGTCTCAATCGAAAATTAGCCTGCATAGTGGTTTCCCATCGCAGGCCTGTTTAGCCATAACCTTATTCAAAAGATTAATATTGGATGATGCGTGAAAGCTTCTTGGCTTGTTCTATCCAGTAAGTCACCTTTGGCAGAGTCGGCAACTGGCGAACAAGCTTTTTTTCTGCATTGACGGCAATCATTTTCTCGAGCAGGTTTTCTGCCTTGCGCTGTGCCAACTCAACGACAGTATCTACGCCGGCTTCCTCAAGAAGATCCGCATATTCTTCACCAACACCTTTGATGCGGAATAAATCCACGTGGTTGATCCACTCGAGTATTAATTTTTCACTGATCCCGCTGGCTTCGGCGATCTCCTTGCGTCCCTTTGGGGTTGCCCCTTTCATGAGCAACGCCTCGGCGGTGCCAATGCCCACTCCCTTTAGTTTTGCCGCATATTTTTCCCCTACGCCCTCGATAGTTTTTAATGCTGTCATTTTTTCCTTCCCTCTCTGCTTGTTGATAAAATGAAGATACACTAAGAATAATTGGTACCGTACATTATTATACCCATGAACGGCTTAATCCATGTGTGTATCTGCATGGATACGATTGATTATAATATAGCAATAATTACTGAGCACGAGAATCAGGCGTGAATTATTACTATTCGGTCAAAATAAAATGGGACATCCCTGTATGCATGAATGCGCCATAAAGGATGATCCATTAATAGTGATCATAAAGACTCCAAAGAAATCAACATGAGCATCAAAGATCTATTCAAACGAAAGCCAAATAAATTCGTCCAGATGCTTGTTCAGCAAACAGCTCTCACTGTTCGAGGCCTGACGCTGCTAAAAACCTATATGGAGAAGCGCGATCATAGTGTTGCAGCAGAAATATCGAGAACAGAAAAAGAGGCAGATGAAATTCGGCGAATATTAATTGAAGAATTAATGCGTACCTTTATTACTCCATACGACCGCGAAGATATATTCGCAATATCCCGCGAGGTTGATGATGTGCTGGATTATGCGGATACAACAGTCGATGAGATGGAAATTCTCGAGGTGCCGACCACACCGTACATGCAGCGGATGGCATCGCTGCTGCTCGACGCGGCTCAAGAGATCGACCTGGCAGTGCAGCGGTTGGAAAGCAAGCATTATTCGGTCGCTTCCGACCATACCCAGCGCGCAAAAGCGCTGGAAAACCGCGTCGAAACCGTTTACCGCGAGGCGATTTCGAATCTATTTCAAGAGCCGAAGAATCTTAAACAGGTTGTCAACATCATGAAGATGCGCGAGGTATACCGCCATCTGAGCAATATGGCTGACCGCGAAGATGCCGCAGCGAACGCGATTTCGGATGTGATTATGAAGGTTTCCTGAGCTGCGTTGAGTTCATCTGAATAGAATGCACTTGATAATAGGAACTCTCTCTCAAATCCTAAAAATCGCATTTACCACCGATCCATTGCTGGCAGTTGAAACTGGTCAGTTGATTCGATTTTTCCTATCCGAAGGAGGGGAATTAATCACGCGCAAACATACACTGATGCCTGCTGCATAACCCCCATAGGATTACATCAGTGTATATTTTTTGGTAGGGGGCTTCCGAATTTTCAACCGCCGCCGTCGAACATAATCGGCGAGGTATAACAACCCCCCAAGCAGGAGGATCAAAATCGCCTGTATGGCAATCAGCGGGGCGATGTTGGCAGCGGCTGTTTGCCCAATCCTGGCGAATGTCCCGATAAAATCTGGAGCGATATAGGCGGGTAGTTTCGGTATTACACTGTTGGAAATGATCAGGCGATACACCGGAACGAGTAACGCAGCCATCAGCAGGCTGATCAGCCCGCTGAGGATAACCGGCAAAGACCATAATTTTACAAAAGAGCGCTCAGGTTTGTGGAATAGGCCGAGCAAGAAGAGCAATATCAGCAGAATGATCGGGCTGATGCGAATGATGATTCGCGCCTTCCAAAAGCCGGCTGCCAGCTTCTGAAAGCGTGTCACGATGGTCGCTTCGTTCGATTGATATCCAAAGGATCCAAAGAAATATTCGAGGCTGGCTTCATCGGGCATCCGCGCGATGATCTGATAGAGTAATTCACTTGTCTTTGGCTCAGATTCCTTGATGATCGTTTCGGAGGGGAAACAAGCGGGTACTTCTTCCAACGGGCTGGTTTGCCATGCCAATGATTCCTGATCGTTGCAGGCTGGTTGGGCGCGGATCATTTCCACGAAAAATTGGAGGCCAACCTTGCCGATCAATCTCTCCTTGATATCATCCATTGCGATCAGCAGGTTTGGGTGATAAATCCTGTTGTTCATCGATGCGAAATACTGATCGATGATATTTTCGAATTTAATTTGCGCCCAATCGATCGGCAGCAGAAGAACTATCAATCCCTGCAACTCTGCCTGGTCGAGATTCATCAAGATTTGTTGGGAGTTCTTTGTGATATTGATAAATGCCGGACGATTGGTGTCATCCGTAGAAGCTTGAAGCTCGTGCGTCAATTGAGAGGCTATAACCTGGTGCAGGGTTGCATAAAAATTTTCCTGGATCAACAATTGCTTATAAGCTGAGGGATTCATCAATGCCGTTTCCATGTTGTATAGCAACAAGGCGAGGGGTGTCAGGATGATGATCGCTATAGTCAGCAGCGTGATGCCTGCTTTTATCATAGATGCGCGGTTGAATTGGATCTTGACTGGCACGATCGAAGTCTCTACTTTCCCTCTGGAGTTATCAATGGATCACTCGCGTGAATGTTTTTGCTTGTCATCAAGTTGAGCTAATTTCAGGCTTACATGGATCGATGGCTGCCACCCGGGCAAGAAAGAAACTGCAATATCCTTGCACGAAGAATGCCAACTTAATATATTTTACCAGTCATTCAAGGATGTCAATAAGTCGAAAAGCTTTGTCTCGCTAGAGTATAGTACGCAGCGCTCAGATTTGAAGTGATTTTAAGGATATAATAACTTTGCCAGCAGTGCGCGTCGGTCGGCGTGTAGCGGGCATCCTATCATATCTAATCGTGAGGGAGAAAAATGATCGTTACCACCAAAGAGTTGTTTAAAGCGGCTTATGGAAAGTATGCCATTGGCGCCTACAACATTAATAACCTGGAACAGATCATGGGCTTGTTCCGCGGTAATCTGCTCAGCCAAGCGCCGTTTATTATCCAGATCAGCAAAGGCGCACGCTCATATACGAGTAAGATCATGTTGGAAGGGTTGATCCGCAGCGCGGAAGAGGTATTTCCGCAGGCAATTTATGCGGTGCACCTTGATCACGGCGATGAAGAGGCCTGTTACGATTGCATCAACAGCGGATTTTACTCATCGGTGATGATCGATGCCAGCCATGAGGATTTCGAGGAGAACATTGCCATCACCCGGCGCGTGGTCGAGGCTGCTCATGCCAAGGGCATCGTGGTCGAAGCTGAACTGGGACAGCTTGGCGGGGTTGAAGAACATGTGTCGGTGTCGGAGGCAGACGCAAAACTCACCGACCCCAATAAAGCCCGCGAGTTCGTCGAGCGCAGCGGCTGCGATTCGCTGGCTGTCGCCATCGGCACCAGCCATGGAGCTTATAAATTTTCCGGCTCGCAGGGTTTGCGTTTCGATGTCCTCGAGGAGATCCAAAAACGTTTATACGGCTTCCCGTTGGTAATGCACGGCAGCAGCTCAGTGCCGCAGGGGGAAGTGGAACGGATCAACTTAGCTGGCGGTATGTTGAAAGGCGCCAAGGGCGTGGATGAGAATCAATTTGCGCGAGCGGCGACGCTTGGCGTTACCAAAGTGAACATCGACACCGACGGCCGCCTGGTCTGGACGCGCGTCCACCGCGAGTACTTCCGCGACCATCCGGAAAACTTCGACCTGCGCCCGCCGGGAAAAGTGTTCATGGATGAATATGCCAAGTTCATCGCCCACAAGAATGAGAAGCTCGGCAGCGCCTCGCATCTCGAGGAAATCCGCAAACTGCTCGCCGGCTGAGTCATTTCGGAATTAATTCTAGAAATAAAGGCTGAATAGCCCCCATCTCGCAGTGAGATGGGGGCTTTAATCCTGAAATCCGCTCAGCCGACTGTGACGACGGCGTCTATGTAACGCTCGCCGAGCGCGCGGGCGACCGATATGCGGTGGTGCCCGTCGCGGATGAAGTAAAAGCCACACAGGTGAATCAAATTCACGGCTGGAAGCGGCGTCCCGGAGATGCGCGCAACCGCGATATTGATCCAGCGCTGGCGCGTGTGGTCCTGGAGCGGGCGAAGGTCGCTGTCGAAATCATCGCATCGGCTCTCGCTGCCACGGATGCGGTCGATCGGGATGGTCTGACTCCCCGGGGGCTCGCGCTGGCAGGACGGATCGAAATTGCGGATTTCGCTTAGATTCAGCAGGCGCATCGATTTGCCGGTAATACGCGCGGTCAAGCCATCCAAGCGGGCACGGTTCATCTCTCGCGAAAACAAGCCTGCCGCGATCAATTCGAGCTCTACCCTGTTGCAACCTTTGATCAAACCGCCGTCAGCGGGAATTACTTGCAATCTAAACATTACGGTTACCCTGTCACTTTCTATCTCCAGAATAAACCTCATGCGTTAATCCTTCGTTACAGAGAGCGTTGAATTTTCGTTTGGTGGCTATTTGACCGGCCGGATGCCGTTATAATGTTTTCCATCAAACTCACCCTGATTTGCAAATGTCAGAAGCAAGGGAATGTGACGCATGGATGCTAATCGAAATGGAACTGTCGCCAGCTTTACGACCATCCTGGACGCGAAGATCTTGGTCCGTCCAGCGGATGGCTCTTCGACCGAATGGCAGGAGTTCGAGCGGGGACCTGGCCGTTTCATCATTCCGGATGGAATCGAAGCCTGCGTGCGCGTCAAGAATATCGACGATAAGGCGCTCCTTGGCCTGGTGGACGAAATTGTGGCCTGCCCGGCAGTGACCTGCCTTGACCTGGCTGAAAACCGCAAGGTGACCGATGCCAGCCTGCAGCGTATTGCGCGGTTGACGCAATTAAAGATTTTGAACCTCTCTTCGTGCGATATCACCGACAACGGCCTGGCATGGCTGGAGGACTTGAAAGACCTGCGGGTGCTTAATTTAAGCTACTGTAACCGTATCAGCGGGGAGGGCTTGAAACACCTGCGCGGATTGACGCATTTAATGTACCTGGATTTGCAAGGCTGCCCGCGAATCAAGCATGCTGCGATTATCAAAACCATAGCTCGGCGAGGTTTGACAGTTCACGCCTGACGATATTTCTCAGGCAAAGCAGTAACATCAGACCTGCCGGTGACAGCCTGCCTGAATCGCGGTACAATCCTGGACTGGTCGTACCGAAAAAACGGATTATGAATACCACTTCTCGAAAGCCACCCGAATCAGCCGTTGAAGCTGTGCCTGAACGCGTCAGCGAGCCGCATGAGCATTTCCAGCCGATCTATATCGGCTCGCAAGCAAAGCGCAAGCGCGGCTGCTCGTGTGGTTTTATTTTGCTGGCGTTTTTAGTGGCGATCCTAGCGGGCTACTTCTTGACGCCAACGCGCACCAATATTCTTATCATTGGCATCGACCGTACGCCGGACGGCTCGGCCGTTGGACGAAGCGATACCAATATTCTGATCAGTATCACCCCGTTCAAACCAACGGTCAGCATGCTCTCTATCCCGCGCGATCTGTGGGTAACCATCCCAGGTGTGGGCGAAAACAGGATCAACACCGCGCATTTCTTCGCGGAGGCGAGCCAGACAGGCGCAGGACCTATGGCAGCGGTCGAGACGGTGCGGCTCAATTTTGGGGTGACGATCAATTATTATGTTCGCATCCGTTTCGACGGGTTTCGTAAAATTGTGGACGCAATGGGCGGCGTGGATGTAGTCCTCGAGAAGCCGGCTGCAGGCCTGCCAGCCGGGACGCACACGCTAAACGGAGAGCAGGCTTTGGCCTTTGCCCGAGACCGAGCTGGCGCGGATGATTTTTACCGCATGGCCAACGGACAATTGATGATCAAGTCTGTTCTCCGGCAAATGTTCAAGCCAAAATCCTGGATAAAACTGCCTGCCGTCTCTGTCGCTTTGATGCAGTCACTGGATACCAACATTCCCGTGTTTTTGTGGCCGCGCCTTGGCCTGGCGCTGCTGCGCTCAGGCCCGGATGGCATCGACAACCGTACTTTGACTCGCGAGCAAGTCACCCCCTGGGTAACGCCCGAAGGCGCACAGGTTCTGCTGCCCAACTGGGAAGCGATCAACCCGATACTGATGGAGATGTTCGGCGAATAGGCTTCAGCCCTCCAGTACGGCGCCCTTTTTCTTCTGCCATTGTTCATCACTGACCAGTGTGACCACTCTGAAGGCTTCGGCGTAGCGCATGCCATGATCTTTGGCGATCTCTGCAGCCCATTCTTTGATCTGATCCTCGGGATCCCAGCCGTTCATCTGACTGACATGAGCGCGCAGCGCTGCAACTTTGATGTCGATCGTATCGTCGATGCTGATCACCAGTTTCCCTTGACCCCACTGCTGGCTGTAAACCTTGCGAACTTTATGCGCCTTTAAACCTTCCTGTTCCAATTCTTCGAATAGGTTGGGCTGACCGGCCGCAGGGAAAGTTGCGTCCAGGGCCGCGGTTGCGGCGGCACGGTGGTCGGGGTGGTTAATGTAGTCATCGCTCGACCAAACGACCGTTGGATCGCCAGTCATGACCACTTCCGGCCGAAACCGGCGGATCTCGCGCACGAGTTTTTTACGCAAATCGAGAGTTGGCTGCAATAAGCCGTCCGGCTCCCCCAAAAAAACCACCTCTGCTGCGCCGACGATACTGGCGGCATCACGCTGCTCGCGTTCGCGGATCGCCGCGGCTTTGGCGCGGGTCATGCCTGGCTCGGAAATGCCGACATCGCCGCTGGTGCAAATTACATAGGAAATGCGCGTCCCAGCTTTTGCCCAGCGGGCCAGCGTGCCGGCGCAGGAATATTCGATATCGTCCGGGTGTGCGACGATAGCCATGGCGCTCTCAGGGATGTAAAAATCTGCTTTCACTCTACCCTCATTATCAAAAAGGTGTACTAATTTCTATGGTTTAATATTGCTTTCGATATTTTTGAATTAGTGGATTACTTCGCTCAACGGAAAAGAGCTGCCAACAATGCAATCATGGCGGTCAATCCAATTCCTGCGGCGAGGATGGTCGCGCCGGAAAGATACAACTGCACGCCCGCCAGCAATAGGGCTGCAAAACAGAGGGCGGCTGCCAGGCGGTCGATGGAACGCTCGATGCGTTGAATGCGTAAATTTAACTCGGGGCTGCGCATTTCCAATCTACCCTGTTCCATTCGGCTGATCAAGTTTTCCGCTCGACGCGGCAGCGAAACGACGCTGCGCAGCGTGTCAACCGTTTCACCGAGCCAGAATTTCCATTGATCGCGGCCCTCATCCGCGACCAGCTTATCTGCCCAGGGCAACACGCTTTGCCAGACGTTGAATTCTGGATCAAGCCCGGTGCAGATGCCGTTCAGGATAGTGAGACAGCGGCCGAGCAGGATCATGTCGTCGGGCAATTGGAATGGATTATTGAACAGCAAGCTGCGGAATTCATCCAGAAAATCCAGAGCCTCTTCTGGTCCCAACTCCATGAGTTCGGTCGTCGATTTTCCCCAAAAGCGTTCGAAGGCGCGCTGGTTGGCTTTGGTAAGCAGCTCGATGTCGGCATTGGGCAGCAATACTCGCATGGTCTGGTAAGCTTTGACCACCCGCGTCGCATCACGCTGCGCCACTGCGATCACTAGCTCGCGCAGTCCACTGAGAATGTTGTCGGTGATACGCCCTGCCATGCCAAAATCGACGAAGACGATTTGGAATTTTAGCACTTCGCTGTCTGCTGTTTCACGCTTGGGCAGCACAAACAGATTTCCTGGGTGTGGGTCAGCGTGAAAAAAACGGTCCTCAAAGATTTGCTTTAAATAAATGTCGAACAAACGCAGTGCGACCTGTTTACGATCAATGCCAGCCGCATCGATGGCTGCGTAATCAGTTATCTTGATCCCCTGAACATCCTCGAGCGTCAGCACGCGCCGGGTCGTGAAAGGCCAGTAAACCGCAGGTACGCGTACATCCTCAACATTGGTGAAATTTTCGGCAAAGATTTCCGCGTTTTTCCCCTCGTGCAGATAATCAATCTCTTCGTAAAGGGTTTGACTAAATTCGCGCAGTAGAGCGGGAACATCCACGTGGCGGCGGATCGGACGGTAAAGCTGTAACCAGCGGCCGACACGCTGCAAGGCAGCCAGGTCGGTGGCGACGATTTGCTCGATGTTGGGCCGCTGAACTTTGATCACCACTGGCGGGCGGAGGTTTTTATCCTCTGCATTCTCCTCTTCCAAACGCAGCCGCGCGCTATGCACCTGCCCGATGGACGCGGCGGCTACCGGTTGTGGGTTTACGAACTCGAAACGCATCTCCTGCGGTTGGTCAAACTCCGTTTCGATCATGCGGCGAATCTGGTTGTAATCTTCAGGCTGCACTTCATCCTGCAAATGGGATAATTCATTTGTAATCTCGGATGGCAAGACATCCAACCGGGCTGACAGCCATTGACCGACCTTGATCAACACTCCGCCAAGATCAACGGCCAGCTGGCGGTAACGCATTGCGATTTTACGCAACCGCTCTGGTCGGGTTTTCTGCGAGCGCGCAGCGAATCCAATGCGCGGCAGAAGAATATCCCACCAGCCCAGGTGCAACAGTACCCTGCTAAAAAACCTTAAAATCCGGCGATAACGAGCTTTGAGCATAATTGACAACGATTATAACATTCACCACTCCAGGTATAACCGCAACGATGCTCCTAAGGATTGACGCTAATGGTAGGGATTGGCTTATAATCAGGAAAGATTAAAAAAAACAATCTTTGATATGACATTAAAACCGACTGCTCTGCCTGTTAAAGGAAAAAGCGGCGTTCGTGGTACGTTCCGGGCGCTACGACACCGTAATTACCGTTTATGGTTTTGCGGACAAACAATATCATTAATCGGCACCTGGATGCAAACGATGGCGCAACAGGTGCTGATTTATAGACTGACGGGGTCAGCGGCAGCGCTAGGTATAGTCAACTTAATAGCCCTGATTCCATTGATCCCTCTCTCGCTGTGGAGTGGTTCCATAGCCGATCGTTTTCCGAAGCGGACTATTTTAATCATCACTCAAACAGCCCAGATGCTGCAGGCATTGATCCTGGCAGTGCTCTGTTGGACCGGATCGGTGCAAATCTGGCATGTATATATCCTGGCCTTTCTGCTAGGGGCAGCTACTGCAATTGACCTGCCTGCCCGCCAGGCATTTACAGTGGATATGGTGGAAGGCAAAGACGATCTGACCAATGCGATTGGCTTAAACTCAGCCATGTTTAACACTGCCCGGGCAATAGGACCTGCGCTGGCTGGCATGGTTGTAGCAGCAACCGGGGAAGGTAATGCTTTCTTTTTAAATGCGCTCTCATTTATAGCTGTCATTGTCAGCCTGATGGTGATGCGAAATCTGCCCGTCTCTCATCAACCGATCTCTAAAGAAACAGGGACACTATCACATATGGCTGCTGGAATTAATTTTATGCGCTCGCAGCAAGTAATGATGGTGCTGGTCAGCTTGATCGCGGTCAGCGCATTTCTTTCGATGCCTTACAACACGTTAATGCCTGTATTTGCTGAACGCGTTTTATCTACCAGTGCCCAGCCTATCATCAACTATTTTTGCGATAGTCAGATTGGCTTGCTCCAATGTCAGGCGCCAGAAGCGCTTCCGTTAGGATTTTTACTCACGACGGTTGGGATTGGCGCGGTCATTGCGGCGATATTTGTCGCGTCACTGCCGGATAATGTTAGCCATGGCAAATGGTTAACATTCGGCAATCTGGCTTTCCCCGCATTTTTATTAATTTTTGGCCTATCCAAATCATTTATACTTTCATTGATCGTTCTGTTTTGTGTAGGATTCAGTTTCGTGCTGCAGAACGCGCTGGCGAATACACTATTACAAATGATTGCGCCCGATGAGATGCGCGGAAGAGTTATGGGCTTATACTCCATGAGTTTCCAGGCAATGATGCGCCTGGGCGGCCTGCAGGCTGGGCTCGTGGCTGATTGGATTGGCGCGGGATTGTCGGTAGCAATCGGCGCAGGCGTATCGCTGGTATATGGTTTGTTCGTAGCGCTGCGTTACCCCGCGGTGCGCAAACTGCGCTGATGCATGGAGTAATCCGAACTTCTAATCGCCTGCCGGGATGGCTTTGGTCTAAAGCATGCACCTTATTAAGGCAGATAAGATAGCTGTAAACTGGTGATGGGAATCAGAACGCTTGCTAAGGAATCAATAAATGATCCGGATAAAAGGGCCATGGTTTATCGATGAATTTGGGCGCACGCTGATTTTGCGCGGCGCCAACCTGGCAGGCAGCAGCAAGGTGCCGGTATTACCCAATGGCGCGACCTACAACCCCGATGGATTTTTCGACCATCGCGATGGTTCCTTTGTAGGAAGACCTTTTGCGTTATCTGATGCAGACGAGCACTTCTCGCGCTTGCGTGCCTGGGGATTGACCTTTCTGCGTTTTTTGGTCACCTGGGAGGCGGTTGAGCATGCCGGCCCAGGAATTTACGATGAGGCTTACCTGGATTATCTGCGAGCCATATTGATCAAAGCGCGCGAACACGGCATTCAGGTATTTATCGACCCGCATCAAGATGTTTGGAGCCGCTTTTCAGGAGGCGACGGCGCGCCTGGTTGGACGCTGGAGGTTGCCGGTTTTAATCTACGTAACTTTGCTGAGACAGGCGCGGCGATCGTGCATGCGATCCACGGCGATCCTTTCCCCCGCATGATCTGGCCTACCAATGCCGTTAAGCTGGCAACAGCGACCATGTTCACGTTATTTTTCGGTGGAAACGATTTTGCTCCTAAATGTAAAGTGGCAGGAGAGCCCATTCAGGAATACTTACAGCGGCATTATATTAATGCAGTTACCAAAGTAGCCGAACGAGTTAACGACCTGGATAACGTAATTGGCTACGATACTTTCAATGAGCCGTTGCACGGCTATATCGGCTGGAATGACCTGCGCCAGCGCGAAGGAGTGCTGCAGGCCGGTCTATGCCCAACCCCTTATCAGTCTATGTTGCTTGGCGCAGGTTATTCATTGGAGATCGACCTGCTCGAGAGGCGCTTGTTTGGTATTAAGCGCGCCGGCTCGCGGCAAATCAATCCAAGCGGGAAACGCGCCTGGTTGGACGGCTATGATTGCATCTGGCGGCAGCATGGCGTTTGGGAGGTCGATGCCAGCGGCAGCCCGGTTCTGTTGAAACCGGATTATTTTGCCAAAGTGGATGAGCGCCGCGTCGATTTTGCTGCAGATTACTTTTTGCCTTTTGCGCACCGCTTTTCTCGAGCCATACAGACAGCACACCCCGGGGCAATCATCTTTGTCGAAGGGGAAACCACGCGCGAGCCTCCCGCTTGGGGAAAAGATGGTCCGGCGCCAATAGTTTATGCCCCGCATTGGTATGATGCGTATGTTATCTATTTCAAGAGGTTTTCACCCTGGGCAGCGATCGATGTGCGTGGCGATGGCAAGATCGTCTTCGGTAAGCGCAGGATCCGCCGCTCATTCGCCGCGATGATCGAACACCTTAAAAATCATTCCCGCGAAAAAATGGGAGATGCGCCTACAATCATCAGTGAATTTGGTGTTGCTTTCGACCTGGATAACCGGCGCGCGTTTACCAGCGGCAATTTTAGCAGGCAAATCAAGGCTATGGACCGCAGCCTGGTCGCTATGGAAGATGCGTTGGTGAGTTGGACGATTTGGAATTACACGCCGGATAACAGCAACCAGCGCGGCGACCAGTGGAACGACGAAGATCTATCGATTTATAGTAAAGATCAACGGGATAATCCACAGGATATCCACTCAGGCGGGCGCGCCCTGCAAGCCCTGCTGCGCCCTTATCCACAGAAGACAGCCGGGGAGCCTTTGCAGTTGAGCTTTGATTGCCGCAAGAAGGTGATGACATACCGCTTCCGCCACGATCCACAAATCGGGCAGCCAACCGAATTTTATGTGCCCAATTACCAATATCCACGGGGGTATCGGGTCGTTGTATCGGACGGCGAGTTCGAAATGGATTTAGCAGCGCAGAAACTGACCTACCGGCATACGCAAAGCCATCCAGAGCATGTGGTGCGCATTGAACCGTTATAGATTTGGCGTGCGTCATCACCGGTTTAGCGGCTGCTTTATCTACGTGAGGCAGAGACGGATTGAATAGTCTGTGGATCAGCGTCGAAAGAGAGATCTAACAGGTGCCCGTTGAGTTTCAGCCACATGCGCTGTAACCGGTAAGATGGCAGGATGGCTTCAACTTTAGCCCAGTAACCGCGGCCGTGATTGCGCTCGACCGTGTGCACCAATTCGTGGACGACAACATAGTCGACGATATCCAACGGCGCCATGACCAGCCGGTAGGGAAAGTTAAGCCGGTTGGCGCGGCTGCATGATCCCCAACGGGTGCGGGCGGCGTTGATGCGGATACTCTCGTAGTGTAATCCAGTTTTCCCGGCGTAAAAAGCTGCCCGCTCGCCAATCAGCTGCCGGGCAGCATCCCGATACCATTCAGCCAGGGCAGAATCGATCTTAGGTTGTAACTCCACGGGAACGAGCAAGCGAGAACCATCGAGTTGGATCTGGCGGCTGTTGCGGGTAAAAATGAGGGTGATTGGCCTGCCAAGCAGCCACAGGCGAGCGCCATTCGCATAGCCGATTCTTTTTTCAGGCGCTGGGGACAAAGCTGCTTTGGCGCGCTGGCGGGTGATCCAGTCCGCCTTA
This sequence comes from Bellilinea sp., assembly GCA_034678305.1. GTDB lineage: Bacteria > Chloroflexota > Anaerolineae > Anaerolineales > Anaerolineaceae > Bellilinea. Next base: position 18,486 of record JAXDCA010000035.1, read on the forward strand.
GCGTCGACAAATCTCTGGATGTCTGCATGGTTCATTCGCAGAGGGGCGCGCACCTCGAGGCTGCCATCGTTGCGTACGACCAGCGCCAGGGTCTTGCGCTTGGAGTGGATCAGACGGTCGATTTTCATTGGATTTTTATGGATTATGCAATTGGTAAGCCTTGCTTACTGCTTCCCAATTGGCATCGATCGAATATAACTCCAGGCTGCCCCAGTCAGCCACGGGCGCCAGGGTTGACATATTCAGGAAAATTCGGTCAGGTCCGCGGACGGAGAGCACATCATCGAGCGTTTGTCCCTGATCGCGGCTGACCAAAACGTACGCCTTCTTGAAGGGGACATCGCGGCGGAAGGTTTCCTGGGGGAGATCGTATTTGTAGAAGTAGTACCACAAAGGCGCATCATCGATGGGCGCGATGACGACAATATCATCCTTTGTCAGTCGGGCATCGAAGTATATGGCAGCCTGCTCGACCGGTCCGGGTTCGTTGCGCAGACCGGGATGGTCGCGCACGGCATTGACCGCAGCCATCGCCGCTAAACCCGCGATCATCATGCCGGCGCCAATGGCAGCCAGTGGAATGTTCGTCGCGATTCGCTTTTGAATCCATTGTAAAGCTGCGACCAGTCCAGCGGCAGCCCAGATTAACAACAACGGAAATAAAAATTGCCAGATCTTTGCCCAGGGATTCGGCCGCTGTATCACCAGGATGACCGGGATGGCAACAAACGCAGCCAGTTGGGTCGAAACCGGCCTGCGGCTGATCTGACGGTGCAATATCAGCGATAAACCAAATCCGAGAATGGTCAGGTAAGCAGCTATCAAGGGTACTTTCTGCGTCCATTCAGAAGCAATGTCCTCAAGCCGCGAGCCAAAGGTTGGCCAGAATTCTTTCCAGCTCAGCGATTCGACGTATGGATTGGCGAAAACCGACTCGACTCCACTGTAGCGAAATACGGGTAAATAAAGCAGACCAGTGAAGATCAGAGTCAAGCTGGTGAAAAAAGTCAACCGGACGAACCAGTTGGCGCGCGCCCCGGATGGGATGGTCTGGCGATTCAACCCTGAAAAAGCCAGCCAGGTGATGATGATGGCAAAAGGTATCAGGAAGACAGGCAATGTGTAGAATCCAAGCGCGCTAATCAGAGCTGCCAAGCTCCAATAGAACAGATTCGAGCGTCTGGTTAGCTCGACCGCTATGATGAAAACCAGAACCGTGCAAAGGGCCAGCAGGCTGTATCCGCGGGCGTTGGTCGAGTAATGGATCAGGATGGGAGCCGATGCCAATGCGGCGCCCGCGACCCAGGCGGTTGTTTTCCCAAACAGTCCGCGTGCAAGTAAGTAGCCCGCAGGTATCAGGGCGATTCCAGCGCAAACGGCGGGCAGGCGCACTGCCCAGGGATTATTGCCGAACAGCTGCTGGCTGAGGTGCAGCAGCAAAGTATGGAAGAGGTGGTTGTTAGGGAAATGGTAGTCGGCGATTGCCAGCCGCAACGGTAATTTGGCGAAAACTACAAATGAATAGGCCTCATCGTGGCGCATTGGATCATTGATGTAGAGGATGCGCGCCAGGAAAGCAAATACGATGAGAACCATGATTGGTATGAGCATATCTTTACGCAAGATCCGTTCAGGCAGCTCGCGGAAAGCTAATGCTGCGTCGCGCAGCCAGTTGCGGAAGAATGCTATGACTCCTTTGACGGTTTTCTGAGTGACCTCAGACGCGCGAAAAGGCTTGAGCAGCGCAAAGACGCTGGCACTGAGCAGGAGCAAGGACAGTAACAACAAGCCGATCTGAAACAAGCGGTGGATCTGGGTCGTGAACGATTCAAAACTACCGTCAGGGGCAAGCCGGTCAGCAATTTGCCGGATGTGTGGGTAGGGGATCGCAATCAACCCGATCAGCGCAACAACGATGAGGACACCCACAATGGAGCAGATTTTAATAGAATGAATTCGGCGAGTTGATAAAGGGGGAGTGTCCTTCATAGCGATCAATATCAAACGAAAATTAGGCATCCAAGAGCGGAGTGGTAATAATTAAGGTTCGCTACGGCGGATTTGAAAAACGTCGAAGTCGCGCGCGACCACCGCATTCTCAAAGATTGACTGAGCTTCGGCAAGGACATCTTTCTCGCGGTAGCGGCGAGAAATGTGATTCAGGATCAATTGGCGGACATTCGCCTGGCGGGCGAGTTCGGCTGCGCGGCGGGCGGTCAGGTGTCCAAAGCGGCGCGCCATCTCGGCTTCTTCCTCCAGGTACGTGGCTTCGATGATCAAGGCATCTGCGCCTGAGCAGATATCGACCAGGTCGGAGGTTTCACCTGCGTCGCCGATAATGACCAGGCGCACACCGGGGCGGTACTCTCCAAGCACCTGGTCAGGGTGGATCGTGCTGCCGTCCGGCAATTGTACCGGGCGCCCCTCGACCAGCTCACGCCGCATTGGGCCGCTGGGAATATTGAGCGCCTCAGCCTTCTCAGGTAAAAACGGTCTTCGACCGCCTTCTTCGAAAACGAAACCAAAGTTGTCAGGTCCGCGGTGCTGCACTGGAAAAGCAGTGATGCTAAACTGGTTATCCGAAAAAATGGACAGATCCTCGATTGGCCGCAGGTAGAGCGGCATGGGCGGTTCCGCGCCGCGCAGAACGACCCCATGGAGCAGATCTGCGATGCGCTCGAGCGCCAGCCTTCCGCCAATAATTTCCAATTCATCGATCGACTCCCAGCGCATGAAAGTCGAGAGCAGCCCACCCAGGCCAAGAATATGATCAAGGTGCCCGTGGGTGATCAGGATCCGATTGAGTTTTTTAAATCCGATGCCGGATTGCAGAATCTGGCGTTGGGTGCCTTCTCCGCAGTCGATTAGAAACCGATATTCATCGTGCTTGACGATCAGCGCTGGCAAATTGCGGCGTATGGAAGGCGCGGACGCCGAGGTTCCAAGGAAGATGATTTCGAACAAAAGGATTGATTCCTTTGGGATAGTGTGCCTTATTTTACCCCATCTTCACACCGCTGACAAAAGCCGAGATGGCGCGGGGCGGTTTGGTAGAGAGGATCAGAAGGGCGCCTGAACTGACCGAGTACGTGGATCAGGCTAAGGGATGATGCGCTCCTCTGCCTCCAGTTTCCTTAGAACGGCGGCTGCTTTTACTCTCCGCTGATAGAGATAACCGTCGATGGAGAAGATGATCAATGCCAGCCAGACTATCGCAAAACCAACCATTCGCCCGCTTGCGAATGGTTCGTGATAGATTAACACGCCAAGCAAGAATTGAATGGTGGGGGAGATATACTGCAAGATACCAAGCATGGATAAGGGAATACGGCGCGCCCCGCCTGCAAAAAAGAGGAGTGGAACCACCGTGATTGGACCTGACAACGCCAGCAGCGACGATACTACCGGGGTTGTATGGGCAAACAGGCCGATACCGCGGCCTTCCTCGACGAACAGGTAGGCGAGAGCGGGTAAAAACAGCACAGCTGTTTCGAGGGTCAATCCATGCAGAGAGTTGAGCGGCGCAACCTTTTTTACCAGACCGTATAAACCAAAACTAAAGGCAAGCACCAGGGCAATCCAGGGCAATTGCCCCTGTGAGATGGTCAGGTAGGCAACGCCAAGCGTCGCCAAACCGACCGGCAGCCATTGCAGCGGGCGCAATCTTTCGCGGAGGAAAATCACGCCAAGTGATACGGACACCAGCGGATTGATAAAGTATCCCAGGCTGCTTTCAACCACGTGATTATTGATAACTGCCCAGACATAAGTCAGCCAGTTGATTGCTAGAAGCACCCCGGCCGCGAGGTAGATCATGAGGATACGCCGGGTCACAAGCCCACGCAGCCGCGATATGTCGTGGCGCAGCAAAATGACGATTGCCAATGTGAAGAACGACCAGACAACGCGGTGACACATGATTTGCGTGGCAGGTACGTCTTGTATGGCTTTGAAGAAGATCGGGATAAACCCCCATAAGAAATATGCGGCAATGGTGTAGAGAATGCCTTTTTTCATTGGCTATGCATCTCCAGCAGAGAACAGTAAATCAGAGGCTTTACTGCACAATCGCAGTTTGCCATGCCAGCAGCCTGAGCGGATAACTATACCACCGCGCTGGCTGGTAATCAAGACAATCGCAGCCAGTAGGGCGCCAGTTTTGAGGGATGAGAACCCAAAGCTTCTGCCAGGTTTCCAGCTAATCCTGCCGGGCGATCAACTCGATCTCTACCCGCGCACCCAACGGCAGAGAAGCCACGCCAATGGTCGTGCGGGCGGGGTATGGTTGATCGAATTGCCTGGCATAGACAGCATTCATCGCTTCAAAGTCGTTCATATCGGTGAGATACACGTTGACTTTAATTACTTGATCGGGTGTCAGACCCGCTTCGCGCAATACTGCGAAAAGATTGGCGAAGCAGCATTCCGTCTGCTCGGAAATCCCTCCTGGCGCCAGCTTGCCGCAGGTTGGGTCGATGGGCGTTTGACCCGAGAGGTAAATCAACTCACCGGCAGCAACGGCATGCGAATAAGGCCCGACGGATACAGCTTGTGGAGCAGAAAAAGCAAGACGCGTCACAGTGATCCTCCTGGCAGCGATGATTAATGCACTCGAAGTAGGTTTTAGTCATCTTTATGTGAGCTGTTTATTCAGTTTTTATGGGGGAAAATATCAGGTTTGCGACGTGATTGATGTGCAGGATGCGCACTTTATCGTCTTTTAATTCTACTACTGAAAGCGACGCCGGCTGGATTTCGAGCCGGTGAAAATCTTTGAGGGGCATATTCAAATAATACGCCAGGGTCAAGAGGATGATATCGGCGTGAGTGAAGGCAGCGATCATGTCCATGCCTTGAGCCAGGCGGTCTAACGCGGTGACAGCCCGCCGCTGCGCCGTGAGAAAGGACTCGCCCCCTGGGAAACTTACCCCTGCAGGGTCTTCGCCAACGCTGCGCCAAAATTTCGAACGCCTGATTTGTTTAAACGTGCGCCCTTGCCAATGCCCGTAATCGATTTCAAGTAAATCGGGAATTGGCTGGACTGGCAAGTTCAGAGCCTCTGCCAGGGGTTGTGCGGTTTCCATAGCCCGCTCCAGTGGACTGGAGAAAACAGCCTGTATCGGCATTTTGGCAAGCAGCCCGGCTAACTGCTCGGCTTGCTCGCGGCCTTGCTGGTTGAGGTGGACGCCTGGCATTCGACCGACCAGGCGGATCTTGCGTTCGTCGTTATCCGCGTGGCGAATCAGCAGCAAAAGGGTCATCTGTCTCTTTATCCTCCGCAGGAAGGGGGTAGCCAAGTCCTTCGGCTTGCGCCTGCCGCCAGCGGGCTAACCGGTCGCGGACGTAAGCTTCGTAACCCTGGTCTGATGGTTTGTAAAATATGCGCCCTAGCAGGTGGGTGGGCAGGTACTGCTGGGCAACATGATGATCGGGATGAACATGCGGGTATTGGTAGCCCTGACCGTGACCAAGTCCGCGCGCATCACGGTTGCTATCCATCAAGTGGGTGGGCACGGCGCCGACGCCTTCGTTTTCGATCAACTCGCGGACTTCAAAAAAGCTGACCGCGCTGTTGGACTTTGGCGCGGTTGCCAGATAGAGGGTCGCCTCGACGATGGGAAAAACCCCTTCGGGCAAACCGATATACTCATATACGTTGGCAGCGGCTGATGCGACCAGGATACCCTGCGGATCAGCCAGACCGATATCTTCACTGGCCAGGATGATCAGGCGTCGCAGGATGAAGCGTGGATCCTCGCCGGCAGCCAGCATTTTTGCCAGCCAGTATAAGGCTGCGTCCGGGTCGGAGCCGCGCACCGATTTAATGAACGCAGAAACCGTGTCATAATGCTGGTCTCCGTTGCGGTCGTAGAGCAATGCCCGTTTCTGGATCGATTCTTGGGCGATGTCAAGCGTAAGGTGGATGACGCCTTCTGCGTCCGCTTGGGTGGTTTCGACCGCCAGCTCGAGCGCGTTGAGCAGATTTCGCGCATCTCCGCCGGAAACCTGGATCAAATGCTGGCGCGCGTCGGATTCCATGTGAATGGTCAGGCTGCCGTACCCCCGCTGTTTATCTTGCAAGGCCTGATTCAGGATACGCTCGAGATCAATCTCGTTGAGCAGCTCCAGTTGGAACAATCGCGAGCGCGAGACTAAGGCGGAGATAACGTCGAAGTAAGGATTTTCAGTGGTTGCGCCGATCAATGTGATCATGCCGGTTTCGACGTGCGGCAGCAGCGCATCCTGCTGAGCCTTATTCCAGCGGTGCACTTCGTCGACGAATAGGATGGTTCGCTTTTGGTGCAGACGCCGGCGCTCGGTTGCGTCAGCGATCACGCGGCGCAGTTCGCCCACGCCAGCCAGCACCGCGGAGATGCTCTCGAAATGCGCCTGAGTGGTGTTGGCGATGATCTGCGCCAGAGTTGTCTTGCCAGTGCCAGGCGGGCCAAAAAAGATGATGGATGAAAACAGCCGGTCAGCTTCGATCGCTCGACGCAGCAGTTTGCCAGGCCCAACGATGTGCTCCTGACCGACGAATTCGTCCAACGTCCGCGGGCGCATGCGCGCCGCCAACGGGGCGTTTTTCTTCATATCCTGCTGCATGGCGTGGTCGAAAAGATCCATCTTTATGATTTTACCATAGGATCAAGGAAAATAGAACTAATGTACGATATTATTTGCGGCTTTTAATTACAAGTCATTACGTAAATTGATGGTATAAAGGAATCATCACTTTTAGGAGGGGATCATATGCCCGGCGATCATATCCTGGCCATCGACAACGGAACGCAAAGCGTCAGAGCGTTGATCTTTGATGCAGAGGGCAACCTGCTTGCCAAGAATAGGGCGCCGATCGAACCTTACTTCTCCAATGCACCCGGCCTGGCGGAGCAGGATCCGCAGGTGTTTTGGAAAGGAGTCTGCGACGCCTGTCAGGGTTTGTGGCAAATGCCGGGCGTGAGCAAGGAGTCGATCGCCGGGGTTGCGCTGACCACCCAGCGATCGACAATGATCAACGTGGACGACCAGGGCAATCCATTGAGACCGGCCATCGTCTGGCTCGACCAGCGCCGAACTGAGGGGGTCAAGCCAGTCGGCGGGTTGTGGGGGCTGGCTTTTCGATTGAGCGGCATGCGCGAAACGGTTGCATATTTGCAGGCTGAGGCGGAAGCCAACTGGCTGCAGCGCTATCAACCCGATATCTGGAAAAAGACACACAAATATTTGCTGCTTTCCGGCTACCTCACGTACCGGCTGGTTGGGAAATTTATCGATTCGGTCAGTTGCCAGGTGGCCTACATCCCCTTTGATTATAAAAATCAAGACTGGGCATCGAAAAGCGACTGGAAATGGCAGGCAGTTCCTATGGATCAAGCCGTGCTGCCGAACTTGGTTCCGGCAGCTCATCTCCTGGGCGAGATCACGCCAGAAGCCTCTCAGGCAACCGGCATCCCGGCCGGCTTGCCGTTGATCGCCGCGGCAGCGGATAAAGCCTGCGAAGTGATCGGCGCGGGCTGCCTGGAGCCGCATGTCGGCTGTCTGAGCTACGGTACGACCGCTACCATCAACACCACCCACACGCGATACGTCGAGCCGATTCCGCTCATCCCGCCTTATCCCTCTGCGGTGCCGGGGGCTTATGCGCTCGAAATCCAGATCTACCGCGGTTTTTGGATGGTGAGCTGGTTCAAGCAAGAATTTGGATTACGCGAACAACAGGCGGCGGAAAGAATGGGCGTCGAGCCGGAAGAATTATTCGATCAATTGGTGCAGAAGGCGCCGCCCGGATCGCAGGGATTGGTGCTGCAGCCATACTGGTCGCCGGGATTGAAGGTTCCGGGCCCGGAAGCGCGCGGCGCCGTGATCGGATTCGGCGATGTGCACACTCGCGCGCATTTCTACCGCGCCATCCTGGAAGGACTCGGCTACGGCTTGCGAGAGGGCGCTGAGCGCATTGCCCGCCGCTCGGGCGTGCCAGTGACCGAAATTCGCGTAGCAGGCGGGGGCAGCCAGAGCCGTTGCGCTATGCAAATTACTGCAGACATCTTTGGGCTGCCCGTTTCACGCCCGCACGTTTACGAGGCCTCCGGGCTGGGCGCCGCCATCGATGCGGCGGTTGGCTTGAAGATCCACCCGGATTTCAAATCGGCAATTGACGCCATGACTCACATTGGAGAAACCTTCGAGCCTGACGACAAAGCGCACCAAATCTATAATGATCTCTATCAGCGGGTTTATCAGAAGATGTATGCCCGTCTCAAGCCGCTGTATAACGAAATTCGCTCCATAGTAGCGACCGAATCATACGCAGAAGCTGTAGACGAATAGCCTTCATCGAAGATTGCCCACGGCAATGCAAGTGCATCAAATGATACTGAACAAATTGTAACGCCGCAGAAATGCTGGCGCCTTCGCATTATCCAAAAAGATGTGTTCAGTCGAGGTTTTCCTCTTCATGCACGGATAATTTTTTCATGTATGCGCGGATTTCTTCGACTCCGGTCAATTTTTCATAGAAAAAGTTATTGACAATGTTGATAACCTCGTCTCGGGCTGCTTCGGCCTGAGGAGAAAGCTGGTGAGCAGGCTCTTCTCGAGAAAGGATGTTGCGAAGCCGTAACAACTGGCGGACGATTTCGACTTCTTTTTCGCCTTCTAAGGTATCCACAACCGTAAGGATTAACTTGTCGGCCTGGTTGAGCAGGGCTTCGAGTGGGATGCTAGACTCGGGTTTAAAGGTGTCGTCTATCGTGCGGATCAGCGACCAGACCTGATACAGAACTGTGGCGGGCTCGTCAAACAATTCCCGTAAATAAGCCGCTTGCTCGTACCGGCCCGTCAGCCTGAATACGTTGTACATGCGTTTAGCGATTTTTCCGTAGTTCGGTGATTTCTTTAGATATTTACGGATTTCATTTTCGAGCTGGCTGACGTACTGGTCGAGGGCATTGCTGTCAACGTGCTTGGCTAATTTGGTGAAGATGGGAATAGATTCCGCTTCCAGGTATACCTCCTGGAAGTAAGGATCCAGGTAACCGTCCAGAGGTGTGATGACGCCATCTGGCGCTTCCCAGGTCACATCCAGCATGTTGCTGGCATTGACCAATTGTTGATCGACCGGATCAGCGACCACCCAATCCAGCTTGCACCAGCCCGGATCCTGACCGGCTTGTTCCCATGTCAGAACCAAAGGTTCTCCAGTCGCGGACTTGCCGTTGATTTTTCCGGCGATGACCTGTTCGGGAGTCCAGGAAACGGGTGTCCCCTTTACATGGATCTCCCCGTTGATATCAAGATCGAACGGATAATTTCCGTACTTGATCTCGATCATTTGGTAAGTTGGTCCCTTTTGGGTGTCGACGACTTTTTCCCGCATAATTTTTCCCAGAATGGCGCAGGCTTCCTCACGAGAGGGCGCTTTGATATTTATCCGCTCGAAGAAATCGGCGTCTCCGGGATAGGTCTGAATGCGCGATTGCGCGGCGGAGCCGGAAAGCGCCAGAGCAGTTTCGACAAGGTCTGGCTGGTCCAAGAACTCAACCAGGCGCCCAATTTTGCGATAATAGGCTAACCGCTCGGGACTGAAATCCAGCATGGTGACCCGGTGTCCGAAGACGCCGTCGCGGATATCCACGACGATATCGCTTTCGGTTTGAGCGGCGGCAATTGCGGTTAACCATTGCAAGGCTTCTGCATCATCCAGCTCGATTCCCAGCCGGCGGGAAGAGTCAATAATCCGTTGCAGGTCTTCAGACGGGGAGGGGGAAATCTCATCGGACATTTGTTACGCTCCTTTGGTAGGTTAATTGGAAATGAAAATTATGGGATTTCTTTTCAGAAGTACCGCTCCAATATCCGCTCGAAAATAATGGCCTGTTCGATGGCATCCTCGAGCGCGTTATGCGTATGATCTCTATCCTCTGAAAACAACTGGCGAAGTGTACTTCCAGAGGTTTCGCGCCATGAAACACCGCTAGCTCCCATGTAAAAGGCTTTGATGTCCAAGGCATTATGCCCAAACGGATTACGCTCAAGATAATGTTGGAAGTAATCATTGACGAACATCCAATCGAAAGGAGCGTTAAAGGCCAGGAAGATGGGTTGGATTTGGACCGGGATGACCTGGTTCAGCCATTGTTCAAAGCGAATCAGCGCTTGTTCTGGTTCTACACCTTCCACAGTAAGCCTTGCAAGATCCAGACCATGGATCTCCACCGCTTGTGTTTGGAAATTTAATTTATCAGGTTTCAGCTCGATGTAAAAGGTCTGATGAGGCCGGGTGAGCGTACACGCGCCAATGGATAACAGCGCGTACGAATGTGGATTAGGGCCTGCTGTTTCTACATCGACAGAAATGCAGGCTGGCAAGTCTTGCAAAAATTTCTTCATTTTACCGATACCTTATAAAAGAGATTGGTTGAACCGCACTGCTTTTGGAGATTACAAGCTGCTGTGAGAATATTGTAAATCACTTCGTAGGCTGGACACCTTCCGACTCTGCGCTGCTGGGAGTGGTTTCACGCGAGCGGTTGATCAGGTAAATGCCAATCAAGGAAATCAGTCCGCCAATCCACAATCCAGGCGTGAGCGGCTCACCCGCCAAAGGAATAGCCACCAATGCGGTGAGCACGGGTTCGATGAGCATGGTTGGTGATACGACCGAGGCAGGCAGATGCCCGAGGGCATACCCGATCGAGAAATAACCAATCACCTGTGAAATCAGGCCGCCACCCAGGAAGCTAAGGTAGGTGGTTTTCGGAAAACCGCTGAGCGGATTGCCAGCAGCGAGATTAACTCCGAGCAAGATCACGCAGCAAATGGTTGTGATGATGAAAACATAGGTAAGGGTTGAAAAATGATTGCGCCCGCGCTGAGTGGTAAGAACATAAGCTGCGAAAAAAACCGACGATGACACCGCAAGAAGATTGCCCGTGTTGAGTTGCGGGTGAGCCAGAAAGTCGCTGCCAAGCACGACCACTGCGCCGCCAAAGGCCATCACTAAACCCAGCCAAAATTTTCCGACGAGTCGCTCGCGCCAGAAAATCAAAGCAACCAGCGACACCCATAAGGGCGCCAGGTGATTTAATAATGTAGCGTTGGCAACTCGCGTATAGTTGATGGAAGTAGCCCAAACAGCATGGTCAACCGCGGAAAAAATTCCGCCAAGGATAGGCAAAAAGATCCAACGTTTATCGATTTTTCGTTTTTTCGAGGGCTGGCTCAGATAAAACGGTAAAAAAACAACAGCGCCGATCAACATGCGGTAGAAAGCAGCCACAGCGCCCGGCGCACCGACTGCCCAACGTACAAAAAGGGAGGAGAAAGTAAGCGCCAGGATACCGCTTGCCAGGGCAAGATAGGGAAGGAATTTTGATTTCACCTGCATTTCGTTAGACCGATTTTCTCAACGATAGGTTCTTTCCCAATGGAGTTCTTCGATAGGTTGAAATGGGTCTGCGCTGTTTGGTTTGTAAATCCGATGCGAATCCAGCAAGCGTGTGATAAGTCACTACCAGTTCATCAGAGTCGCTGGCAATTCGCTAAGTTTTTTTATCGAGTGATCGGGGATGATCCTCAGGCTGTTGGCGCGGTTCTCGGGCGTATCTGCGCGTCGAGTAATCCATATACTGGCGATACCCATGTTGATCGCCCCGAGGATATCTTCCGCGAGTGAATCGCCCACCATGACAGCGTCCTTGGGTCTTACCTGGAAGTAATCCAAAGCCAGCTCGAACATGCGAGCATGCGGTTTGCGCAAGCCGACTTCAGCGGAGATCCAAATTTTCCCAAAATGAGGTCGCAGGCCGGCATTATCTACCAGGGTGTGAACGTCATGCGCATCCCCTGCGTTTGAAATCATACCCAGCTTGCAACCTAAACCCTGCAGGCTTTTCAAGGCCGCAAGAGCATCCGGCTCAACGCGCCAATGCGGTTGTGTGACCGCATGCATCGCTTTCAAAGCTTCCCGAAGTTGAAGCGGCGGAATATTTGGGTAATCGTGAACTGCTAACAACGAGCGCAGCAAAGATTCGGTCGTTGTCTCGGTGTAATCGTTGCTGCGGTTTGAAACTCGAGCCTGGATAATCTTCAAGAAATCCGCCGCAAATCTTTCGTTATCAAGGCGGTATCCCATGGCAACCAGACTGCTGACCATTCTATTTGTGCATTCGGGCAGTACGGTTCCCCAATCCGTGTCAAAATAGATCAGTGTACTGCCAAGGTCAAAGAGGATCACTTTGAAGGGAAGCATATGCCGAAATTCCTGCGATCACCTGAACGATTTGTTTTTCTTGCGCGAAGTTAAAAGAACAGCGATGGAACGGGCTATCCGTTATAGCTCAATACCCTCTCAGAGGATCGTATTGATTCAATAATGGCATCTTGTGAAGATATCTATGTAGATTGGTCGAAAATACAGCGACTGCTCGACTTGCGTAATGGAGACTGATGCCTGAGACATGCGGCGATATGAGCACGTTTGGCATCTTCCATAATGGACTGGATGCGGGCAAGGGTTCTTCCGGGAAGACATCCAGAGCGGCGCCGGCAACTTTCTTTTCCTGCAAGGCAGCGATCAAAGCGGCATGATCGATGATTCCTCCTCGGCTGACATCCACCAGGTAAGCGCCGGGTTTCATCGAGCTTATCACATCTTCTCCGATTAATCCTCGCGTGATGGGCGTAAGAGGCAGGCAGATGACGACAAAGTCGCATTCCTTGATCATCGACTTGATTGCTTCGCCAGGATACAGGCGGGCGAAGAAGTCCCCTTTTGGATCGCCATGCCCCTCGATTTCGTAGTCATCATCTTGCGGATGCATTGCATCCCGTTTGGCAGCCAGGATGCGCACGTTGAACGGCTGCAGCAGGCGTGCAATTTCACGCCCAATACTGCCATAACCCACCAGTCCAACTGTGCTGTTGCGCAGTTCCAATGGTTTAAGGCGTTCCCAACGGTCGCGTGGCCATTCCGCTTTCGCCTGCAGGGCGTGCTGTTCCGGCATTTTATGCCCAAGCGCCAGCATCATCATCAAAGCATGCTCGGCAACCTGTGGGGCCACCGCGCCAGACAAGGTGGTGAAAGTAATTGTTGAATCTTGCAACAACGGCAAGTGAGTAACGTGGTCGATGCCGGCATTATTAAATTGCACCCATTTCAAGTTAGGGGCAGTACCAGGAAGCGGCAGAACGCGGTCGGTATACAGGATTTCCGCTTGCTCCCATACATTATTAGGAATATCCTCATTCGTTTTCACTGCCAGATGATGGATACGCAGCCGCGGGGACATGTTTTTTAACGGTTCGAGCAGGTCCTCTCCGTAAGGCAGTGTGATCAGGACGTCGATTGGTTGGTTAGCCATGGCAAGTATTATAACGGGATATCTCCAACGAGTGCATGGTTCTGATTGCGCGGATAATCAGGATAGATAAATACCTTGCGGGTCAAGCTCTTCCCGCAGGATGCGCAGTTCCTCATCAGTCGGCGGCTCTGTTTGGGCCAGTTGGCCGGCAACCTTGAGCGCCCAACCGGTGTTCTCGCAGGCTTGCTCGACCGTTGCCCCTGGGTGCAGCGCGGTCAGGATTAACTCTCCGCTCTCATCGGGTCGCAAGATGCCAAGATTAGTAACAATTGCCTGAGGACCGCGTCCGCGCACACCTGCTTTCTCACGTTCAGCACGACCGTTGAGAAAACCTGCCGAAGTGCGAAAATCCACCTTTTCAGGGAAACGTCTTTTCTGGTGTGGAGTGATGATGTAGCAGCGATTTGCCCAGGCAGCAATTTCCATTGAACCGCCGGATCCAGGAAGGCGCACTTTAGGATGGGCATAGTCGCCGATAACCGTCGCGTTGATGTTACCAAAACGGTCGATTTGCGCGCCGCCAAGGAAGCCTACATCGACGTTTCCGCGCTGTAAGTAAAGGCTGAAGATGTCGTACATAGAACACACCGAGCAGGCTCCGCTGACGAGAGTCGGATCGCCGATCGACAGCGGTAAGCGGGCTGGCCGCGCGCCAATCACACCGGCTTCGTAGATCATAACCAGGTTGGGCGCGTGGGTGTGGCGGGCCAGGTTGCAGGCCAGGTTTGGCAATCCGACGCCCACAAAAACGGTATCGCCGTCCTTCAAAAGTCGTGCAGCGTTGATGGTCATTAGTTCTGATGCTTTGTAATCCATTAGTATGCTCCGTAATTGACCGTTTCGCTCATCATGGGAGTTACTTTCAGCCTTTGATGGACAGCTTCTCCCAGTTTGCGCCAGTATTCATCGCGGTCGCGGACGCCAAATACCCATTCATCCAGCCAGGCGGTGGTCGCTTCGCGAGTTTCAGTAATGTGATCCCATTCGAGATAAAAAGCGTTATCGCGGTCGTAATAGCCCTGTGTGTAGGAGGGATGCGCGCAATAGGGTACGTGGCAAACCGCATCGACGATGAACTCGGGGATCAAAGTGCGGTTTGGATCCGAACGGATCACCTCGTCGCTGACGATTTCCTCCGCTGTAATGATGACACGGCTGGCGGCAAAAGCCGCTTCTTTTTGTTCGCCAATGATGCCCCAAATGTGTGCGTTGCCGTGCGCATCCGCGCGTTGGACGTGCACGATGGCCACGTCAGGATTCAGGGGCGGCAGGACAGGCACCTCTTTTCCGGTGTATGGATTTACGACCAGGCGATAATTCGGATTGACATGTTCCAGATCACCTGCCGCGGTTGGATTCATGGGGATGAATGGCAGCCCGCATGCGCCCGCTTGCAGACGCGAGATCATGCCGAAGTGTGAGTATTCCTCCCAGGCAAGAATCCCACTCTCGATTTCGCTGCGCACAATACGCAAGGAACCAACACCGGGATTGCCAATGTAGGAAAAAATTACTTTCTCGGCGCAACCGGCTGCAACCATCTGGTCGTAGATCAAGTCTGGCGTGGCGCGCGCCAGGATAAGATTTTTGCGCCCCTGTCGGATGATTTCGTGCCCGGCAGCAAATGGGATCAGGTGAGTAAATCCGGCTGCATATACTGAGTCACCGTCATGGACGAATTGGGCGATTGCTTCATGCAATGAACATAATTTTGTCATGATTGTATCTTCTCTATGATTGAATTTAACCTCAATGAAACAGGTTTTCGTTAGCGAGAGTGATTTCGGTAATAGGTTTCTTCTTCGTCTGCTTGTGGTTTCTTATTGGATTTGCGCAGTATCTTGAAGCGGTTTGACGGGGTAGGGGGTGGTTTTGGAACCCGCCCGCGGAGGAATACTCCGAAAGCGATGCATAACAGCCCTGTTAGTAAAAATGTGGTGCTGTTCCCATCGGCTGCCCGAGTTGAAACGATGAAGATTAATAGCAACCCTGCGCCGATAAGGATGAAAAAAGCCCCAATACGTCGAATCAACATGATGTGCCGTCAAAAAGGAGCCGGACAGTCTGGATGTCAGGCTGCCCGGCTGCCAGGTCAAGACTTAAACGCGGCGAACGAGTGTGTGGATCTGCTCGTGCATATACAGTTGGAGATAATGCATGCCGCCGGAATTCTTTCCAGTAGAGCCGGAGCCTTTCCAGCCGCCAAACGGCTGAAAACCAGGCCATGCGCCGGTTGTAACGCCCTGAGGGCGGTTGGCATAACATAATCCAGATTGGGTGTTTTCAAAGAACCAATCAACTTCCTCGGGGGAACCGTAAAAACCGGAGGTCAAGCCATAATTGACATTATTGGCGCGTTGCATGGCTTCATCCAGGCTGCTCACCGCTGCGACAGTTGCAATGGGCACGAACATTTCCTGCTGCCAGAGGCGGTGGTCAGCAGGAAGGTCAACCGCAATGGTTGGGGTGCAAAAATAGCCTTCAGCAAAGGCGCCATCCGTCAATACTTTCCCGCCGGTGAGCACTGTTGCCGATCGGTGTAAATCAGCGGAAAAATCCTGGTAGTCGCGGTAGGAGCTCTTATTGATGACTGGTCCCAGGTAGGTCTGACGGTCGGTTGGATCGCCTATGGTCAGTTTCCTGGTCAACTCGACAACGCGTTCGACGAGCTTGTCGTGAACAGGCTCTTCGATGAACACGCGCGAGCAGGCAGAGCATTTTTGGCCTTGCAGCCCAAAACACGAACGCACAATGCCGACAGCAGCATCTTCAAGGTTGGCGTGGCGGCTGACAATGGCTGGATTTTTACCGCCAAGCTCTAAAATGATGGGGCGTACGTAACGTCCATGCGAAAAATCGCGGTAGATTTTCATGCCAACATCGTACGAACCGGTAAAGGTAATGCCATCCACTTGCGGGCTGTCGATAATCGCCTGGCCCAGCGTGCTGCCCGGGCCTGTCACATAGTTCACCACACCATCGGGGATACCAGCATCGCGGAAACACTCCGCGATGATCCGCGCGGTCCAGGGGGTATCGGTGGCGGGTTTGATCACGACCGTGTTGCCCGCAACCAACGCAGAGCCGGAAGGCCCCCCAGTGAGGGAGCTGGGGAAATTAAACGGGCTGATCACCACCCAAACGCCGTACGGGCGCAGCACGGAGGTATTGGTCGAAATAAACCCTTCTACTGGATCGCGGCCCATCTCGTTCACAAAGCCGTTGTTGGCTTCCATGCGGTCGCAAGCGTAACGTAATAGATCTGCTGTTTCGGCCACATCGCCCAATGATTCCATGCGGTTCTTACCGACCTCGAGCGCGACGATAACACCCAACTCGTAAATACGCTGATCGATCAAATCCGCGGCTTTGCGCACGAGGGCCACGCGGTCCTGCCAGGGCATGCGGCTCCACTTTGGAAACGCATTGCGGGCAGCATTTAAGGCTGCTTCGGCGTGGCTTGCGTCGCCTTTCTGGAAAAGGGCAAGTACCTGGCTTGTCCGCGCCGGATTGCGGTCCTCCACTTTTTCAGCGGTGAAGACCTCCTTGCCGTTGATGATCATCCCGTATTCTTTACCAAGGTTGGCCTGGATTTTCGATAATGCACTGTCGAAGTTGACGTGCAATTCTTCCGGCGGATTGAACATGGTGGAATACGTTAGCTTGAATGAACCTTCAGCTGCCATAATAAAGAAACCCTCCTTTGTGTTGAAAAGCAGATGAATATTTGACTGACACCCTAGAAGTATAGCCTAGTCGAATAAGGGTGTCAAAGAAGAATTTCCGTAATTCCTAATGAAGATCGGATACTTTAAAAAATGATCCATGCGCTCGTCCGGGAGGAGGAGCGCATGGTTTCTACTCAAATCGATTGTTGCTTTTATGCATTCATTGTCCAGAATGTCAGAATTAATCACTCTCCAATGAGATTTAAGGAGCTTCAACCACAAGGTTCAGGTTCATGGTGCAGACAGTGACCGAGCCAAAAACCATTTTCCAAACGGCCTTGTACGTCCCGGCTGAACTAGGCGCGAGCATGTCAACCGTGATGGTAATCTCTTCGCCTGGCTCGACCGTTTTGGCGATATCCAGGGCGTCGACATATTTCTGTAATTTATCGCCGCTGCTATAAACGATGTCCACAGCGCCAACTTCCCATTTTTTCGTTCCAACGTTCTTTAATTTCCAGATGGCGTCGAAATCGTAGCCAGTATCTATCTTGGCGCCAAACGCAGGCGATTGACTCACAATGCTGCATTGATAATCGGATGGCGTGGATGTTTTGGTCGGAGCAGCCGTCGGAGGGACGGGAGTGAAGGACGGCAGGGGTGTCTGAGTAGGGGGCACTATAGTCGCCGTTGCGGTAGGCTCAGAGGTGGGGGTGAAGACGGCCAACGTTGGCGCCTGTGTCGGTTCCTGAACAGGTGGCTGAAATAGCGCTGTGGCAGTAATTTGTGCCACAATGGTCTGGAGCGCCTGGGTGGCAGCGGCGTCAAGTGTCGCCTGGAATACTTGCGGATCAACGGTTGGTTGAGCTTTTGGGCCAAGCGCGCCACAGGCTGAGCTGACGACCGCCAGCAGGATTAACGAAAGGATTGCGAGATATTTTGTCTTTCTCATTTGGACTCCTATATTAAGTAAAAATACTACAATGCTTCCATTGCAATGGTATGACGGTGAAACCTCGAGAATAGTTCCCGCTTGATATGATTTCTAGTTGTTAGAACCATTGTGTGTTTCCGGATCACCATTGCCGGCCAGATTGTCAGCCAGGATGATTAGTTCTTTAACCGACCAGATTTTACCGGAATTTAGCGGCCATTCGCCACGCAGCGCCATTTTCCAGGTTGATGGAATTGCTTCGAGACCGTAAGCAGCGCCAGCCAGCGCGCCTGCTACTGCGCCAGCGGTATCAGCATCTCCTCCCAGGTTGATCACCTGAATAAGCGCATCTTTGAATTGATAAGTATTCAAGAGTCCCCAAAGGGCGCTCTCGATGGTATGCCGCACCCAGCCAGTGTTGCGGAGTTCTTCTCGTTTACGGTGAGGCGCAAGCATTATTGTCTGCTGCAAACCTTGCGGCAGTTCTACTTCATGCAGTGCGGCGTTGTATGCATCGTATAAGGTCTTCCCATGAATAAGGTGGAAGAGCATGTCATTGATAAATACGCACCCAGCGCTGCACTCGAGGTGCGCATGGGTTACCAGGCTTTGACGCCGGCTGAAATCAAAGATTAGTTTTTGGTTTTGCCAGGCAATAACCGCCGCTGGCCAGCAGCGCATAACTGAACCGTTGCCAGCAGTGTCAGGATACATGGCCTGCAGACCATTTGTGGCTTCTTGCCACGTCTCACCGGCGCATATTCGGTGAAGGACGGAAGAAGTGTGAATGCCAACATCCGGTGGATTGCGGCGGTACCAATCGGTAAAGTGTTTTACCAGGTCGTCTGTATCCAACTTGCGTATTGCCAGGAGGCTTTCAGCCAACGCAAGCGCCATTTCTGTGTCATCGGTGAAGCTGCCTGCGGGCAGGCGCCCCGGGAGCATGGTGGTTATCAGTTCCTCGGACGGAGAGGGTAGGCCAAATTCTAATGGCATACCCAATGCGTCTCCAACGGCAGCGCCTACCGCGATTCCACGCAAACGGTCAGATATGAGGGTATTCATCCTGAGCGAACCTCTTGCTGGCTATTTTACCCTATTCCAAGCAAGGATTTATAGAACCTATCAATAACCACGCGAACCGCGCGAACTTCTGCTCTTTCCGCAATGATTGTCAGATTCTTTGAAGCGGCGCTGGAACAGAAACCCGGGTGGTTATGGGCGTAAATAATCGCGTCAGCCAGGGCACCCGGGTCGCTGGGATCAACGAGCAGCCCGTTGATACCCGGATCGATCCATTCGCGCAGGCTCTCAATGTCACCGGCGATTGGCAATGAATTGCAGCTCATCGCTTCGAGCAGTGTGTTGGGGGTACCGTCGTGGGTGGTGATGGAAACCGAGGCGAACGCGCGCTGGAATAAGCCCCATAACTGCCCCTGGGGCAGGTTTGGCAGCAGAACTGTGCGCTGATCGAGCTTCAGACGCTGCATCCAGCCAAGGGCCTGCGGCTGCGCTTGCATGCCAGGGCAAATGAAACCAATCTCTGGGCAGCGCTCCAATACCAAAGGGATGGATTGAAAGAATGTATCGCTGCGCGCATAGGCGCGGATCCCGCGTGGATTGACCACCAGCGGCAGACCGGCTGGGATAAGGGCTTCCAGCTCTTGCGGGAGCGGTTGAATTTCGCTCTTCAGTTTTACCAGGTCTATGCCCCCGTTGCCTGGGACAACCTCAGCAGGACGGTCGGCAGGGAAGCCCCACTGCCTGGCCAGGCGTTGGTCGCGCTGAACGTCCGTCAGGAGACCGTCTGCGCGCTGGAGGACTCTACGGGTGCAATATCCGATGCCGCGAGATGCGGGCGCGTGGAGTGTCAGGTCGTTGCCCCAAATCGTCACTGCCAGCGGCGTACCTTTTGGGGTAAAACTGGCGAGCATGCCTTCATAAGGGATACGCAGCGCATGGACAAGATCAGGCTGACATGAGTATAAAAAGCGCCGAAAACGCGGGGCGGCAGCCCACACGCTGAATGGACCGAATAGATAACGTGTCTTCAGAAAAACTGTTTTAGAAGACGAAATGAGATGCTGCCGTTGGCTGGCTGAGGTTTTGCTGGTCGCAGCCGCAGATCCACCCTGCCTGGACGCCAACCGGCTGAAGGCTACCGGTAAGATGCAAAAATGATCGATCTGCTTCAGCGGTTCGCAGGGATAGGTCGAAAGCAGACTGATGCGGTGATTCAACGCGCGAACGGTTTCGATCCAGCGTTGTGTAATTGGGCTGCGTCCGTCAGCGACCAGTAAAATATGCATCGATTCAGCTAGCTCCTGGGTTCATTGCGGCTGGGAATACAGACTCAAGACAGACGCGACGGCGTTGGAAAAAACAGCAACCATTTTTTCGATATTAATTTCCTCGGCGACGACGCGGTAGGAAGCTGTGCCCATGCGGCGCAAGCGGGTAAGATCGCTAAGCGCTTCGTTAAGACGTGCGAGTAGCGCGTCCAGGTCCCCAGGCGGCACTACCCAGCCGTTATCCGCGCGTACCAAGTCCTGCTGGGTGCCGTCTGCTTCAGCAACGATCACCGGCAGACCGAATGACATGGCCTGTTGCACGGCCAGTCCGCCTGTGCCGGGCAGGACGAATAAATCTGCCCGCTCGAACAGGGGATTAAGCTCATCCCCATGACGCGCGCCGAAGAACTGCGTGAGCGGGTATTCTAATTCAGCCAGTTTTTCGAGCAAGCTGCGCTCAGGGCCGTCTCCGACGATCAGCAGCTCGGGTTGGAGCTCCTGGGGCAGGCGGGCGCAGGCGTGGATCAGCAGATCGATGCGTTTGCGCGCTTGCAAGCGCCCAACCGATAGGACGGTCAGCTTTTGCGAAGGTTTTACCGCCGGCCGGGCGGGGGGCGGCGCTGCCGGGCGGGGGGCTACCGCGTTCGGCGCGACAAAGATGCGCTGCGCGTCGAAGCCGGTGGAGGCATATTCACGCGCGCCTTGCGCTGAATAGGCGATCAAGGCATCGAAGGACATTAAAAAACGGCTGCGTGAACCAGCCAGAAATCCCGAACGAGCAGCGGGAACGCCAAGTCCCCAGCCGATTACCGGACGCTGGCGGGCATGCATCCAGCGCACGGCAAGGCGTGTATTGATGTAACGAGGGTTGGCTTCCATGATCAAAGCCTGTGGCTGCCAAATTCTCAGCCAGGAAATCAGTCCCGCCTGCCAGCACAGATAAGCGCTTCCACCTAACAGATGCAGGTTGCGCGCGCGGAACAATCTCGCCTGGGTTAACTGAGCTGCCGGTTCGATTGACTCCGACGGGCGCGGCTGACCAGCGCACAGACTCAATCCGTTGAGGCAGGCAGCTGCCAGCGTCTCGAAAAATGGGACGCGGTAAATCGGCAGGACGCGCTGCTGTAAGCCAAGGCGGACAGGAATTTCGCTCATGCCAGCATGACCCGCAGGAAGGATCCTCCAACACCCTTTTCGACCTCGACGCGCGCTGGAAAGGCATCCTTCAGTTCCTCAAGATGAGTGATGACCAGAATTTTCTCGAAGTCACCGCGGACGAGGTTGATGGCTTCGATCAACCGTTGGCGCCCGTCGGCATCCTGGCTGCCGAAACCTTCGTCGATCACCAGCGTTTGCAGGCGAGCGCCTGCTCGCCGGGCGAGCACGCGCGATAATGCCAGGCGGATGGCGAAGTTGACCCTGAAAGCCTCGCCGCCGGAATACATCTCATACTCGCGGTAGTTCGAATTGTCGCTGATCATAATGTCGAGCGTCTCTTTTTTATCCTCGCGTTTGGCGTCTTTATACTCGCGTTGGGTGGCAAAGCGCACCGACATGGCGCCGTTACTCAGCCGGTCAAGCAGTTGATTGGCCTCGGATTCGATCTCGGGCAGCGCCTGTTCGATCAACAAGGCAGGCACGCCGTCCTTGCCAAAGGCTCGTTCGAGGGTTTTTAATCGGGCGATGTGCTGGTTGATTTCAGAACGCTCGGCGTTCAGATCCTTATGCCTCTCCTTTTGACCAACCAGCACCTCGACTCTTTGACGCGCGGCGCCGACATCCATGCGTTTTTTGTTCTCCTCGGTTTTGATATCCTGGAGCTCCTTTTCCAATGTCTGGATGTCGGGCTGGTCGGCAGCTTTTTGTTGGTATTCTTCCTCTGCTTCCTTTTGAGAGGCTTCAATGGCGGCGAGATGCTTATCGTCCTCAGCCAGTTCCTTCACAAGATCGTTGATCTGGCGATTGAGCGGCGACAACGCGGAGCGGGCTTT
Source organism: Bellilinea sp. (assembly GCA_034678305.1). Taxonomy (GTDB): domain Bacteria; phylum Chloroflexota; class Anaerolineae; order Anaerolineales; family Anaerolineaceae; genus Bellilinea. Next base: position 40,731 of record JAXDCA010000035.1, read on the forward strand.
ATCCAGGTCGCGCATGCGGGCTTCGCTGCCGCTCAACTCGAGCTCTTGCTGGCGCAAATTCTCGTGGGCAGTTGCGTTGTAGCCCAGGGATTCCAGTTGAGTGTCCAGCTCGCGCAGGCGCTGTCGGGCATCGGTTGCATACAGTTCGCCGGCAAGCGTTTTCTCCACATGCGCGAGAAGGTTTGCTTCGTTTTGCTGCCAATCCTGCTCAGACAGCCTGATATTGTTAAGCTGAGCCTCCAAATTGGCGATGTTTTTCTGCGCCTGACGATATTTTGCATCGATATCAGATAACTTGTTTAATTCCGCTGCTAATTTTTCTGTAGAAAGGCGGATCTCTTTCAGCCGGGACTGGTTCTGCTTTGTCCGCTGCTCTAACTCCAGTTGTTCGCTTTCTAATTTTTGAACCAGCATCGCGCGTTCTTCGGTGCTCAAATCTGAGCCGCAAAGCGGGCATGTTTCCTCGTGCGCCTCGCGCAAACGGTGGATGCGGTCGTCCAACTCGTCGATCGCGGCGTTGAGCGTTTTATATTCTTGGTCGAGCCGCGCGCGTTCCTCATTGAGGGCGGCGAGCTCTACCCGCTGTGTCTCGCGCTGGCTGATTGTATTCTCGATCAAGCTCAATGTTCTCTTTTCAACCACCAGGCTGCGTTCTAAATCAGGCAATTGGCTGCTTTTGTTTCGGATCTCATCCCTGCGTTTCTCTAAGCTGCTGAGCTCTGTTGACAGGCGGGTGCTCTCGTTCTGGATTTCCAACTGATAAGGCGCGCGCTGTTGCTGCAGGGCGGAAAATCGCGTAAAGACCTTATCCATATCAGCCAGTTCCTTACGCGCTGCCTGCCAGCGGGCGTAATCCTGCTCGATCTCAGGGGCGCTGGATAATTGGTGTTGATAATCAGCCTGCTCCTGGCGCAGCTCTTCCAGTTGCAGCGCGCGCTGATCGCGGCGCTCTCTTGCGGATTGCAGTTGAGCAAGCAAATCCGCGACGCGGCGTTCGAAATGTTTTAACTCTGCAGCCCGCTTGACCTGCGCCTCCAAGGTTTCCTCTTTCGCTTTGCGATTTCCGCCAAGTTCATTCAGGCGTTTCTCGAGTGATGCCAGGTCCTTTCTACGGGTAGATTCTTCCGCCAACTCGTTCTCGATTTCCTTCAATTGACCTTCGACCTGCGCCAATTTGCGCTCGTTTATTTTTCGCTTGAGTGAGGCGCCCTCGCGGTAGGTTTCCCACACCTCCAGCCCAAGGATGGTGCTCAGGATACGCTTGCGGTCGCCGGGACGCTGTTGAGCGAATTGGTCGGCTTTGCCTTGCAGGAAGAAAGAAGCATTGATGAAAGTCTCATAATCCATGCGCAGGGTGCGTTCTATGCGCTTCTCGGTCTCACCGATGGTGTGTTCGGTCAGTACCTTCCAGCTGCCATCGGTATCCCGCAGGTTGAACTCGAGCACGGTTGTCTTGCCGCGTGCTTTGTTGCGCAACACACGGCAGCGGTTGCCTTCGTAATCAAATTCCAGGCAAACCTCAGCGAGTTCCTGGCCGCTATTGATGACTGCATCGTCACGCCGGCGCGCCTGCCCAAACAGCACCCAGGTGATCGCATCCAGTAGCGATGACTTCCCCGCTCCGTTTTGCCCCGAGATGCAGGCAAGCTCGAATTCGGAAAAATCGATTTCGATTAATTCGCGGTAGGATAGGAATCCGCGCAGCTGCAACTTTACCGGAATCATGTGCTGACATCCTCTGAATTGGTTGGAATTCCCGAAACCAGAACTTTATCCACGCGGCGGCCGTCCATATCGACCACCTCAAAGCGCATCGCGTTCCATTCGAACCACTGCCCGAGGTTGGGGATGTGCCCCAACTGGCTCATCACAAAGCCGCCAAGCGTTTGATAGCCGATGCGGTCTTCGTCTGGCAGCGCATCGACCGCCAAAACTTCCTTCAACTCGTCGATGGAGAGCAATCCATCCATAAGCCAGGAACCATCATCACGTTGGACAGCTTGCGGTTCTGGCAAATCACCTGGACCGGGGATTTCCCCTACGATAGCCTTAAGAATGTCGTACAGCGTGACCATACCAAGCACGCCGCCATACTCGTCCAAAACCAGCGCTTCGTGCACCCCGCTGGATTTGATCCTTTCCAACGTTTTCAGCGTGGTCATACTATCAGGCACGAACAAAGGCGGTTGCAGCAGGTCATGGATGTCGAATTCGGCGCCGGAGAGCATATTCTCAAGAAAATCCTTAGCGGTCAGGATACCAATCACATTATCGAGGTTGTCTTGAGCAACCGGGAACCTGGTATGCATGCTTTGTTTGATTTCGAGCAAAATTTCTTGCGGGGTTTCGTCCAGGTCGAGCCATTCGATCTCTGTGCGCGGCGTCATGATCGAATCAATCGGCCGATCATTCAGGCGGAAAACACCCTCGATCATATCCTGCTCAGCCTCTTCGAAT
>JAXDCA010000036.1:0-5012 GCA_034678305.1 Bellilinea sp.
CATACCGGATGATTGGCGACTATACCCATGCATTGGAAGATGCTGATCGAGCAATTGAAATCACGGCAGAATCATCCATGGAGTGGCTGCGAGCTGGTGCATATTATTCAAAGGGGACTAGTTTAAACAAAACGGGTAACTTAAAAACCGCTCTGGAATGGCTAAAAAAAGCTCAAGAGGATTACCAAACTACTGGTGATCTAGAATCGGCCTCTAAAGTATCAATGGAAATTGCAGTAGTAACACGCCATCTAGGGCAATATGCCAATACTGAGGAAAGATACCATGAGGTTTTAAGATATTATCAATCCACAGGGAATATCGTTTGGCAGGCTAATCTATTAAACAACCTTGGGGTATTGCACACGATCTCTGGTAGATATGAAGAGGCACTAATAGAACTAGAGAGTGCAATTGAATATGCAAAAATTAGTGGTTATATTCGCGAGGAAGGATATGCATTAGTCAGCCTGGGTGATTTGTTTAAGGATATAAAAGCTTATAAAGAAGCGGGTGAAGCCTATAACAAAGCGACTTCGATCCTGAATCAGATTCATGACTTGTTTTTAGAATTTTATATCAATCTCTCGATGGCCGAATTAGAGCTTGCACGCGGCCGGTTTACCCGCGCAAGAGAATTGATTGAATCGGCGCAGGAAATTGCGCTGGAGACCGGATCGAAATATGAAATGAATTTGTGCAAGATTTCCAAAGGCAAAATGGCTTTGTTGCACCACAATTATCATGTTGTGCTTAGTGAGGTTCTTCCTGCGTTGACATTTTTCAACGAGGAGGGTCACCATTACGAAGCCTGCAAATGCCGCCTTTTGGTTGGGCTGGCTCATACTGCATCCGGAAACAGGAAATTCGGACACCAGGAATTGCTGGAAGTCACTACGAACTTCCGTAACTCGCAAATGCTCAGTCTTTTGTCAAATCTCAAACAACCCTTTGAAAATACCCTTGCCAGAATCGATGAGAACGGTCTGAATCAAGAACTGGCTCCATCCTTATTGGTTGAGATGGGTGAATATATTAAACGTTTCGAGTCAAGGCTGCCTGCGCTGCGCAAACAATTGCGCAGGCGCTCGCAGGTAGTACCATTATCCGCTCCCGAATTGACCATTTTGACCTTCGGAAAAACCCAGGTGAAAATTGGCGAGCATGTCATTACTGGTATGGAGTGGAAATCGCAAAATGCCCGGGATTTACTGATCCTATTATTGATGTCTCCCGAGGGAAAAACCAAAGAAGAGATTGGGGCGATATTCTGGCCGGATTTATCGCCAACCGAATTGAAATTACGGTTCAAGAATACGATCTACCGGCTGCGCCATGCAGCTGGAAAAGATGTGGTTTTATTCGAGGATGAATTCTATTTATTCAACCGCGGGATGGATTACGAGGCGGATTTTGAAACCTTTGCACGGGAGATGAGCCTGGCAAAGGAATCGGGCGTTGTCGCTGATCAGATCAGTCACCTCCAGGCGGGCATTAAGTTATACAAAGGCTCATTTCTACCGGATCTGTCTGACGAGTGGGTGCTGGCCGAGCGCGAGCGTTACCGCCAGTTGTTTGTCTCAGGGATGCTGACTCTGGCTCAATTGCTCCTGGAACAAGGCGAATTCAACAATGCCATTGGGATTGCTAGGCAACTGCTCACCGAAGATCCATGCAACGAGTATATGACGCGCATTGCCATGCGCGCGCATGCAGCCCTTGGCAATCTGGCAGCCGTGATACGGCAATATGAAGAATGCGTCCAGGCGCTTCGTGAAGAGTTTGGGACGCGGCCGTCAGCGCAAACGGTTGAATTATTTTCAGCGCTGTCCAGGTCCAGGCGCGGACATAAGTAAAGCCCTCAAGGGATTGTGTAGCGAACAGTACGAGAAAAAATCATCGGCGGGTTACCTGCCGTATGGCTGAAACGCATTGATTCATTGAGAATAATAGAAAAATCGTGTTTTTATACCTTTTTTGCGCCATTAATCAACCAATTTTTATGAATTTCTTAAAAATGGCTCTATTGAAGCCACCTTTGAAGCCTACCCCTTGCTAGAATGAAGTTATCGAATCAATAACATAGAGGAGTAGATAACATGAAAAAGCTCACAAGCGCATACTCGACGATCGTTGGCAAAGTCGGATCAAGCAAAATTAAACTTGTCTTCTTTTTGGTAGTACTGGTTCTGTTTGTGCTCGGATCAGGAGCGCCAGAATCCGGTGGAGGCATCATCAACTCCCACGGCTTCTTTGGACTAGGATTCTAGTCAATAAGACTGGATGATTCTCCTCATCGCGGTTATCGTCGGGCTGGCGGCAGGATTTATTCGAGCTGTTCTGGCAAGAAGACCGTATCAACCGCAATCTCTACAATTTATCTGGTTGGTTTTTGTAGCTCTCTTTGCGCAGTGGCTGGTGTTTGGATTCAAATCTAGCAGTACAGCTATTCCGGATGAATTCGCAAGCATTATATTGGTACTTTCACAATTTTTACTCCTGATTTTTGCCTGGAAAAATCGAAAGGTGCCTGGTTTCTGGCTACTTGGTGTGGGACTTGTTCTCAACCTCGCGGTGATCATATTCAATAGGGGATGGATGCCGATCAGTCCAGAAACGGTGCGCTGGCTTGCGCCAGACGCACCACCAGGCACCTGGCAAATAGGAGAAAGGCTAGCCTTGGGAAAGGATAAAGTCCTGCTTTTTGAAGATACAAGATTATGGATTTTATCTGATCATTTACGCACCCCAGGCTGGTTTATGTTTCGCACAGCATACAGCATCGGCGATGTGCTGATTGCCATGGGCGCAATCTGGCTGCTATGGTGCGTTGGCGGCCCTATTAACCATCCACAAGAAAAGGAAGTACACGATGACTCTTAAGCCCTTTGAAATTTCTACTGTTGAAAGTCAGGATGCAGGGAGAGAATATAGCCGGATCTTATCTGCTGCCGTTATTAGCAGCCAATTCCGGCAGATGTTGCTGACGAATCCTGCCCAGGCTATTGCTGCCGGATTTGGCGGTGAAGCTTTTCACCTCGGGTATGAGGAGAAGAAGCACGTCACATCCATCCGCGCAGCCACACTCGCTGATTTTGCTTCTGAGTTGAACCGCATGCGAAACACTTATTCAGGCGCTTTACGTGCATTTGCAGGGGACTAAACATCGAGCATTCAATTCGATTCACCATTTTGATTGAGGTTTTATGACTATTGTAGCTGGTAACCTTGGATTCACCGGCGAGTTGAAATCTCGACTCCAAACTATTAAGACCTGGCCACACGGCCTGCAATTTGAAGCCAGCGATCCGGCGGTCCGCTGGTTGGAAAAAGAAGGTCCATCGAGCCTGTTAAATGAGATTACTGAGAAAGCCGTCGAAATCTTACAGGTGAATTCATGCCAGGTTGTGGTGTTGGCAAGAGGAGGTAGTTTCCGCTGCCAGGCAATGCATTGGAATAAATCAGCTAAGTCTCCACGACAATCGATGCCACGAGACTACCGTTGGGCGCAGAGTCTCCTTCAACGAGCGATCCTTAGTGACAGCCCGGTCTTGTTGGATTGCCGCGATCCAATTATTACCCCTGAAGAACGTTACGCGCTGCGGATTTCGTCAATGGAAAACTTGCTGCTTATCCCTATGCGTATCCAAACTGAACCAACGGGCTTATTTTTGCTTGCTTTTCAAACAACCGACCTGTCTATGGAACGGGTCAAGCAGGCACTCGTGTTTGCTGATCAAGCCGGCAAGGCCTTGCATAGAGAAGATTTGTTTTTCTCTGACGAGGTTAGTATCATTGAACTGGTCATGGCATTGGCAGAGGCGCTGCGCACTTGGGATATGTCCACAAGCCAACATTGCCGCAACATGAGCTTGCTGGCCGAAAAAACAGCCATGACAATGGGTTGTGATTTTCAGGACATTCAAACAATTCGGCGCGCAGCATTTTTACATGATATTGGCAAGATGGGCATCCCTGACCAGATCCTCCAAAAACCAGGCCAATTAAATGAGCGTGAATGGATCATCCTGCGCCAGCACCCCAAACGGGGGGCAAACATTCTACGAACGATATCCGGTTTGACAAACGTCGCCTGGCTGGTGGAAACGCACCATGAACATTTCGATGGGAATGGCTATCCGTATGGATTGATAGGAGAGGAAATCTTACTTGGGGCGCGGATCCTTGCAGTGGTAGATGCCTATACAGCTATGATCGAAAATCGGATTTACAGGCCTGCGCGTACGCCCGAAGAAGCAATTTTAGAATTGAAGGCTTGCTCAGGGAGTTATTTCGATCCAGATGTGGTTAAAGCTTTTCTCTCAATTTCGGATTTAACGGATCATACAGTGGTTGATTAAAGTGGAGGAAAAAACTTCTTAACTTGTTCGTATAACGATAATTATCATAATTCCTTAAATTTAACAAAAACAGACCCACCACGAAACAGGTGGGCATGTTTTAAATAAATAGGTTGTTTCTTATGCAGGTTGTGTATTGTTTTTATGAGAGTAGAGACTCATGCGCATATCCGGCAACTCGAAGATGAGGATATAGATTGCGGATATCAGGATTGATATTACGGAAAGAATAATATAAAGACCATCAATCTGTACTGAGTCATTGACGGTTTTTGTCGCATGTGGCATGAAAAGCATCAAGCGACTGATGATGTTAAATCCTTGCGAAAAGGAAACCAAATACCAAGGCCACAGAGAGGTTGAGCGCCGCAGGATCAATTGAGTAATAGCAACGATTGCAAAAATTGCCAACAAGACTGGCAACCACCATTCCTGAGTGGCAGGATTGAATGTAGCCGGTGGAAACATCAACAACGGAATAATCTGGAGAATCAGCAAAACAATAACGACAGATGGCCTGGTGATGAATTTTCTCAACATATTTATTTTCTCCAAAATTTTATCGGGAAACGATGGCGTGAAATACCTGCGGGTTAGTTTAAAATAATATAATTGCTTAGAGTAAATGTCAAGAGCAAATGTTCTTAAAAA
>JAXDCA010000037.1:0-64122 GCA_034678305.1 Bellilinea sp.
CTTCGAAAATCTCCCAATAGCCTTTGTCCAGTTCATCGTTCGAAAGGTGGGCGTAGCGCTGGGTGACAGCGATGTTGCGATGACGCGCCAACTCTTGAGCAAGCTTCAAGTTCCCTGAGGCGAGCAACACGCGCGTGACGAAGTAATGGCGAAAGGAGTGGGGGGTTATCGAACCCTTTGCGCCATTGCCTAAAACTTCGATTACGCGCGCTGTGACGATGTTGCGCCCAGTGGTGGTTGTCATTGATTTGGTCCTTTTCCCTACGCCTTTATCGTGGCGGGCAAAGAGGGGCAGGGCGGAGAGTGATTTTCCGGTTGCGCCATCGAGCGCGGCTCTCTCCTGTAAGTAACGCTGTATAGCTTCCAGGGATCGGCTGGAAAAACGAATGATATCTTCGCGGTTGCCCTTTCCGATAATTATTGCGCGTCCTTCATGCCAATCTATATCACCGCGGCGTAAATTGCAGGCTTCATGGACGCGCAGCCCGGTATCCGCTAAAGTCAATAGAAACGCGCGGTCGCGCAGGTTCCTCAGGCGCGCGATGTCATCCGTCGCGGACAGGTTGCTCAAACTTTCCATGTACTCGATGATTTTATCGATCGCGTTGGCTGGGAATTGGGGCAAGCGCTGACCAGGACGCCGCGCGCGTTTTTTGATCAACAAATGGATGCGCGGTAAGTTGATATCCGCTATTTTTTCCGCGCTGAGGTACTCGTAAAAACCAGTCACCGCGGTCAGGTACAGTCTTTCGCTGGATGGCGCATGGTTTTTCAGCGCAGCAGCCAGCCAAAGAACCGCTTCTTCTTTGAGATCTACTGCAGGAACGAGATCGGGATCCTGTCGGTTCTCATTGAGTACATCCAGAAAAATTGATATTCCGTTCCTGTAAGTGCGGGCTGTGTTGTGGCTGCGTGAAAGGCGCACAGCATCCAGGTAGGCATCAGCTGCTTGCGAAATGGTCATTTGCGACGAATGCATGCTGGTATTATCTCATATCGTACGGTCGGATAGTGCAATTTGTTTTGGTTTCTGAAACAATATAGTAAGTTTTAGTTATTTTATAATTTTTATGACTGGTCGCGATATCGAGGATACAAGGGTCATGAAATTAAGTAGTTGTCTGACAATTGCGTATAGGTTATATAGACCATGCAGGTGTTTTTCAGCAGGGCCAATGACCTTGGGGTAATTATTGATCATCTCTTGGCCGTGAGCTACGCAGAAATGGAAATAAGGCTGATATTTGGTCATTAAGCAGGGGTATTTACTTGTTTGAGTTCATTTAGGATAAATGATATGGAGTTATGATCAAAAGGGTTCTAAACGCTTCTGGAGGGGTTTTATTGACTATTATCAGAGAATGAATGCGTTTCTGTTTTGCTACAAGAACAATGGAGATGAATAACGACGCATTTCGCATATCTTTCTGACGCTTTGCGCCTTCTTTTATGCGGATAGTTGCTCAAAATGACGCTCAATAAATGCTTGCGATAATGATACTTATCGAAACCATGAATTTTTATGGCTGTAAATCACCCGATAAATGCCCCTCCCCTAAAGCGCGAGGGCCAATAAAGATATGCGAAAAACGAGACCTGTTAAAAGCTCAGAATAATTATTTTTGTGCTATTTTAATTGTTGAAATACAAATATTAATATTCTCATCTACCCCTACCCTATCACTATCCAAAAAAGGAGAGGCTGGGCTATAATCGGGTTTTGTTATTTCATCAATTACAAATTACCCTTCTATGAAGGATTGATATGGAAAAACTTATCGATGGTATTTATTTCTTTGCTAATTTGATGAGCAGCCAATACCTGATCGAAGACTGTGAAGGCTTAACCCTGATCGATACAGGCATTCTTGGTAACGACCGAGTGATCCTGAACGGCATCTCCTCACTGGGGTATTCCATTAGCGCCTTAAAGAGAATTCTGATCACCCATGCCGACGGGGATCATTATGGCGCTTTGCACAGGCTTCAAGCGCAAACAAGCGCGCAAACCTGGACGAGCGCCCCTGAGGCGGATGCTATTCGCAACGGGAAGGTATCGCGTGAACTAATGCCAGACACATTGCTCAAGAAAGTGGCTGTCTATGCGCTGTCGCCCGCGATGCGTTCTTCGCCTGCAGTTGTCGACCGCATCCTTGCGCCCGGCGAACAGCTGCCGGTTTTGGATGGGATGATTGTGATCGACAGCTCCGGTCACACGCCTGGACACCTTTCATTTTATCTGTCGGAAAAACGCATTCTCTTTTCTGGCGACTCGATCTTTCGTAAAAATGGCAAGTTCATCCCTTCATACGGCATCAATTGTTGGGACGAAGCATTAGCCATTAAATCAATGGAAACTCAATTGATGCTCGGACCTCAAATTATCTGCGGAGGCCACAATATTTTCCGCCTGGAATCCTAACTATATTCCTCATTCGCTCATCTCGCTGCCAGTCGTAAAACAGCCGTGATATGGAATGGCTGTTTTGCAATTATAATGATCAAGTTGTATCTACTTCAGCGGAGATGATCATGCTTTTCATTCTTTCAACGATCCTTCTACTAATCACGGTGCTGTTCATCGTTTCTTTGTTTCGGCTGTCACGACTTTCAGAAACGATCCTTGCTTGGGCTATAACGGCTTTTGCGACGATCGTCCTGGTGATGCAAGCAGCCAATCTCATGCACCGGTTGAACAAAGCCGGCACAGTATTGCTCTTTCAAGGCATTATCTTCCTGCTATGCCTGGGATTGTGGCTGTTATTACAACGCCCGCGCCTGTTCCCAAAGATGCGGATACACTTATCGTTTATCGCTTTGTTTAAAGAGAAATCGAATTGGCCACTTCTTTTTTTGCTAAGCGCGCTGGTTTTCAGCCTGGCGTTGTTCCTTGTGTTAATCTATATCGTCCCCCCTAACAACAACGATGCGTTGTCGATCCATTTAGCAAGAGTGCTCAAGTGGCATCAATTTGGCTCGTATTTCCCTTGGGAGACTCCCTATTTCTGGCAGGTAACATTTCCTGTCAATGCTCAGTTGACTTATTACTGGACAATGCTATTAACGCAAGGAGATCATTTTATTGCATATATCCCCTTTTTGGCGGGTTTAGCGACAGCGTTATTAGTCTATCTGCTGACCCTGGAGCTGGGATTCAATCGGCGCCTGGCGGTATTCTCTGCCGCTATCTGGCTGTCGTTACCAGCGGTGTTGCTGCACCTGACCTCTGTGCGCCATGATCTAATCAATGCCTGGCTTTTTCTTTCCTGTCTTTACTTTTTCATCCGCTGGGGAAAGTTGAATAAAGCCATTTACATGGTTTTATCCGCTTTATCTTTAGCGCTTGTCATCGGAGCGAATTTCTCGATCGCAGCCTACCTGCCTGGCTTGCTGATCATGCTGGGAATTTGGTTCTTCTCACGGCGTTATAGCTATAAAAAGATCTTGATTTGGTTGGCTGCTGTGTTGTTGGCATTTATGCTGTTCAGCTCACCGATTTACATCAGCAATATGATCCATTTCAACTCGCCAATGGGTCCAGATGTTACCGAGATGACCAGCACTGCCATAACCAGCGAGATGAGCCTGGGCAAATATATCGCGATCAATATTACCCGGTGGAGCTACCAGTTTGTGGATTTCTCCTGGCTGCCGCCGCCTGTAGCTGAGATTGGCGTTCGCATAAAAGCCTGGCTTGCGGAACAACTTTCAGGTCTGCTGCATATCAATCTTGAGGGCGATCTTGCAACCATGGATGCGCATGATTTTCAATGGGAGCGTCCATATCAACTGCAGGAAGACGAAGCCTGGTTTGGCTTGATTGGCATGGCGCTGATTTTCCCCACTTCGCTCATTGCCTTCATACGCGGGATCAAGCGTAAAGATACCTTGCTGCTTGCGCCTTTTGTCTTCCTGGTCACCGTCATGGTAACCTGCACATTAATCCGCCCGGGATGGACGCCCTACGATGGGCGCTATTTCCTGCCGCTGTCAGCTATGTGCGCTAGTTTATTGCCGCTATGGCTGCTGGGGAAGAAATCATCCGTGGTTATTCAGTACATTCTTTCAGGCTTGTCGGTTTTTACGATTTTAATGGTGCTTGTCTTCAATCCGGCTAAACAAATCGTTGGCGGTTCTGCGATCTGGGGAATGAACCGGATCGACCAGATGACGCGCCAATCCTACACGACCAAAGAGATGCTCTACCTGGTGGAAGCGGTAATTCCTGAGGATGGAACTGTAGGTTTGGCGACGTTGCACGAGGATATTCAAGAATATGGTATTTACGGCGAGCACTTTGAGCGGACCGTGTATGAGGTGTTCCCGCCCGAACAAATTGCCTCAGCAGATTGGCTGCGCGACAGGCAAATCGAATATCTGCTCATCGCTGTGTCACCCGACTACCCCACCCAAATTGCTGAAGGGTATCGCTATGTCGATAGTCTTGGCGACTGGGTTGTATACTCTTATCAGCCTTGAAACCGACAGATTGGTCATTAGAGAGGGATTTGTTTATAATTATCCTGGTATTGGGATTAGAAAAGGTAGATTTTTACAATAGCAGCCAAGACTTGGTTAACTATACGAAATTTTGATGAAATTTTTCCTAAATCATGACTATTTTCACCATACCCTACGGCAAAAGAAATATTAATTTTACTCTCGAAGGCAAACATATTGATCTGATTCTGCCGAACAGCAAGCCAGGCGCCGAACATCCGCTGCAGATCAGCCGTGACGCAATCAATACCCCGCTTGGCGCCGTAGATTATTCTCAATGGCGGGCAGCGCAGTCGGTGGCAATAGCAATTAACGACAAAACGCGCCCAGTGCCGCTTGAATATCTACTCCCACCGCTCCTCGACAAACTCAAAGAGCTGGAAATCCCGCATAGCGCAGTAACCTTTCTGATTGCCACCGGCACGCATAAACCCCTAACCCAAACGGAAACGGCATTGCTCGTACCGCAACTGGTCGATGCGGGTTACCGCGTAATCTCGCATGATTGCGATGACAGGACGAATCTGACCTATCTCGGGGAAACCATTCGCGGTACGCCAATATGGATCAATCAAATATTTTTAGAGGCGGATGTTCGTATTGTGGTTGGCGATATCGAGCCGCATCACTTTATGGGTTTTTCAGGCGGAGCAAAAGGCGCCGCCATTGGCCTGGCAGGTCGCGAGACAATCAACGCCAACCACTCCATGCTCATCGACCCCCGCGCGGATATTGGCATATATCACCAAAATCCGATGCGTCAGGATTTGGAAGAAATCGGCGACAAAATCAATATTCATCTTGTTGTCAACGCTGTGTTAAATCAATCTAAGGAAATTGTGGCTGTTTTTGCCGGCAAGCCGCGGGAAGTCGTGCTGGCAGGCATGCCAGTATCGTTGGAAGTATGCGTTACGCAAGTTAAAGATCGATATGATTTAGTAATCGCTTCTGCGGGCGGCTACCCTAAGGATATCAATCTGTACCAGGCGCAAAAGGCTGTTTCGCATGCTGCCCAATTTGCCCGCAAGGGCGGCGTGATCATCGTTGCTGCCGAGTGCATAGAAGGAAGCGGCAGCGAAGGATTTGAGGCATTCGTCGCCGGGATCCATTCTTTCAGTGAAGTCGAGGAAAAATTCAAGAGGATGGGTTTTCAAGTTGGACCCCACAAAGCTTTCCAACTCGCTCGGCAAGCCGCCAATTATTCTATTTACTTGTTTTCGGCTATTCCGCATGGAAAAGTACAACAATTCTTGCTGAATCCGGTAGATGAGATTGAAAATATAGTCGCCAGTTGCCTGAAAGGTATGCCAGAGAACCCTCGTATTGCAGTAATACCTTACGCGACCAACACCCTACCTCATTATAGAAAATATTAATGGTGAATTTTGTGTGATTAAGCATCAAACTATCCAAAATCCGCATTTAGATGGAAATACTTTTTATTTTTCAGGCAACGGAGTAGGTGTTCTCCTGTTCCATGGTTTTACAGCAACGACCGTCGAGGTTCGCGGATTGGCTGAATATCTCCATCAGCAGGGTCTGGCGGTTTCGGCGCCGCTGCTGCCCGGGCATGGAACCATGCCGGAGGACTTGCTGCCAGTTACCTGGAAGGATTGGATTGAAACGGCCGAAAGGGCTTATCTGGACGTTGCAGGGAAACATCAAAAAGTCATTGTTTGTGGAGAATCGCTTGGCGGTTTGCTCTCTCTATATTTAGCAGCTCATTATCAGCAAATCCTTGGGGTCGTTTTGTATGCTCCAGCGGTTAAAGTCAAACGTATCTGGCAGGCAGCTTTACTCTGGCCATTGGTCAAGATCATCCCAAAGGGATATGGGGGGAGGGATGAAGACGGACACCTGCCCTGGCAAGGCTATAATGTGATCGTGGTTCCGGCAGCCAACCAACTGAGAAAGTTCCAAAAGAAGGTTCGCCGTGTAATGTCCAAGGTTCGCCAACCCGTGTTGATCTTTCAGGGCGAGCAGGATCATACAGTTGATCCCTCAGGCGCGCAATTGATCTACAATTCTATAGGCTCAAAAGAAAAAGAGCTGTTGTGGATGCAGCGCTCTGGGCATTGCATCATTCTACACAACGAACGCGAGCAAGTATATAAAAAGACACATCATTTCATCGAATCGGTGTTGGAATCTGGGTCGAAGTAAATCCTTTTATCCGCACTAGGTGTTTAAGGTTATAATATTGTATCCCTCACATGTATCGACGCATTGATCTGGAGGATTTATGACAGAAAGCTCACGACCACCCGGAAAAACAACCATAGCGCCTGAAGTCCTGGTGACTATTGCCAGGTTGACCGCGCTGAGTGTCCCCGGAGTCAGTCATCTGGCATCAACGCCTTCCGAAGTGGAGCGATTTTTTAATCGCTCATCAAGTGAAGGCATCAAGATAACCATCGAAAACGAGTTGGTGTACGCGGATATTTATGTAATTGTCCAGGCGGATTTCAATGTCCGCGATGTCGGTCGTGCGATCCAATCTCAAGTTTCTCGCGCAATCTCAGAAATGGTTGGCATGGAAGTAGGCAAGATTAATGTACATGTGGAGGATATCGATTACTCCTCCACTGCCTTGTAATCTGTTATTAATATTAAGTACGCATTATTTATCTAGATCAACCAGACTGTAATTTAACAAAGCAGCAAGGTCCTATGAAACCAAGAACCAAGGCTCGAAGCATTGCCTTGCAAGTCCTTTACGAATGCGACTTAACCAATCATCCTCCTGCGCCAGTGATCGAGGAACGGCTGGAGGAAGAGAACCTTGATACAGGTCTGGTTGAGTTTATTAATCAAATTGTCTTTGGTATATTACCAATCACCAGCCGGCTGGATGATTTCATCTCTCAACATGCCCCTGAATGGCCTTTAGACCAGGTTGCGGTCATCGACCGCAATATTCTGCGTATTGCCTTATGGGAATTTGCTGTTGAGGGATGTACGCCAGTCAAAGTAGCAATCAACGAAGCGATCGAGCTTGCAAAGCTATTCGGCGCTGACAGTACGCCTCGATTTGTGAATGGCGTGCTCGGCAGCCTGGCAAACCGCCAGCAGGAAATCAAACAGAAGTTTAAAACAATGATCGATGATCGGAAAACAGATCGTCCAGAAGGGTCGGAAGGCTTACCAACCTAACATAGCAATCGATTTATTTTTGGGGCTAAAAACGGGAAAGATCTATGAATCCAGGCACGCCATTCCTTCGAAAAATCGGAGTCAATTTATTTGTCCTTCTGATGATCATCACGATCCTGGCATCCGGTTGCTCGTTCGACCTGGGTGGATTAGCGCAAAACACACCGACGGCGAAAGCTCCCCCTGTTTCGAATAACCAAAATTTGCCAATGGCAATGGTGACTTTTATAGTGAATGTGCCATCTACAGCGCCACCAGGGGATATTGGCTTGGAATTGCTAGATGAAGTCACTGGATTGGCTTTAAATCCACAACGTTATAAGATGACCGAGGAAAAACCGGGGGTTTATACTGTCCAGATACCCATCACTGTTGGATCTGTCATTAAATACCGGTATTTGCGCCAGGAAAATACACTTGGGATTGAATATACCTCCTTCGGGAATCAGGTGCGTTATCGCATGGCGGTTATTCAAGGTCCCATGCTGCTTCAAGATACCGTAACAGCCTGGACCGATTATCGCTATCCTGATGGAACAGGCAAGATTAGCGGACAGGTAGTCAATGCCGAGACGAATACGCCAGTCCCATCGGCTTTGGTGGTCTGCGCTGGCAGTCAAACGTTGACAGCCTCAGACGGCTCATTTTTACTGGAAGGGATCGTACCGGGTACGCACAACATGGTCGTCTATAGCATGGACGGCGCCTTCCAGCCTTTTCAGCAGGGTGCATTGGTCGCAGAAAATGCATCGACATCTGCTTTTATCCAGCTGATTCCCGCCAATAAGGTGAAAGTGACCTTTGTTGTGCAGATTCCAGAAAGCAACATCGCAGGATTGCCCGTTCGCATGATCGGAAACACCACCGCGCTAGGGAACACCTTTGCCGATTTGGAAGGCGGCTTTAGCGTACTGGCTTCACGCGCGCCTCTGATGACCATGATGGGAAAAGGCGTCTATTCACTTACGCTTGAGCTGCCTGTTGGATTGGATTTACGTTACAAATATACGCTCGGCGATGGTTTTTGGAATGCCGAACACAGCAGCGATAGTTTCTTTCGCGTACGCCAGTTAATAGTCCCATCCAGCGATTTTACTCAAACTGATATCGTCGACACCTGGCAATCGGGCAATAAGGCGCCGATTGTTTTTTCGGTACAGGCGCCTGCAAATACACCCAAAGAAGACTCGTTGTCGATTCAATTTAATCCTTTCGGATGGACACCCCCGTTACCGATGTGGCCGCTCGGAAACAACCGGTGGGTCTATGTGCTTTACAGCCCCTTGGATGCAATTGTTGATGCCGGCTACCGCTACTGCAGGAACGATCAATGCGGCAGCGCGGACGATCTCGCGACGATAGGTGTATCTGCATTTGGACACCCATTCACAGCCAGTAAAGAGGAACAAAACTTTCAGGATGAAATCGAGCGCTGGATATGGTGGAATACTGATCTAGAACCGACCACCATCATTGCCCCAGAGATCGAGCCGCGTGGCAGCGGTTTTGTTGCCGGCGTGGAATTTAGCCAACATTACTTGCCCTCCTGGCAGCCATTTTATCCTCTTGCCATCCAGAATGTACAACAATTAGGCGCAAACTGGGTCATTCTGTCACCAACCTGGCACTACACACATCTGACCCCAGTCGTTCTTGAAGGTGTGCCGGGGGTTGATCCTATCTGGCAGGATGTGCTGCAATCGATACAAACTGCCCAACAAAATAACTTCTCGGTGAGTTTGTTCCCACGTTTGGTCGAACCGCAGCCTGGATTGGTCTGGCAAATGCCGATCAACGACGACAACTGGTGGCGGCAGTGGTACGAGCGTTACCGTATATTTATCTTGAATTTTGCCGACCTTGCGGAACAGACCGGCGCGTCTACGCTGATTCTTGGCGGCAATGATGTACTTCCAGCGCTGCCAGGCGGATTGGCTGCGGATGGCAGCCCGTCGGGTGTTCCAGCCGATGCTGAAGAATTTTGGGCTGACCTGCTGCAGGAACTGCGCGGCCGCTATAGCGGGCAAATCGCCTGGGCATTGCCCTATCCCCAGGGGTTGAATAACCTACCGGATTGGATTAACGAAGCTGATTTAATTTATGTATTGTTTTCAGCTCAACTCTCAGAATCACCTATTACTGACGAGGGTATCCTGCAACTGGCATTCGGCGATCTGATCGATCGGGATCTTTTGCCGATATTTGAGCAAACGGGTGTTCCGATGGTGATTGGAGTCGATTATCCGTCAGCTGATGGGGCCGCGACAGCCTGCATCCTTGTCAATGCGGAATGCATAGAATTTGACAGCCTCAGCCGTCCACAGGCGGATCATCAGGAAATATCCGTAGATTTAGTAGAGCAAGCGCACATCTATGGCGCTGCATTCAATGCAGTTTATAAACGAGATTGGATTACAGGATTAATCTCGCGCGGATTTTATCCTCCCGCAGCATTGCAGGATAAATCTTCATCGATCCATGGCAAGCCTGCGGCGGATATTGTTTGGTATTGGTTCCCGAAAATACTCGGTCGATAAAAAAAAACAATCAAGGAGAAGTTTCAAATGCAAAGTGTCGGAAACCCCAGTAACCACGGGTTAGAGAACCATGGATTGCACAATCTAAGAACTATTTACTGGAATCTCACAAGAGCACAGCTTATCGAGCAGGCTGTTGCTAACAATGAAGGGCACTTTTCTGCTGACGGGGCATTTATTGTCCAAACTGGAAAACACACAGGCCGGTCGCCAAATGATAAATATGTCGTTCAATATCCTGGTCTGGAAGATCTCTGGTGGGGAAAGGTCAATGTGCCGATCTCGTCAGAAATGTTTGAGCGTGTTTACAGCAAAATATGCGCATATTTCCAGGGGAGAGACGTGTATGTACAGGATTTACGGGTCGGCGCGCATCCGCAGCATACACTGCCGATTCGTGTGATCACCGAGAAAGCCTGGCACAGTTTGTTTTCATACAATCAATTCATCCGAAACACTCCAGAGGATGCCTGCAAACAAATACCCCAATTCACGGTGATTCAAAGTGAGAATTTTCAAGCCTCCCCTGCTGAGGATGGGCTGCGCACCGGCACTTTTATCATCGTTAATTTTCCAAAGAAAATAATCTTGATTGGCGGGACCGGCTATGCAGGTGAAATTAAAAAGTCTATCTTCACCATCATGAATTATTTGCTGCCGATCCAAGGGATCCTTTCGATGCACTGTTCTGCCAATATTGGGCAGCGTGGAGATGTATCCTTGTTTTTCGGACTAAGCGGCACGGGTAAAACCACTCTGTCTTCCGATCCTGACCGCCGTTTGATTGGCGACGATGAGCATGGTTGGTGTGATGACGGTGTGTTCAACTTCGAGGGCGGTTGTTACGCAAAGACGATCAGGCTTAACAAAGATCTGGAGCCGATCATCTGGGATGCCACTCATCGATTCGGATCGGTCATCGAAAACGCCGTTTTTGATACAGCCTCCCGTGAAGTTAATTTTGATTCAGATGCGATCACTGAGAATACACGCGGCGGATACCCACTCGAATTTGTACCCTCGCATGTTCGCGAAGGGCGCGGTGGACATCCTGAGAATGTCTTTTTCTTGACGGCAGACGCATTTGGGGTCATGCCTCCGATCGCGAAACTTGATCAAGCTCAGGCGATGTATTACTTCCTCTCGGGGTATACCTCCAAACTAGCCGGCACTGAAACCGGTTTGGGAGAAGAGCCGCAGGCAACCTTCTCTACCTGTTTTGGAGCCCCTTTCCTGCCGCTCCATCCACATGTCTATGCCGAGCTATTAGGTGAAAAGATCCAAAAACACAATGCCTCTGTATGGCTGGTAAATACTGGATGGACAGGCGGGCCGTATGGAGTAGGCACGCGCTTTCACCTGCCGTATACCCGGGCAATGATACAGGCGGTTTTAACAGGCCAACTCGAAGGAGTTCCTTTCCGAAAAGACGACTATTTTGGCTTGCATATCCCTGAAAGCTGCCCAGGCGTGCCAGCGGAAGTGCTCGATCCGCAAAAGACCTGGAGCGATCCGGAGGCTTATGCCCGCCAGGCTAGAGCGTTGATTGGCCAATTCGAGAAAAACTTCAAACAATACTCAGAAAAGGTTACAGATGAAGTTCTGGCAGTAGGCCTCCACTAATTTTCTATATCGTTGGACCAGATAAGAATGCCCGCCATTTCTTCACTCAGGCGGGCATTCCTTTTATTGATTAAGAAACATCACGCTAAATAAAACAAGACCACCGCCGCGATTAATAGAAATGGCGCGTAAGGTATGGCGTTAAACGCCTGATATTTTTTTCTGATCAGCATGAATAATATATACCCGCCGCTAATTAATCCGCCGAGGAGGATAGCAAAGATTAGGTTGGCAGTCACGCGCGGCCAGCCGAGCATCAATCCAAGCACGCCGCTGAGATTGACATCGCCAAAGCCCAACGCTATCTCTTCTACGGGTTGTTTTCGGGCGCGCGCGATCGCTCGCCTAAACAATTCGCCAAAATAGTACAATGCCAGCATAATCCCAAAACCTGCGATACCACCGAGCACTGTTTTTAACCAGCCGTTCAACCAGATGCCGAGTGGAATTGCCAGAATAACCCCAGCAATACTTACCGGGTGCATAATGATTCGGTGTTCAACGTCGATAATAAACACCAGAGCAAAGAAGAAAAACACAAAAAACGCAAGGTAAGGGCCGAGAAACTCAGGCGGCAGAAACCAAATCAGGATGGCAGCAGCGACACTCGCGATCTGCACAATCCAGGTTCTTATAGATCTTCCTTTTTTACATGACCGGCAATTGTGAATCAGAAGGAAATCAAGCCAGCCCAGGCGGTTCTGGCAATGCTGACAGACCGGCGGCGAAAATGACCGCGTGAGTGGTAGAACATCCGAAAGATAATTGAGAGCTGCTCCTGCCAGCCAGCCTGTGAGGATCAATGCGGCGATTTTTAGAATGATCATGGCAGCTAATTAAGCGCAGGTCCCATGGCCTCGTGGCTCTGCAACTGGCGTTCTTTTTCAGCCCGCTCGCTCAATATCCGGCGTGTTTCCTGAATGTCACGGGGAAGCAAGTAAATAGCGCCAAAAAAGAACAAGAAACAAAGCAGCCAGGCGCCGACACAGATGATTAAAATCGAATTTTCCAGCGAGGAGTTGACCGCAATCAAGCCTGCCAATGCAGGGGCAACCGCGGAACCGCCTTGTTCGACCAGATTCTGGATTGCATTGGCAGTTGCTCTAACTTCGGGTACGGTAACGTCATACACTGTCGATAAGACGTTCGGCGAGGCGAAGGGGATGAAAATCGCTGTGATCGACATAGAAATGGTGAATAACATAATATTTGGGTGGGGAATGCTCAACGACAGCCAGAGCATCAATGCGCCTGCAATGACTCCAAACGAGGCAACGATCAAACGCCCGCGGATGTTCTTCTTGAATAATGCATCGCCTAAAGCACCGCCAATGGGGTAACCGGCTGCAAGCGCTATTACGGCGATGATCATGGTGATCGTCACCTGACCGGTTGAAAAATTGCGCTCAGTTTCCAGATATCGGAAGAACCAGAAAGTAATCACCTGCCAGGGGAACGAACCAAAAAATCCTTGAACGAATAATAATAATAAACTGCGTTTCTTGAACAAAGAAAGGGCGGTTGGCCAATTGAAACGGTACTTAGATAATTCTTTGATCCCCTCGAGTGCAGGCTCAGCCCCTCCACGAGGCGCATCTTTGACAAATAGGAAAATCGCTATAGCCAGTAGAACACCAAGCGTGCCCGTGACAAAGAAAACACCTTGCCAGTGTAACAATTGCAAAAGAGCCAATGCCAGCATCATGCCAATGATATATCCCATCGGTTGTGCTACTTGCAAAATACCATACACCTTCCCACGAATTTTAGGCGGGAAGTAATCGGAAATAAGGCTATACAAACCGGGATAGCTGGCATCGTCGATACCTGTCGATGCACGGGTAATAATGAAAACGCCGAATGTTTTAGCCAAAGCACTTAACCAGGTAGTCGCGCCCCATAAAAATGACGCCAGAGACAATAATTTTGCCCGTGAGAAACGGTCATATAGATAACCCCATAGGGGATAGAATATGCCGCCAATCAGCAAGGCGCCGGAAGTAACAAGTCCCATTTGGGCTTCATTGATATCGAAATACTCCATAATGGGAGTGGTCAGAGGGCTGATGAGAAGTTTATCAGCCTGGTGGAGCAACATGAAAAAGAAAAAGATAACAAGAACAAACCATCGATAGCGTGTATTCACCTTTATGCGGTTCTCCTTAGATGTGATGAACACCAACAAGTATAGACGACACTTCAGAATAAGGTAATCGAATCAAGGCAGGTATTATAAGGTTCCCAATGACTCCCTGTAAAGGCTTGAAGGAACTACTAACTTGGAGTAAAAAGGATAAATGACATTAAATCATCCAACAGAATCATCTAACCGTAACAATCCGCCCGTTTTAGAGCGGATATTAAGTCTGTGGCGTTCGGATCCATCGGTAGTAGAGAGTATTGCCAACTGGCAGGTGGTTAATCCGCAACCAGCCCATCAAGAAACTGACGAGGGGATCGAAGCCGACCTGGCGAGCATTTTGCGCTCACAAGGGATACGGCGTTTATATTCCCACCAATACCGTGCTTTTCAACTATATCAGCAGGGAAAGAACCTGGCTGTTGCGACAGGCACCGCCAGCGGGAAATCGTTGTGTTACCAACTGCCGATCCTCTCGATGTTGGACCGGGGCAGCCTGACCAATGCATTGTTGATCTTCCCAACCAAAGCGCTGACCTATGATCAGCGCAATAGTTTGGCGCAAATGATCTCGCCGGAGAGAAAAGTATTTCCACAGGTTTATGATGGTGATACGCCTTCGCATTTGCGTTCGTCTATTCGTAAAAATGCACGCGTTTTGCTGACCAATCCAGATATGCTTCATACCGCTATCCTACCGCATCATACCTTATGGGCAGATTTCATCCGCGGTCTGAGCCTGGTTGTGATCGATGAAATTCATGTCTACCGCGGCGTTTTTGGTTCGCATATCACCAATCTCATTCGGCGTTTGAAGCGAATCTGCGCGTTTTACGGCTCATCACCGCAATTTATCATGACCTCTGCTACCATATCCAATCCACGCGAGCATAGCGAGCGGTTGATCGAAGCGCCGGTCGAATTGATCGATCGCGACGGCGCGGAACACGGCGAACGTAATTTCATCCTGTATAATCCACCGCTAGTCAATCAGGAACTGGGTATCCGCCGCAGCGCGATGTCGGAGGGCATCCGCTTGACTGGTGATTTATTGCATTACGGCGTCCAGACGCTGGTTTTTTCACAAACCCGTCGTATGACGGAGATAGCCGTACGCTATTTGCGTGAGAATTGCGCCAATGTCGCTGCAGATATTTATGCGTATCGCAGCGGTTATTTGCCCGGTGATCGGCGTGAAATCGAACGGAAATTAAAAAGCGGTGAAGCCCGCGCGGTTACCGCAACCAACGCGCTCGAGCTTGGCGTGGATATCGGCTCGATGGACGCGGTAATCATCGTAGGTTATCCAGGCTCGATCGCCGCCACGCGTCAGCAGTCTGGACGCGCAGGCCGCAAGGCAGAGCCATCTGTTTCAGTGCTGGTGGCATCCGCAAATCCTGTGGACCAGTTCCTTGTACGTCATCCGGAATATATCCTGGAAAGATCGCCGGAAAAGGCATTGGTCAATCCGGATAATCCCTTGATTCTGCTCCAGCACGTGCGCTGCGCTGCATTCGAGTTGCCCTTCAGGACGGGTGAATCATTTGGCAGGCTGGATTGGAAACAACTGGAAAGTTATTTGAATGCCTTGTCTGAATTTGGTGAAATCCATTTATCAAAAGAGCGTTACTTTTGGTCGGCTGATCAATATCCAGCGGAAAAAGTGAGTTTAAGATCGACCGCTGCTGGGACTGTATCCTTACGCGTGGAAGAAGAAGGACGGCAGACGACCATAGGCGAAGTGGATATGCACAGCGCACACTGGATGGTTCATCCTGGCGCGATCTACCTTCATCAAGCCAGTACCTATCTGGTTGATGAACTCAATTTGGAAGAAAAAGTAGCGGTTTTGCGCCCGGTTTCGTACGATTATTACACGGAGCCAAAACAAGAAATCGAACTAAAAATCTTGAAGATACTGCAAAAGGAATCAATCGCGGCTGGGACGCGCAATCTTGGTGAGGTCCTCGTTACTTCCCGATTGATTGGTTACCGCAAGATCCGTTGGTATACGAATGAGAATCTGGGCGGGGAAGAAATATCGCTTCCACCGACTGAGTTGCTGACCATGGCTTATTGGCTGGAGTTGGGTGAGGACACAGTGAAAGCTCTCGAAACAGGAAATCTATGGACCAATGCCCCCAATCATTATGGATCCACCTGGCGGTTGCAGCGTGCTCTGGCCCGCCGCAGGGATCAGTACCGCTGCCAAATTTGCGGACAGCCCGAGCAAGGCGTGGAACATCATGTCCATCATAAGATCCCTTTCCGGCAATTCACCAACGCGGAACTCGCCAATCAATTGGAGAACCTGATCACGCTCTGCGCCAATTGTCACAAAAAGGCGGAAGGCGTGATCAGAATGCGCAGCGGACTGGCGGGATTGAGTTATGTGCTCAGCCAGCTCGCACCGCTGTTGATTATGTGCGACGTTAGCGATCTTGACTCGTATTTCGATCCGCAATCCTCGTTGACAGGCGGTTTGCCGGTGGTTTTCCTTTACGACAAGGTGCCTGCTGGGATTGGCCTGTGTGATGAAATTTATCAACGCCACGAAGAGTTGATGCAAAACGCATTGGATTTGGTCGAGCATTGCGCCTGTCAGGATGGATGTCCTTCTTGTGTTGGTGCTAGCGGTGAGAATTCCTCCGGCGGGAAACGTGAAACGCTTGCTCTTTTGTCCTTATTAAACGGGAAGCCTATTCAGTTATAATCAGAGCAGGAATATCGAAAGATGGATGAATCATTACTGGATCGGTTGAAAGCGCTCGGTTTATCGCGCGGAATGGAAAAAATAAAGCCACAGCCGCGGCAATTGTCTTATCCCATAGAACAGGTTATGGATGGAGACCTAATCGAGACGGCCTTCGGCAGCACTTTTTGCGTCAGTGAGCAGTATCCAGTGGATATGCAATATGGAAGGGTAAATTTTGGAGAAGGAGTAGATTTTAGTTTATTAAGCGAGTGGTCTGGCTGCAGACCAGCGAATCGAACGGATATCGAACGCATTGTCTTTCTTGATACTGAAACATCCGGATTGGCAGGAGGTTCAGGTACCTACGCGTTTATGATTGGTCTCGGTTTCTGGAACGCTGATGGTTTTCGGTTGCTGCAGTTGTTCCTTAAAGAACCGGGTGATGAGCCAGCCTTGCTTGCGTATCTTGGGAAGGTTCTCACTCCCTTCGATACTGTCGTGACATACAACGGTAAAGCGTTCGATATTCCCTTGCTTCTTACACGGCATGTGCTTAACGCTTTCGAGTCGCCTTTCATCAGCTTCCATCATATCGATTTATTGACCTTTGCGCGGCGAATTTGGAGAAACCGGCTGCCCTCACGTTCACTTGGAACCGTCGAAAGCGAAATTCTAGGCATTACCCGCAGCCAGGAAGAAATCCCCGGCTGGATGGTGCCAGAGATCTATTTTGAGTATCTCAAAACAGGCGATGCCCGTCCCCTTTCTGGCGTTTTTTACCACAACCGAATGGACATCCTTTCACTGGCAGCATTGTTTCAGTACGGCGCAGGGCTGATGCAAGATCCCATGAATCATATTGCGGACGAAGGGTTAGATTTAATCGCCGTGGCCCGGTTATACGAAGAATTAGGCATTCAATCCGAAGCAATTCAGCTATACGAACATAGCCTGACCTTGGGATTGCCAAAACCTTTCTTCATTCAAACGATCTATCGGTATGCTCATATTGCCAAGAAACAGGGAGATTGGGAACGAGCGTTATTTTTATGGGAAAAGGCAGCTTTACAGGATGAAATCGACGCCTGTGTTGAAATTGCTAAATATCACGAGCATATCAACCGTGATATGGAGAACGCATTATTCTGGACACTAAAAGCTGTAGAGAATCTCCAACGTTATCCCCTACCAAATTACATCCAGATGGAAGTCAGCCGTTCTCTAGAACACCGAAAAAAACGCATCCTCAGGAAAAAGAATATAGGTGATGTTTTATGAATCCAGAGTACAAAGTGATATATGTCGCGTTTGGTCCATTGCATGCTGAAACCGTGCGCATCATGTTGGAAGCTGCCGGATTTCACGTAATCACCCGCCAGGAAAGCGCAGGAACTGCGATAGGACTCACCGTTGGCCCGCTTGGCGAGGTAAATATCCTGGTTCCTGAAGATGAATTCGCTGCAGCCAAGAAAATGGTCGAGGACATGGATGAAGGCCGGTTAAGCGGCGTGGATTTCGACGATGAAGATCTCACTGGTGAAGATACCAGTTCGGGCGAAGAAGAAGACTAAATTGGGGCGATCAATTCTTCCACGGATTTTTGATATGCTTTCATTAATTTCCGTGTCACTGGACCAGGATGCCCGCAGCCGATCGGGTTTTCGTCGATCTTTGTCACGGGCAACACTCCGCGGCTGGAGCTGGTTATAAAAGCTTCCTGCAGATCAGGAATATTCGTTTTATTTATCCCGTTTAGATGCACTGGTAATTGCGCATTACGGATACTGTCAAGCACCAAATTGCGCGTGATGCCTGGCAAAATACCTATTGATGCGGTGAATATTTCATTCCTGAGGACCGCAAAGAAATTGCTGCTCAACCCCTCCAGTATGACACCATCCCTGGTAACCATCAACAATTCGTTGATGCCATCGGTGATTGCTGTACGTAATTCTCGGGTCTGCGTGATGAAATCTGTCGCTTTGGCTTCAGGATTGTCGCGCGCGAGTTGTACTGTTTTAACAGTAACACCCGTGCGGTAGAGTTCTTTCGCGGGTGTGTGTAAATCTTCAACAGCAATATACACGATTTCGGACTCGACATTATTTTCCCAGGTGATGATGATCCGCACGCGGTTTTCTTTTGCGGGATGGGCCTCCAATACTGATCGAAGATACTTACGAAGAATGGCCCCATTTAGTTGAATTTGTCGCGATTTCAATTCCGCGGAATGAATCAGACGCTGAATATGGGAATTTATATTGAGCGCGTAGAATTTATTGAACGTGCGAAAGGTCGTGTATACCCCTTCTGGAAGCTGGTTAGTCAACTCATCGAGAGAATTTGCGGCTTGTTGAAGATTGACTGGAGAGAGTTCCCCATGCGGTGAATTTGGCAGGTATTGTGATAGTGTGATCATGGTCTTGTATTATATCGTGGTTGGGTGTTTGTTTTATGAGGTGTTTAATAAGTTTATTTTGTTAATAAAATGGCTATGCGCATTAATGATGGTAAAAAATTTTATCCTTCATTTCGATTGTCTTTACGTGCTGCCCGATAATCTTCAGGTGTATCCAGATCCTGAAGAACGCTGCCGGTTGACACCCGCATGTATGTAATCTCAGACGAATGGCGATTTAGGAAATCACGCATCGTTTCTCCTGCTGGGATGCCTGCCAATTCTGTGAACTTTGAGCGGGCGATTAACCAGGGATGCCCCCTCCTCATCTGATAGCTTGGCACAATCAGATGCGCGCCTGTCTGTCTGTAAAGCTCGATCATTTCGACGACAATCCTTGGCTCGATTTGTGGTTGATCCCCCAACACGACTAATACAGCCTGTGTATTGGGATCCATATTCCTGATCCCGACTCTAAGTGAATCCATCATCTCGCCATTTTCATAATCCGGATTGAATACGCGCTCAACCGTGAACGGGATGCCATCAAGTTTTTTTTCGACCTCGTCTCGGTTGGCGCCAATTACAACTCGGATCCGCCGCAAGCCAGCTTGCTGCAATGACCGCAACACGGTTTCCAACACAGTCGAGCTTCCCCATGGTAATGTCATCTTGGGCACGCCCATGCGCGTTGACTTGCCGGCAGCTAACACGACAGCAGTAATTTCGACGTTATCCATCGCTGTCTTCCCTAACATCCTTACGCGAGAGAAGAGCCTGGTAATCCTCCCGCGTGTCCACATCCAATGCTAAAAACGGATCTGTTAGATCTACCCAGGTCACCGGATAATGCTCAAACAATTGCCGCCCGCCAATTTCCCCGCGCAGATTCATCAAAGCTGGAAAACAGCGCTTGTCGAACATAACAGGATTAGTTGGCTGACCCTTTACACGCGGTGCGAGGATAAGGAAATCATTTATCTTCATGTACTCCAAATAGCTTTTCAGGATGTCCGTTGAAATTTGCGGCATATCGCTCATTAAAAACACGGCCGCACCGCATTGTGACGCAATCTCTTTGACGCCCCTTGAGATCGAACCAGCTTGCCCAGTAAGCCATTCTTCATTATTAGCATAAATAATAGAGGGATGTGCCTGCAATCTCTGCATAATTGGTTCTACGACCGCTCCAAGTACAACTACGATTGGATCCAGGCCAGCCTGCAATGCCGTTTCGACTATATGTTGGATAAAGGGCTTGCCCTTC
This sequence comes from Bellilinea sp., assembly GCA_034678305.1. Classification (GTDB taxonomy): domain Bacteria; phylum Chloroflexota; class Anaerolineae; order Anaerolineales; family Anaerolineaceae; genus Bellilinea. Next base: position 20,314 of record JAXDCA010000037.1, read on the forward strand.
CAGTCCAGCAACTGCTTTGGTATGCCAAATCGTTCAGATCGTCCGGCTGCTAGAATAATCCCCGCGACCTTTTCTAGCCGGTTTTTTACTTCATTATCCTCATCGGCCATCGTCGAAAGAAGCACGGAATTCCACTTCTCCTGTAGTTTTTTCCACTTACGCTCGATTTCGGTGACGCCGACAGTTGATAAATCTTTCTGGTTGAAAAGTAAAATCTTCTCCGCGCCCTCTGGGATGTTCTTCAATCCACCCAGCGGGTGCAAACAGACATTGCATACATCATCGAGGGTTATCAAACATTTGAGTGGTTTTCCAGAAAGATCCGAGAATATCTCAGGACGGAATACGCAGTTCTCATTCAGCGGCTTGCCAATCGCGGATAATCCGGCCACAGCGACAACCGTATTAACCCAATCAGGGATATGCGGCTCATGGGATGCTGGCGCTTTCAAAGGATGCCTTCGTGACCCGTCCGCTTCGATCAATAGAGGAACGTTCAAACGATCAGCCAACCGGCGCGAACCGTTAATCAAGCTGTCACTTAACCCGCCAAGACGGTTAGCAGGGACTTCCGGCGCGGTAATCAGATTGATTCCATCCACGAGAAGAGGCTCCATCTGATCCAAATCGCCGGCCTGCTGAACCAAAAAATGATGGTCTGCCAATCCGGCTTCTTCACAAGCAAAATGAGTGGTAGATGTGACCAGCACTTTCCCGTGGAATTGCCGCGCGCTTCTAAGCATGGCGGTCGTCTTGCCCCCTGCCCCGACGAAAGCCATCCGTGTATCAGGACCAATTCTTAATGCCTGGCTTATTTTCATTTGGTTAATTAGCAGCACAAATTTCTGCGCGTAATTGTTCGCGCGATAAGATGGCTTCCAAGACCCCTCCCCCGACCGCGAGCGCCTTATCCGATACAATGTAACATAACCGTGGGTCTCGGCGCGGATCCAAATCTCCTATCTTCATTCCCGCCTGCACCTGGATATCATCCGCAATCATTCCGCGAACGACACCGTCGAATTCTGCTCGTATAAATTGACCATCCACTACCGCTAAATCTTGTCCTTGAATAACCAAATCGCCGATCTTGACCAGCCCTTTGAAGATGCCGTCAGCTGGTGAGCGTAACGCGCGTTGTGCGCCATAACCAGAAATTACTTCTGGGATTTGCGTGTCGGTTTCGGCAGTGCCGGTCCAATATACCCGCCCAAGCGAAAATCCGCGTTTGGTTTCGACGATAGCATGACAGTGGATTCCAACTATAAATCCAGGTCCAAGCCCGATAACAAATGGAGCCGCCTCTTTCAATAACTCAGGCTCTCTCTTTTCCATGCGCGCATCAATGATCACATGCGGATTATATGAATGTCGGATAGTCAATTCAGGATCAATCAGCACAGGAACATAATTTCGTTTGATTACTTCGAGTGCTTCAACAAAATTCTCACAGCGGTATCCGCGTGTTTCTTCTACTTTGGCAATCCCTTCGTAGATCGCATTTGCATATGCGACAGCTCGACGTATGGCCCGTGGCTTTTCCAACTCGGCAATGATTACCTCGATACCGCTGCGCACCAGCCGCAACGCCACGCCGCTGCCCAAATCCCCGCCGCCGCGAATCAATACCCGAAGAGCCATCGCTTATTCCGCTAATCCGGGGTCGAGCCTAAATAGAATCCTTTCCGGAGTGTATGGGAACTCATCGAACCAGACACCTGTCGCCGAGTGGAGGGCAGCCGTAATCGCAGGCGTGAGCGGCAGATAGGGCATTTCCCCAACGCCGCGGGCGCCCCAAGGACCGATTGGATCGGGATACTCCAATATTGTTGATTCGATACGTTCTGGAATATCCAGAACAGTGGGAATCAGATATGTGGAAAGTGTGTTTGTTAATACTCGTCCATCTTGTTGTATGAAATTTTCGAGAACAGCATATCCAACTGCTTGAACGATTGCGCCTTCGATCTGCCCCTCTACGAGTTGAGGATTGACTGCTTTACCAACATCATCTGCGCAAATCACGTTCTTGATTTCGATCTGCCCGGTATCAATATCAACTTCCAGCTCGACTACCTCCGCTACGTATCCGTAGGAGAAATTTGGTTCGCATTTACCGGTTTCCGGGTCATAGGGTGAGGTCTTGGGTGGCAGGTATTGAAACACTGCGCGCGCAGGCCGCTCTTCATTACGCCACTTCTCCAGCGCCTCATTGGCTGCGCCACGAATAGCATTGCCAGCCATAAAAGTCATTCGAGAAGCTGAAACGCTGCCAGAATTGTTTGTCACAGCGGTATCAGCGGCGATCAGGTGAATTTTTTCGACAGGCAAGCCTAAAGCTTCAGCAGCCATCTGGACAAAAACGGTGTGAGAGCCCTGTCCAACCTCTGCCCCGGCATGATAAAGCGTCGCCTGTTCGATTTCAGTTTTCCCGGATAATTCGATGATTGCCCAACAATTTTCAGGGGCGCCAAATGAAAAACCAACATTCTTGAAAGCGCAGGCGAAACCATATCCTTTACGAACAGATGGCTTTCCTTCCACATGGCCAGAATAACCTTCGGGTCTAAACCAACCGTCAGATCCATTCACCCAGCCGCCAGCTTTTGCGGCTTCCTGGACCACCTTTTTGATCGACACGCCCTTAGGTAACGGCGTCCCTACCGACAACTCGTCACCTTCATCGACCAAATTCCTCATCCGCAATTCAACCGGGTCGATCTTGAGGGCTTCAGCCAGTTTATCCATCTGCAATTCGGCGGCAAATGCCCCTTGTGGTCCGCCGAATCCACGAAAAGCGCCAGTTGGCAGGTTGTTGGTATAAACCGCATACGAATCCACTTTTACCCGTGGAATTTTATACGGACCGGTGCACATCAATGTTGCATTACCCAGAACTTTCGTCGAGGTATAGACATAAGCGCCTCCGTCAGCAATTACGTCAATCTCTGCGGCAACCAGCCTGCCGTCGCGATTAGCGCCCCATTTTGCGTGGATCGTATAAGGATGGCGTTTATGATGCCCAATAATCGATTCTTCACGACTCCAGATGATCTTTACCGGCCGTTTAATTCCACGCTGATGAAGTTTCCAGGCTGCCAAAGCGAGCACGATTTGGACGGACATATCTTCCCTGCCGCCAAACGCCCCGCCTATAGCGGGATAGATCACTCGAACCTGTTCCTCCGGCAGGTTCAAGGCATGCGCAATTTGATCGCGATCCTCGTGAGTCCATTGCCCGCCAACTATGACGGTTACCCGACCTTCTTCGTCGATGAATCCCAGGCCTGCCTCAGGTTGAAGGTAAGCATGTTCCTGCACCGGTGTCTGATAATGACCTTCGACAATGACATCCGCTCCATCAAATAGGTCGTCGGTAACATTTCTACGGATACGATAATGGCAAAAAACATTACTGCCCTTGTCCGGATGAAGCAGCAGACTGTCTGGATGCATTGCAGCCAAGGGATCCAGCACCAGGGGTAAATCCTCATACTCGACGGAGATTAATTTGCACGCATCGCTGGCAATCTCCTCTGTTTCAGCAACCACCAGGGCTACCTGATCCCCTATAAATCGCACCCGATCGGCGAAAGGTTTGTCCGAGCCTGGACCGCATAGAACAGGTTGATCGAACATGATCAGCCCATATTCGTTCACTGGCACATCGGCAGCAGTAAAGATCGCGATGACCCCATTTACGGCAGCCGCCTTTTCGGTATCGATGCGCACGATACGGGCATGCGGGCGGTCAGCAAATAATATCTTCATATATGCCTGCCCAGGCATATTGATATCGCCGGGATAATCTGCCTTGCCAGTAACCTTTCCGACAGCATCAATTCTGCGCATCGACTCGCCAATCATGCTCATAGGTGCATTCCTTCCAATAATCTATTCTTCGATACGGGTAATTTATCTACCGATCTTTCCTGGAGCCTTTCCATGAGGCGCGAGGTATATCCATCGGCCCATATCTTTCTGGGCCAAATAAACGCAGGATAAAAAACGAAATGAATTGAAATATCATATACAGTACGAGAAAAATGACGATTGCCACGCCTATTTTCACATACAACAGCTCGTCCGCGCCTTTTGCCATCAAGTTCGATGGGATTGTGATCCAATGTTGTTTAGCATTTTCATCCAGCAGCCAGATAGAGCCAAACCAACCCATCACGGCAAAGAGAAAAACTAAAATCAATCCAATTCCTCTCCAGATGGGGTGTATTTTCTCGCGCTCTTGACGAGAAAGCGTGCCGCTTGTAGAACGGTAATTGCTATATTTTGTCATCGCACCTCTCCTTATTTAACAAGTGCAGCATCTTCGATTGCTTGTATTATTTTGTAATACCCGGTACACCGGCAAAGGTTGCCAGTGATCGCTTGCCTGATCTCCATCTGGCTGGGTGTTGGCCGTTCCTCGATCAACTTTGCGGCTGACATGATAAATCCAGGAATACAATAACCGCACTGCACCGCGCCTTTATCGATGAACGCCTGCTGTACGGGGTGCAGCCGCGTATCTTGCGCCAGCCCTTCGATCGTGACAATAGAAGCCCCATGCGCGCGTACCGCCGGCACCAAACAGCTCATCACCGCTATACCATCCAGAAATACGGTACAGGCGCCGCATTCACCCTCGGCGCATCCTTCTTTCGTGCCGGTCAACCCGGCTTCTTCTCGCAAAAGGCGCAGCAGCGTTTTGTGTTGGCCGCTGGTGAAATGATAAGGTTTTCCATTAATCAGCGTATCGATCGGAGCATTCGCATCGTGCTGCAATGAGTGGTCAAGCCGGCTGGGTGAATAGCCGTTCTTGCCCCATAGAAGCACAGGGTCAGATGGAAAATCCTGGCGTTCGGTATGACTTATGATGGATTTGATTGCCCGTCGGGTGATTACACCGATCATGCGCTTGCGGTAGAGAGCAGATCCGCGGATATCCGATATCGGCCGCGCAGCATCCATGGCCAGATATGCAGCTTTCTGGATGACAACATCGTCTGGCCTTATTCCGCGCAAATATTCTTCTACGGCTGTAGCGTGGATGATGGTTGGCGCAACAGCGCCAAGTGTTATCGAGGCAGATTCAATTTTACCTTCATCGAACGTCAGGATTACAGCAGCATTGACCAGTGATATAGCCTGAGCGCGTCGTAATGCAAATTTGATAAAGGTCCCGCGTTGATTCGCCTGCAGAGCCGGGAAGGAAATATCTGTCAGCATTTCATCCGGTTGCATGTCCACCCGGCGCACGCCCTGATAGAAACCATCTAACTCTACAATCCGTTCTCCCCGCATCGATTTCAATACCAACCTGGCGCCTAATGCCATCAACGGGGTGATCGTGTCATTTGCCGGCGATGCGGTGATTATATTGCCAGCGATGGTGCCTCGATTTCGAATCTGTGGCGAACCCACCTCCCAGGCCGCGCGCGCAAGCGGAAAAGCATACTTTTGCAGTAATTTATTGGCAGCGCAGTGATTGTGCGTAACCAGGGGTCCCAGGTGTATCCAGCCCTCGTCATCCAGCCAGATATCATCCAATCCTGGGATACGGGAAATATCGACTAAAGTATCGATATCCTTGCGTTGACCTCGCTCAATTTCCAGGATAAGATCGGTGCCGCCTGAAATGATCCGAGCTTTTTCGCGTTTTTTAGCTAATACTTCCAGCGCATCGTCGATGGTTACTACGCTAATCACCTCACGCCACATAGATACTCCGTTAAATTTTCATTGATTTGCCTGTGCCACCGTTCCGGATGGCAATGATTTCCGCCAAGACGCTGATCGCGATCTCCTGTGGAGTTTCAGCCTGAAGCTCTAATCCCATCGGTGAGTGAACTTTATTCAACTTCTCTTCAGGTATTCCCTGCTTGAGCAGAGCCTTACGGGTAGTCAACCAGCGTCTTTTGGATCCGATTACGCCAATATAAGCTGCCGGCGTGTTAAGTAGTGGTTTGAGTCCCTCGATGTCCACATTTGCCCCGCGCGTTGTGAGGACAAGATACGATGAGCAAGTAATGTTCAGGTGTTTTGGTAGATCTGCCATGTTGACCGGATATAACTCATCAGCTTCTGGATTTTCTATCGCTGTACAAAACTCAGGTCGGTCGTCTGAAACAATAACGTGAAAGCCCAGCCATTTAGCCAGATGAGTGACTGCTTTGCCAACATGACCGCCGCCGATAATGATGAGTTGTGGTTTTGGCAGGATGGGTTCAACAAACACCTCTAAAGTCCCTCCACATACGCCAGGATCGCCTTTTTCAGGATCGACCATATTGTATTCCAAAAGACTCGATTTGCCAGTGGAAATCGAACTGAGCGCTTCTCTGATAACTCGGGTCTCCACTTCTCCGCCGCCTACCGTACCAATAAAACTCCCATCCGAGAACACGAGCATCTTGCTGCCTTCATGCCGCGGGGTTGATCCTCTGGTCTTGATGATCGTGCACAATGAACCAGCCTCACCCTGTTCTTGTAATTCAAGTATCGCACGATAAATGTCGTTCATCTATGGTTCTGTTTGCACACTATGATCTTAATGCTCTCCAAATCCGTTCGGGAGTCAGCGGATTGGATAAAACATTCGCGCCGCATGCATCCAGAACCGCATTGCCAACTGCCGGAGCTACTCCGTCCATCGGAATTTCTGCCACGGCCTTGACACCAAATGGATGGGTAGGCTCGTAGGTTTCGATAAAGATGGTCTCGAGTACCGGCATTTCGTTCGCGCGGAAGATATGATAATCGACCAGATCTTTCTCTCTGATCCTGCCTTCATCATCATACACCATTTCCTCGCAGACAGCATAACCAAGAGCCTGAGCCATGCCGCCCTCGATCTGCCCGGATGCCGTCGCGGGATTGACAATGACGCCTCCATCAACAGCCATCACCAATCGATCGACAATTAACTGACCCGTTTCGATATCCACAGTGATTTCAGCGAACTGCGCAGCAAACGGCGGCGGTGAGGATTTGGAATAATACGACCCGATGCCCATGATTTGCTCCTGCGCGGTGTGGTGCAGCGCATTCAAAGCGATTTCAGCATGTGAGATAAAACGCCCGTCCGAAGCGACGGCTTTCCCTCCTGCCAGTACAATTTTTTCCGCGGTTATTTCTTCGCCATCCTTGCGTTCATTAAGCATCTGTGTTGCCCGTATACGAATCCGGTCAGCAACTTGTTCGGCAGCTTTCACTACCGCTGCGCCAGAGATATAGGTTGTGCTCGAGGCATAAGCCCCCTTATCGAATGGCGTAAAATCCGTGTCGGATGAATATACCAGGATATCTTCCACTGACGTTCCTAACACCTCTGCGGCCATCTGCGCCAGGACAGTATCAGACCCTGTCCCCAAATCGGTAGCCCCAATCAACAGATTGAACGAGCCGTCATCATTCATTTTGATGCTGGCGCCGCCCATATCGAGGTAGGGAATGGCAGTCCCCTGCATGGCGATGGCAACGCCAATACCCCGCCGCAGATGGGGCTTCCCCTGCACCTGATGCCACTCTGGATTTCTATACTTATCATCCCAACCAATGGCAGCTTTACCTTGGCGGACGCATTCTTCCAGCCCAACCGTATGAATGATTTCCGGTCTAGGCTCGCGCCCCTCGCTCCAGGCGGTAGAGAAAGGATGCAATTCACCCGGTCGCACTGCGTTTTTAAGCCGAAATTCCAGCGAATCCATCCCCAAATCTCGGCATATTCGCTCCACATGCCGTTCTAGCGGCCAATATCCTTGCGGAACACCATATCCACGGTAAGCCCCCGATGGCGATGTGTTGGTATATACCACATCTGCATAGAAGCGGATATTTGGGGATTTTCGATAGGGTCCATCGCCTACATAGAGCGCCATTGCCTTGTGACCAGTGTTTCCAGTTACTGTCAATCCATGGCAGCCGTATGCGCCGGTATCCGCCAGAATACGCATTTCATTCGCGGTGATCGTGCCGTCCAGTTTGACACCTGTCTTCATGGCGATTCGCATCGGATGCCGTGCCCGCGCAGCGATAAATTCTTCTTCACGGCTGTACTCATAAATCACCGGTCTCCCGGTAGCAATTGTTAGATGGGCTGATACATCTTCGATCAATATCTCTTGCTTGCCCCCAAAACCGCCGCCGATACGAGGTTTGATTACGCGGATGCGCTTGATTGGCAGCCCGAGCACTGGCGCAAGTATCCTGCGCGCATGGAAAGGCACCTGCGTGCTCGTGCGTACAACCAACCGGTCATCCTCATCCCAATAGGTAATACAAACATGCGGCTCTATATGCGCCTGCTGAACCTTTGGAACAGTATATTCTTCCTCATAGATCCTATCTGCTTCCGAAAAACCCTTTTCGACGTCACCGATATCGATGCGGATTTCAGCAGCCAGATTCTTCTTTGCGTCTGAATCGGCAAAATTAACGAACTCAGGCTCATCGTGGATAATAACTGCCCCGCTTTTTATCGCGTCGTGCGGATCGATGATTGCTGGCAGAATTTCGTACTCGACATCGATCAAGCTGAGCGCTTTTTCAGCTATTTCAGGCGTTTCGGCGGCAACGAAAGCCACGCGGTCGCCGACAAAACGTACTTTCGAATCTAAAGAAAAGGTATCTAATGGACCTGGGATTGGGTCAGACTGACCCGCGGTCGAATAAATAACTCTGGGGATATCACGATAGCATAAAACAGCGGCAACCCCCGGCAGCGCGCGCGCTTTCGTCAGGTCGATATGCTTGATACGCGCATGCGCTACTGGGCTGTGCAGTACTTTTGCGTGCAGAAGTCCGCGCAGTTCCAGATCAGCAGCAAAAGCAGGCTTGCCCTGAACCAGCTTTGCTGCGTCAACCTTCGGCTCAGGACGCCCAATCTGAGTGGTCGGTTTTCGCTCTACGTCGGGTGAAATCAAAAATTTTGGCAGTACTTTTGGTTGAATAGAGACAACCAATGGCTGTCCCGGAGCCTTTGGCGTTTCTTCACGATCCATGCCGCCCATTGGCCAATCGGGGGGAACAGGGATAGTCTCTTGCGATGAATAGATTGGCGGCACTTCCTCACCGCGTAGAATAGCTGCTGCCCGCAATATCGCTTGCACCGGTTTGATATATCCTGTGCAGCGGCAAAGCACGCCGGAAATCGCTTCACGAACCTCTGCCTCACTCGGTTCCGGTTTCTTCTCAAGCAGTGCTTTAGCTGCCAGTACAAACGCTGGAGTACAGTAGCCGCATTGAATTGCTCCGCATTCGATTAAAGCAGCCTGAATCGGGTGCAATCCCGATGACTTTTTCCATCCTTTCAGGGGGTGCTGGCCAACAGTTTCGATGGTATCGATCGTGTGCCCTTCGGCTTGAGCAGCTAGCATTGAACAAGAATTTACCGGCATCCCGTCAAGTAATATCGTGCAAGCGCCGCATTCCCCCTTCTGGCATCCGCCAAATTTTACGCCAAAATAACCATTTTGGCGCAACACCTTTAACAGCGTGTCACCTGGGTTGATCTTATATTGACTTTCGACTCCGTTGATTATCAGGTTGATGTGCATAGCCACCTTCCTCGATCCGTTCTAATTCTTATAGCATATCCGTAAGCAGCCTTCTCACCAACATTGCTGCGGTTTCCTGACGGTACTCTGCGCTCGCCCAGGCATCACCGCTGTTGGTCAATGCATCTCTGACTGCATACTCCGCACCGTCTGATTCGGGCGAATCCATGGCCAGGATAGGATATGGACCAAATCCACCCAGGGCAATCCTGACTCTGCCAGTCGGCCAAACAGCGAGGCTGACACAAATCACAGGAAGATCAGCCGGTGACCGGCCGACTGAAGCAACGCGCAATTTCGCGCTCAGCGGAATCGCCACCCATTCGATGAATTTACCAGGCCAATCCTTATCTCTGGATAAAAGAAATGCGCCGATCCCTTGCTGTTGCGAACCTGGAAGCCAGGATAGAGTACTGTCCAACGCCAACAAAGCTGTTAGAAAGACACTGCGACCATCACTCGATACCACACAGCCGGCGATGGTTGCTTTCTGGCGAATGTTGACATTCGCCTCTTTGGAGACGGCTTCTCTTAAATGCTCACTCAAGCCAGGATGCGCTCCAATCGTCTGTAGAGTCGCAGTCGCGCCAATCCGTAGCAGACTGCCGTGAGCAGCAATTCGATCCAGTCCACACTCTTGCAAATCCACCACCGCAACCTCGTGATCTCTATTTTGCGATAAGATGGTGCCGCCTCCCAAAGGAACCATTTTCTGGTCTGGTGAGGATAGCAAGTCGACCGCTTCCTGGATGGTTTTCGGGCGGAAGTATGCCTTTATCACGTTCCCTCCTCCCTTGCCGTGGATACCTGCAGAAAAGCAGGCTCCCGGCAGAGAATGTATCTATTCAATTTGATGCCATAAATTGGTTTGCGTTTCAATTTTGAGCAAACGTATCAATTAGCAATTTAACATCACCGCCCACCGGATATAGGATTGGGCAGGTACAACCAGATTTCCGGTATTCATCGACTTTTGCGCGCGCTTCTTTGGGTGTTCCTGACGCCGTAATTCTATGAATCAGATCTTCCGGCACCAGATGCTTGGCTTTGCGGATCTGTTCATGCGTCGCCGGCCAGCCCAGGATAGATTGAATCTCTGCCACAACGTCGGCCGATACGCCGGATGCTTTTGCGATATGCGGTTGTTGGGCGAGATACTGTGTCAGCAGCTCGCGCGTGGTGTCGATCGCCTTATCATAATCATGATCGACCGAGCAGACCACCAATTGCGGTCGGTCCAGGTCTTCCATGCGCCTTCCAGCTTTCCTGGCGCCTTGATCGAGCAATTCGAGGGCTTTATTGTTGTACTTTGGCTCGACGCAATAGTTCAGAACTACACCGTCTGCAATTTCACCGGTCAATTCCATCATATTATCGCCCGTAGCGCCGATCATAATAGGCACATTGCGCGGTTCTCGCCGGCCGTGGATCACATCTAACTCGATTCCCTCAACATGGACAAACTCACCATGAAATGTCACCCGTTCCATATTTAATAATCGCCGTAAGATCAGAACAGTCTCTCTCATTGCCGTGAGCGGTTTTCGGCGGTCGATGCCCACATTACGCGCCAAAGGATCCCACCAGGCGCCAATGCCACATATAACTCGATTCGGCGCCAGGTCGTCCAATGTTAGAAAGGTCGCAGCAAGTAAACCAATATTCCTCGTCCAGTTATTCAAAACACCCGATCCAACTTTTATCTTATTTGTCACGGCGGCATATGCAGCCATCGGTACAACAGCATCTCGTACCAGCCGGCTTTCTGCCTGCCAAACGGCTTCGAAGCCCTTTTCCTCTGCATAACGTACATAGTCCAAACCATCGCGAAGATCGTGAGCGTCTTGTAGATATAATGCAACTCTCTCTGACATTGCGCCTCCTGAAAAAAGATTGCTGGACTTACGGCTCTAATTTCATTGCTTCGATTTGTTTTAACAGTTCTAGGTCTTCTGGTTTATCTAAATCCAACTCCAGGGATGATAGCTGGCAAATTTCTACTCGAATTCCTTTTTTTTGCGCTTGCTGTATGTGATGTTTAAATGAACCAGAACCAGAACGGTATTCGATAATACCCGCCGGGCTCATGTAAAGGGCGTTTGTGCCATCAGAATGCCTGTCAGGAGCGATGACGATCACCGGGGATTTCCCTGCATGGCTGATAAAAGCTTGAATATCAGCTTTTGTAATCAATGGCAAGTCCGCAGGAATAATCAACAGGTCATGGGCAGCATACATTTGAGCAATAACCGTTGCTCGGCGCAACGCGGTGTTAAGACCTGGTTTGCCATCCTCCTGGACGGTTCGGGCTTTATATTCACGCGCTAAAGCCAGTGCAGATGGATCGCTACTTACCACTAACACCTGATCTATTTCAGGGACTTCTGCCAATGTCCTAAGGGTATTACCAAGCATCGTAAAGTTTAACAAGGTCCGCTCGTCTTCTGAAAGGACTTGCGATAAACGGGATTTACCTCTTCGTAACGGTTTGACTGGTACGATCGCCCATAGTGCCATGACACGTGTTCTCCCTCCATCCTTTCTGGTTTTTCACCGTCATATCAGCTAATATTTACCAGGTAATTCTTCGCGTGATCCAATTTTCCGTTTGGAATTATACCCCAGGTGAAAAGCTGATCGGTGTGAAACTCACCCTGAGTTGTGCAGGTAAGTTTCATTGGAATTGGATGCAAGCAGCTTGCCATCATTTATCAAAATTGTTACTTTTATAGAAGCCATTAATTTCGATTGGCTACGGTATCCATTCCTTAACGGAATAAATCCAAATCTCTCGGTCGAATTAATTCAGGTAAATCGCCCTCGCGGAGAGAGAAAGGGAATCCGCGAACATGCACCACGGGGATGCCCTCGTCAGCCTGTCCCATGATCAACGAAGCAGCTGCTGCCAACTCATCAGCTGCTGCTACCTGGGTGACGCGCAGCTTGTAGCCAAACAGATCCGGTTTCCCACGGAAATCGACCAAACCAGGAATGCCGGAAAATCCTATTGCCACACCGACCGTACCCAACCGCCAAGCTCTCCCGTGTGAATCGATGATCAAAACGCCTAACCGTTTTCCACTGAAGTGTTCTAGGGTTTTACGGATTTTTTGAGCTGAGGTGCCTGGATTTTCTGGCAATAGCAGAACCCAATCCATTGGATCGCCTGAATCTCCAAGAATATTCGAGTGATCGATGCCGGCGTTGGCGCAGATAAACCCTAATTTATGCTCTACAATCAGCGTTCCAGCGCGTACACGCAGCACTTCACGGCTCTCCTGTAAAACCAACTCGACAAAACGCGGATCTTTCTCGACAATCGCTGCAATTTCGTTTGCCCGTGATGAGGGAGTAATGGAGGATAATCTTGCCAGCCGATTTTCAGCTTTCGAAACAATCTTTTGCGCAATGACAATGATGTCGCCATCTTGCAATTCAATCGGCGTAGCCTTTAACCCTTGCCAGATCATTTGACCAAGCGAATCTCCGGGCTGGATGAGTGGTATTCCAAGGATTGGCGTAATGACCAGGGGTACCAATTTGTTTAGGCTCCCATTACGACTCATCTTTGCGTGGAATGCCTGTTATACGGATTCCAGCAGAGGATGTCGAGAACTGCTTATTCAAGCCAATCAATATAGAGGTGAAACCCTCGACCACCATTGCATTTTCGACAGGACCGCCGTTCCAGCCCACCAGCCCGGCTGCTTCCACTAATCCAATAACAACCTCTCGCGCCTCGCGGTTGCCGCCGCATACGATCACATCACAGTCGACAGGTTCATCGTTCAATAAATGCTCATAGGATATATTTTGAAACGCGGCGACTACCTGAACATCCTCGCCAAGGATGAGCTGCGCCTGGCGGGCAGCGCTTCCCTCAGGCGGCATTTGCGCTCGCGATACCTTTGGCGGAACAAGCGGAACAGTCACATCGATCACAATTTTCCCTATGGCATATGGCCGGATCATCTCGCACATGCTCACGTGGGCTGCATATGGAACTGTTAATACAATCAAATCGGCTATTTCAGCAGCCTGTTGATTGACCATTCCGATGACAATATTTTTACTTTGCAGCAGCGCATTCACTTCACTCGCAGCTCCTTCTGCTTTCTCGAGTTGCCGCGAGCCGATGACTATCTTAATCCCGGCTAACGCCCAACGATATGCCAGCCCTTTGCCTTCTTTACCCGTTCCGCCGATAATGCCGATGGTTTTTGGAAAATTCATTTTCGATTCGCTCATGCGGGCCTCCACTATGCTACTTTCCTTCGAATGATGATAAAAATCGTTCCCAGGTCATTCCTGATAATTTCCGTGCCTGGTATGTTATCTTCTCCTCGTCTAACGTAAGCAGTTCTCGATTGCGCATAAGAACTCTCCCTGCGACGATGGTTGTCGTAATCATGCTCTCGTGGAAACCGAAGACGATGTGCCAGGGAAGATTACCCGGCGTGACTTGCGTGAATGGATGGTAATCCACGAATATCAGGTCTCCCTGTGCGCCGGGAGTGATGATGCCAATGGGACCAGCGTTAAATTGATGAGTTGCCAGCTCGGCATTATGATATATAGCCATTTGAGCAACGTCTGTTGCAGACATTCGGCGAGGATCGTGATTCCATAGTTTATGCACCAGGTAGGCTGTCTTCCACTCCTCCCACATGGCATTGGAGAAGCCGTCATTGCCCAGGCATACTTTAATGCCCATTCTTAGCATGGCTTCTGGTTGAGATACGCCCACGGCATTGTTCATGTTCGATCTCGGCTGGTGGGTAACCCATGTCTGGGTTTCTTTTAGTATTTCGATTTCACGTGTATCCACATGAACGGCGTGTACTGCGATGGAGTTGGGACCTAAAATTCCAAAACGCTGCAGTCGATCGACCACCCTCTCACCTGATTTTGCCAGACTGTCATATTCGTCCACTGGATGCTCGGCCACGTGAACATGAAAACCGACTCCATCGGGCGCTGCATCCCGGCAGGCTGCCAGTGTATCATCCGATAGCGTCAGGCTGGCATGCAAACCAAACATGGCAGCTAATCGTCCTTCGAGATGCTGCCCTCGCCCGATTTTCTCAATGAAACGCCGGTTTTCACGAATGCCTGATTGCATCTTTTCACGGCCATCGCGATCGGTGACTTCGTAACACAAGCAGGCCCGTACCCCTGCCTGATCGACCGCCTCAGTGATTTCATCCAAAGAGCCATCAATTGCATTGGGCGAGGCATGGTGGTCGATCAATGTGGTGGTCCCATGCCGGATTGCATCGATCAGGCAGACCAGAGTGGAATAGCGCACATCCTCGAAAGATAAAGCCTTATCCAACGACCACCATAGTTTTCCGAGGATCTCGGGAAAATCCTTTGGCGCGCTGCCTGGGATGTTTAATCCACGCGCAAAAGCGCCGTAGAAATGCGTGTGCGCGCAAATATTCCCCGGCAGGACATATTGCCCGCCCGCGTCGATAATCTCAGCCTGTGGATTGGCAATCTTTAATTCCTGCAGAGGTGCAATTGCAGTTATTTTTCGCCCTTCGATGAGGATGCTCTGCCCTTCAACAATCCGATTAGGATTCTCCCAGGTCACAATAATTCCATTAGTAATGATCATTCCCATTAGCAATCCTCGCTTTGTTTCATTGTTGACTCTTATCAAAAATAACAAAACCGAAAGGATTTCCCTTTCGGTATTAAAGCAACGACACCGGGGTAGAGCCGGTAATTATTATTGATAGTAAGATAATTTACGATAGATGATCTCTTTTCCATATGGCCGGTGGATAAACAATGGCGGCGCTTTTCGATGGGCGAACCAGATTTGCCCAACGCCAGTCAAGTAGTTGTCCTTGAGCTGACCACCGAACCGATCTGATGTTATTGTAGCATAATCAAGGCTCTTATTGCAGTCATTGGTTGAAAATTGTCATATTGGGCTAAAATAGCATATAATGACCGCATAATACATCAGGAGATCATCATGCCAAATCGCCGTACAGCTGCTATCCATTACGCGACCGCTCAAAAAGAGCGTTTTTTTGATTGCTTGAACGAAATCGTCAGTATCCCATCCGTATCAACTGATCCAGACCATAAAACAGATATCGAGAAGGCGGCTCGTTGGATGGCGGATCAATTGACGACAATCGGTATGCAAAAGGTGGAAATATTTTGGACTCCAGGTCATCCAATTGTCTACGGAGAATGGCACTCGGATCAACGCGATGCCCCTACTGTTTTAATATACGGGCATTACGATGTCCAACCACCCGATCCATTGGATCTATGGCTCAGCCCGCCCTTCACGCCAACTCAACGCGGTGATAATCTCTATGCACGGGGTGCGTCTGATATGAAGGGGCAAATACTTGCCAGTTTTAAGGCAGTAGAATCGATGCTTAAAGCTGGTCCGTCCCCGGTAAATCTTAAATTCATCCTCGAAGGCGAAGAGGAAATTGGCTCCCCCAATCTACCACCCTTTATCGAAAGTCACACCGAGCTTCTTAAAAGCGATATTGCGCTTAATCCCGACAGCGGCATGATCAACGCAGAATGCCCGACTATCACCTATGCGCTACGCGGATTATCCTATTTCGAGTTGCGTGTATATGGCCCAAAACAAGATCTACACTCCGGTCTGTTTGGTGGAGTCGTCCATAATCCTGCGCAAGTGTTGAGTGAATTAATCGCAGGCATGCATGATCAAAAAGGTCGGGTAACGCTGCCCGGTTTTTATGATAAGGTACGCCAGCTGACTGCTGAGGAGCGCGCATCCCTTGCTCGTTTACCACTAGATGACCAATACTATCTGACGCAAACGGGTGTACCTGCGCTTAATGGCGAACAGGATTTCACGCCCGCGGAACGGGTTGGTGCTCGACCAACCCTGGATGTCAACGGTATCTATTCGGGATTCATCGGCGAAGGGCAGAAAACGATCATCCCCTCCTGGGCTATGGCAAAGATATCTACCCGTCTGGTGCCCGATCAAGACCCGAAAGAGGTTTATGGGCAGTTGTCTGCTTACCTTGAAGAGCATGCCCCCAAAACAGTGACCTGGAAACTGATTCCAATGACCAGTAATCCCTCATCAATTTCCGATATTAACCACCCGGCCACTCAAGCGCTCGCCGCTGCCCTCAATACCGTTTGGGGCATTGAACCTGTGTTTAAACGGGAAGGCGGGAGTATACCAGTTGTTGCTTACATGCAGCGTTATCTTCACATCGAGTCAGTATTGACTGGATTTGGTCTATCCGACGACAACATTCACTCGCCTAATGAAAAGCTGCACCTGCCAACCTGGTATAAGGGTATCAACGCCCTGATTCATTTCTTCTATAATTACGCAAACTCAATTTAAGTGTTGAGAATGAGCACAAATAAATTACGTCTGCCGAATTACGGCGGGCAGGCATTGATCGAAGGGGTGCTGATGCGTGGAAAATATACCGCTGCTGCAGCTATGCGCGCCCCAGACGGCAATATTGTCGTCGAAACTGAAAATTTAACTGGCATTTACACAGGGAAACTCGCAAAAATCCCATTTTTTCGTGGAATAGTGATACTGTGGGATTCTATCGGGCTGGGCACACGCTTCCTCACAAAATCAGCAAATATTCAAACTGGCGAGGATGAAAAAATCGAAGGCCCAGCCCTTTACCTCACCCTGGCTTTCTCGTTTGCAGTCGCAATCTTGCTTTTCTTTGTAGCGCCTGCGGCTATTGGCAAGTGGATCCAGAATCTATCGGGGATATCAACCTTCGCGATGAACTTGATCGAGGGCTTTATCCGTTTGGGGGCAATCATCCTTTACATCTGGCTGATCGGCAGGTCGAAAGAAATTGCCAGTGTTTTCGCTTATCACGGCGCAGAACACAAGACAATCAATGCCTTCGAAGCCGGGGTAGATCTTACCCCTACAGTCGTGCAACAATATCCAACGTCGCACCCGCGCTGCGGCACTTCTTTTTTGCTCACGTTAATCATTATTTCGATCCTGGTTTTCTCGATCATCGGTTCGCTCCCGATGATCTGGTTATTACTCAGCCGCATTGTGTTATTACCAGTGCTGGCGATGTTGTCCTATGAATACATCCGCTGGACTGCGAACCACCTGGATCTACCCATTATCCGCTGGATGATGAAACCCAACCTCGCGTTGCAGTCACTCACGACACGCCAACCGACATTAGACATGCTCGAAGTCAGCATAGCATCGTTTAATGCCATGCTTGCAGAGGAAAGCAAAGCCAGTAGTTTCCGAGATGGCTTATCCCATCCAAATGTTGAAAAAACTGAATCAATTCCTGTAAATTAACTTGTCGCTAAAAATTAATCACCGAGCGGATGATGAATACCCTCTCGGTGTGCTTGACATTGATAAGTAGCAGGATATACTGAATGAGATCCCATCTACTGGCAGGGTCGATGCAAGCACTGAAATACATCGTCATTGGCATACTGCTTGGTCTAATCTTTTCTGCAGCGATACTCCTGGTCTCATCTCCGCCAATCAGTCAGCCGGTTGAAATACTACCAACCCTTACACCAGCGCCCTTGACTATCTATGTAACCGGCGCGGTTCGCCATCCCGATATTCACATTCTCCCTCCTGGCAGCCGGATTGTGGACGCGCTTGAAATTGCGGGCGGTTCCCTCGCAGAAGCAGATCTTTCCTCTCTCAACCTTGCTCAAAGGCTGTTTGATGGGCAAATGATCTATGTTGCTAACCAAAATGAAGCGCAGAATCAATTGACGAAAATTGTATCTTCTGAGCCGCCAATTGAATTGAACCAGGCAACCCTTGAACAACTCATGCAGCTTCCTGGCATTGGGCAGACCAAGGCGGAGGAGATCATCGCTTACCGACAAAAAATCAATGGTTTTGATAAAATAGAACAGATACAAGAGGTGCCAGGAATTGGACCTGTGCTATTTGGAAAAATCAAGGATTTGATTATGGTTGCACCCAAGGATTAATACCTTTGAGTTGAGGAGCAGCGAAATGGGTTTAAAACAGGAAATCGAGCTTGCGCTTAAAAATGCGATGAAGTCGGGCGATGAATCACGAAAACGTACCTATCGTCTGATCCTTGCAAGTGTTAAATTTGCAGAAATTGATTCAGGAAAATTACTGGATGATACGGCCACTTTGGCGGTAATTCAAAAGGAAATAAAAATCCGTCGTGAATCTATTGAGGGCGCCCAACTGGCTAACCGAACCGACCTGATCGATCAAACACAAAATGAGATCAAGATTCTCGAGGAATTACTACCCAAGCAATTGAGCGATCTTGAACTCTTCGAGATGGCGCGTACGACAATAGCCGAAATCGGAGCTGCTGGTCCCGCTGACACAGGTAAAGTCATGAAAGCGTTGATGCCAAAGATCCAGGGGCGTGCACCCGGGGATCGTGTCAGCCAGGCAGTTCGAAAGGCTTTACAGGAAGATTCATGACCGAAACCGATCGTGAAATTCAGAGTCAATCCAAGCCAAGAGATCGGTCAGTTATCTTTCGATTGGTCGTACTATTGATCTCCGGCCTCCTAGCGCTAGGTGCTTTGATATTTCCAATCGCGATCAGCCCTGGTGAAGTTCCGCTTAAGGCTGGCGATGTTGCCAGCCAGGACATACAAGCACCCAGGACAATCACATATGAAAGCGAGATCCTTACACAACAGGCCAGAGAAGAAGCCCGAGCGCGTGTTCAACGGGTCTATTTACCAGCCGATCCCGCTATTACTCGCCGTCAGATCGAAAAATTACGCGTCGCCTTGGATTTCATAACCACGGTTCGCTTTGATTCATACGCAACACTCGAGCAAAAGATGGACGATTTATCAGCCCTCAGTGAATTACAACTGAGCCACGATACAATGGCAAAAATCCTTGCTCTGAGTGACAGCCGTTGGCAAACCATCAGGCAGGAATGCCTTTCTGTACTCGAGCAGGGAATGCGCCGCACTATCCGCGAGGATCAACTTCAGGAAGCGTTAAAAAACTTGCCGACAGTGATTAGTTTCTCGCTTCCCGAAGATCAAGCGAAGATCGTTGCCGAGATTGTCTCCTGGTATATCGTTCCAAACAGTCTCTATTCTGAGGAACTCACTGAACAGGCTCGACAGGAAGCAGAAAATAAAGTCGATCCAGTTCTACGGACCTACATAGCCGGTGAAACTATCGTCAGCCGAGGTCAAGTCATTACTCTTATCCTATGGGAGGGCTTGTCCGAGTTAGGTTTGATCACGACCGAAAGCCGTCAAGAGGAGTTATGGGCAGCAGTTGCGCTGGTAGGTTTAGCGACAATTTTTATTGGCTTATTCTTTGCCCGAAGAGGGAAAGCAGCCCAGCTTGACATCAAGAGTTTGCTTTTATTGGCAATTACTTTTCTTATCTTCTTATATGGTGCGCGGGCAGTCATTCCTAACCGGACTGTCCTGCCTTATCTTTTCCCGATCTCAGCCTTTGGTTTGACTGTTGCAGGTATCTTTAATCTTAATCTTGGGCTGTTTTTTCCAATTATTTTAAGCATCTTAACCGCCTATAACCTGCCAAACAGCCTGGATTTAACCCTGTTTTATCTTATATCAAGTCTGATTGGTGTATTGGTCCTTGGAAAAGGGCGGCGGATCGCCAATTTCTTTTGGGCAGGCGTCGCAATCGGCGTATCTGGCAGTGCAGTGATCCTTGCCTACCGCCTTCCAGACAGCATCACAGACTGGGTTGGGATTGCTACATTAATCGGCGCATCGTTTTTAAATGGTCTTGCATCCGCCAGCCTTACCCTGATCATTCAATACTTGTTTGCCCAAATTCTTGGCTTAACCACTGCATTGCAGTTAATGGATTTATTGCGCCCAGATCATCCGCTATTGCGGCACATTCTCCAAACAATGCCAGGTTCTTACCAACATTCGCTGCAGGTAGCTAATCTGGCAGAAAGAGCTGCTGAAGCTGTCGGCGCAGATCCTTTATTAACCCGTGTTGGGGCAATCTTTCATGATGCAGGAAAATCAGCGAATCCAGAGTTTTTTATTGAAAACCAGGTTCAAGGTAAGCTCGATGCTCATGAAGAAGAAGACCCGGTCGCCAGTGCGCAAACGATCATCCGCCACATTCCTGAAGGGATAGCGCTGGCGAAAAAATATAATCTGCCCCCGCGTATTCAGGATTTTATTCGCGAGCACCATGGAACACTCATCACCCGCTACCAGTATTCTCTGGCTCTCCAGGCGAACGGGGGCGATCCTTCTAAAGTGGATATCGAACAATTTCGCTATCCAGGCCCAAGCCCCCGCTCCCGCGAAACTGCCTTATTGATGCTTGCCGATGGTGTCGAAGCCCGTGCGAGAGCTGAAATCCCTAAAAATGATGACCAATTACGCGAAGTGATCAAAAAGGCAATTGATTATTGCCAGCAGGAAGGTCAGCTAGACCAGACCAACCTGACATTACGAGATTTGAACACGATTAGCGAATCGTTTTTAAACACGCTGCGCAATACTTACCATCAGCGCATCCGCTACCCGGAGGTCAAACAGCAACTGCCGGGAGCAAGCTTTGAGCCAGAAACTGCTCCAATCGACAAAAAGAGTTCTAAAACTCTAAAAAAACTACCATGATCCACATAATCTATGCCGAAGATATCCAATTTGATCAGGGTGATGTGCTGGTTCGTGCAGCTTCAGCCGCTTTACAACGAGTACTCAATCATGAGGAGGTCGAGTTGACCATCGCTATTGAAGGCGATGAGCAGTTATGCCAGTTGAACCGCGATTTCCTGGGCAGCAATTCAACGACAGATGTACTCTCCTTCCCCGCCGATGAATACGATCCAGACAGTCAGGCCAAATACATTGGCGATGTCGTTATTTCTTATCCGCAGGCAGAACGACAAGCACAAAAGGCCGGCCACCCTATCATTAACGAACTGCAGTTGCTGGTTATCCATGGGGTATTGCATTTACTCGGCTATGATCATTTCAACGAGAAAAAGAAATCAGAGATGTGGCGATTACAAGCAGATATACTCGATAAGATTGGCTGCATCATTACTCAATTACCGGAATAAAATGAAAAATCCATTTCGCGACCGTTTACCAGCTTTTAAACACGCCTTTGAAGGCTTCATTCATGTGTTACAAACACAGAAAAATTCATGGATTCATTCTGCTGCTACAATTCTAGTTATTATTGCGGCGATCATCGCGAAATTGCCAGCGCTTCACCTCGCCATCCTCTTGATTATGATCGGTCTGGTCTGGGTGGCTGAAATATTCAACACTTCCATCGAGGCGCTTGTCGATCTGATCAGCCCTGACCATCACCCTTTAGCAAAGATTGCTAAAGACACCGGCGCCGCTGCAGTACTAATCCTATCTATCGTCGCTTTTTTGGTAGGAATATTATTGCTAGCTCCGCCTCTGATTAACACGCTTATCCCCTTGTTCGTCCATTGAGGTGTAAACGATGGCATCATTTATTTTTGGCACTGTTGGCTCTCCTATGTCCACTCCTAAGAAACCTGGCGGCAGTCCGGGAGCAATCCAGCAGATTGCTGAACTAGGTTTGGGGGCGCTCGAATTGGGGTGGGTACAGGCTGTAAGGGTATCCGAACAAACCTGCGCGCAGATCAAATCCGCTGCCGAGACGCACAATGTGAAATTAAGTGTTCATGCGCCATATTTCATTAACCTCAACGCGGACGATGAGGAATGGCCAAAATCAAGGAAAAGGCTGATGGATGCTGCCTATTACGGCTTTCTGGCAGGCGCAACGGAGATCGTTTTCCATCCAGGTTCATACTTCGGAGGCGCCCCCCAAGAGGTCCTCGCGAAAACTCTGCCGCGTCTGGCTGGCTGTGTCAAGGAATTGCAACATGAGGGAGTGAATGTTGTCCTGCGACCGGAGACAATGGGCAAATCTGCCATGCTGGGCTCGCTCGAAGACACATTAATTATGAGTAAAGATCTGGATCGCGTCGAGCCATGCCTGGATTTTGCTCACCTGCACGCCAGGGCTGGCGATGGAACCATGAACTCTAAAAGCGAGTGGATCGATCTGTTGGAAAAGTACGCAGATTCGCTTGGCAAGGATTCCCTGCAACGCTTGCACATTCACATGTCGGGTATAGAATACACAGCCAAAGGCGAAAAAAATCACCTGATTTTAAAAGAATCTGATTTCAACCTGCGTGATCTTTTTGAAGCGCTTCATGAAATGAATTGCGCCGGGCGCATTCTATGCGAAAGTCCGGTGCTGGAGGAAGATGCGATTCTGATGCGGGATTTATGGCACGAGATGACGCAATCCCGTTGATCACGGATTACCGCTAAAGATACTCTCGTAAATTATGCTCAACGGCATAGGCTGCCGCCTCTGCGCGGTTGCTAACTCCTAATTTCGATAGGATGCTGCTGACGTAATTCCGAACCGTTCCTTCTCCGAGAAATAGCGCCTTGGCAATCTCGCGGTTGGTCTTACCCTCAGAAACCAACAGCAACACATGCTTTTCTTGTTGACTCAGATTCGAAAATGCTGAGGCCTCTTCTTCTTTTACCGCGCGCCGTACTTCCTGGAAAACGCGTTGGGTAACCGCGGAATCCAGCATGGCTTCTCCGCGCCCGACAGCCTCCACCGCCTTGATGAGATCATCTCCCCCTATTTGTTTCAAGACATAGCCAGATGCGCCAGCTCGAATCGCTGAAAAAAGCATTTCATCTTCCGCATAAGTTGTCAACATGATCACTTTAATCTCGGGATACTTTTGTGTGATCTCCTCGCAAGCTTCGATTCCAGACGCCCCTGGCAGGCGAATATCCATCAGGACAACATCGGGGTGAAGTTGCTCAACCACCTCGATGGCTTCTTTCGCCGTCCCCGCCTCCCCCACAATTTCGAATTGCGGGTGGTGTTCAAGGAGTGCTTTTAAGCCAAGCCTAACCACCTCATGATCATCAACCAGAACAATCCGCTGTTTCGTCATCGCTGTATCCTCTTGTACCAGTATAGTCGAACCTTATTATCTCGACAAGATATTAAATATTGAGATATTAATGACTATGCGCAATATCGATATATAAATTAACCGGGCAATGGTCTGATCCAGGCACATTTTGCTGTATTTCGACATCCTGCACCCGCTCGATCAGGTTACGGCTGATTAAAAAATAATCAAGACGCCAGCCAATGTTGCGCTGCCGCGCATGGGTTATATAAGTCCACCAGGTGTATTCAATTTTATCCGGATATATCCATCGATAGATATCGACAAATCCATGCGCCAGGTATTCGCTAACCATATCTCGCTCCACTTGAAGAAATCCAGATGTATTTTGGTTACTCTTTGGATTTGCCAGATCAATTTCCGTATGAGCGGTATTGAAGTCTCCGCATATAATGATATCCATCCCATTTGACATCAATTGAGTGCATGTATCCAACAAAAATGCATAGAACTGCAGCTTGTACTCGACTCTCCCCATGCCACGTTGACCGCTTGGAAAATACACATTGAACAAACGGATATTTTCGAATTGCAACCAGATGACTCGCCCCTCTACGTCGAATTCATCGTTTCCCAGCCCAAAGCCTATTTCAACAGGAAGCTGCCTCGTAAAGGCGGCTACGCCGCTATAGCCGGGCTTCTCTGCTGGATTCCAAAGCGCCTGATATCCATCGTGCTCTCGATTTGCCTCATCAACCTGCTCTAGCCGCGTTTTGATCTCCTGCAAGCAAACTACATCGGCATTGTTCTCATTGAGCCATTGCGCGAATCCCTTTTTTATGATCGAGCGGTAACCATTTACATTCCAGGTTGATATCTTCATATTTTTTCTCGAAATCCAATGGGTGTGGTAAACTTGTTTTTACCAATGGTACGGTGGTATGCGCCCCGGGTAAGAGAAGCTGGTTTTTCTGAAGAAAAAGCGAGGAAAATTCTCAATGCTGCCAACTGAAGACCAAAATATTATCTATATCGAAGATGATCCCGAGATGATCGATTTAGTGTCAATGATCCTTGGCAGACGTGGTTTTCAGATACACGGCGCTCCTGGAGGCCGCAAAGGCCTGGATCTCATTATAGCCGATCCGCCAGATTTGATCCTTTTGGATTTGATGATGCCCGAATTCGATGGCTGGGATGTTTATCAACAGCTCAAGGCAATGGAATCTACAAAACATATCCCTGTCATTGTGATCACGGCCAAAGCGCAGCCAGTTGATCGGGTATTAGGGATGCATATTGCCAAGGTTGACGATTACATCACGAAGCCATTCCATCCCCAGGAACTGTTGGACAGCGTAGAGCGAGTCCTGCGTCCCGCAGATAAAAATAAGGGGTAGTTACCCTCGCTGCTATCTTCTATGTCGCACGTAATCATCCAGAATTCGACACACCCGCTGCTGCAACCTATTCGCGCAAAGTATTGTCGTTCTTTTACCTCGAAGTTCGCGGGTTTGATGATGAAACCGGAAATCGATCAGTTTACTGGTATTTTACTCGTCGAAAAAAGAGATAGCCGTGTGGAAACTTCCATCCACATGCTCTTCATGAGATTTGATATCACGGTTGTGTGGATCAATAGCGACATGCGAGTGGTTGACATTAAACTTGCGCGAAAATGGCAGCCATACTTAGCGCCCGCACAGCCGGCTTCCTTCGTTTTAGAAACACACCCGCAGCAATTTTCTTCATTCAAAATTGGCGACTATCTCGAGTTTTTCCATGAATAAACGCTTTTGGATCATTCTGGCTCTCTTGTTAATGCTCGTTCCGGCGGCGCCTGTTTGCGCGCAGGATAGCGACTTGCCAATCTATGTCGTCCAGCCTGGCGATACCATCAATCTGATATCGATACGCTTCAATGTATCTGCTGCCGATCTCATCGCGGTGAATGAGCTTTCCAACCCAGATATCCTGCCGGTTGGCGCTAGATTAAAAATTCCGGGATACGAGGGAGTGAGTGGCGAAATAAGCACTCAGGTTGTTGAACTTGGTCAGAATCTGGCCAGACTGAGCCGTGCCGTCCAAATCTCAAGCTCTGCGCTGACCGGCATTAACCGCATCACCTCGCCGAACGAAATGTATGCGGGCTCAACCATCATTGTGCCAATAAATAGCGGTCTCCAACCACGCGCGGAAATACCGCCAATCGACAGTGGTCAATCGCTTCTAGAATTCGCGGTCCGCCAGGATGCCAATCTGTGGACATTGGCAAGTTTAAATCAAAAAAGCAGGCCATCGAGTCTGCTGCCGAATGAGCCGTTATTTTCGACAACTGGCAATCCAGAATATCAGTATTGGTCGTCAGGGACCATTAAGGATATACAGGTATCGCCTTTACCGCTTGTCCAAGGAAAAACAATCACGGTTAAAATAAAAACGAGTGAATCCGTCACTATTGATGGCGTGTTGGCCGGAAAACAACTCCACTTCTTTACGACTGGTGAAAACGAATGGATTGCCCTGCAAGGCATCCATGCAATGGCAGAGCCGGGATTAGCCGATTTCAGCCTTGACATTTCATCTTCTGAGGCGGAGCCCTTCTCATTCAGCCAGCCCTTGCTGCTTGAATCAGGTTATTACCCGAAAGACCCGGCTCTTTATGTCGATCCGCAAACCATCGATACCGCTATTACAAAGCCGGAGGATGAGATGGTGCTGTCCACTGTCAATCATTTCACCCCTGAGAAGTATTGGTCGGGAGTTTTCCATTTGCCGGTGGATGAGCCCATCTGCATCAAATCCTGGTTTGGTAATCGCAGGTCATACAATGGCAGCCCTTTTACTTATTTCCACACCGGCGTCGATTACGGTGTGTGCGCCAGCCTTAATATTTATTCACCAGCCGCCGGTGTTGTTGTTTTTGCGGATATGCTCACGGTTCGAGGAAACGCTACATTCATCGACCATGGAAGTGGTGTTTACAGTGGAATCTTTCATCAAAAGTCCATCGCTGTAAATGTTGGCGACCGTGTAGAAGCGGGCCAGTTAATTGGGGAAATTGGCGACACCGGGCGCGTAACTGGACCTCACCTGCATTGGGAAATGTGGGTTAACGGAATACAAGTGGAACCGCTTGATTGGCTCGAATTGGAATTCCCTTGATAAAAGCCTGATCATGCCGGTAAATTCTCGAAAGAAATTCCATAGCAAGGTATAATATTATTTGATTTTTCAAGCCTTAAATTAGCGAAAAATTCGGAGAAGAAGAAAAGGCGAGATTAGCACACAAATGACGATCGCACCATTAACACTGAAGGAAAATTACTGGGAAACTATCAACATCAATGAGGAAGATCTTGAATATCTCTATAATTACCTGCTAGAGATTGAGATCCCACAAACCACTGGCGAGCTTACAAAAGTTCTTATCCAAGAACGAATTCGTCAGGAAAAAGAAAACTTAAAAAACAAGCAGTCTGGCTCAGGCGAAATATACAAGCCCATGGATCGTCATGCAGCCGGCGACAAATTGAGCTTCCCTGCTTATAATTGGTCCAGTGGAAAAGTCATCGACGTTCGAGAAGGTATAAATCCGGAATACCCACCTTTCGATGTGCTCAAAGTTGATTTCGGTTCTACTAATATTCGTGAGTTTGCCGCGGGCATTGAGGATCACATTTTAAACTCGCCGATTAGTCTCGACGAAAACGCCCCTGTTTTCAACCTTACGCATGTCATGAAATCTTATGGAGAAGAGATCATCCATAAGATGGAAGATAAATTCCAATCCATCCCAGACCTGGTGAAAATTGCTGGCGCCTGGTTCCCCCGTTCTTTGCTTGTCGATGTCAATATTGGACATCTTAACCTTTCGGAAGCAGTTCTCGAGGTCGCCAATGGCGGACCGCTGCCAACCAAGTCGATTCTCGACCAGATCGAGCTTCCGACAGATGTTAATCTCAAGTTAACTGAATTTTCGATGAATCTGGCGCTTCAAGAAGATGGACGATTCGATGAGGTTGGTCCTAGCGGCGAAACACTCTGGTTCTTGCGCAGAATGGAACCAGACGGCGTCCAAAATCCGCCCATGTTTCTAAGCTACGAACCCGACGATATCGATAGAAGCAACTTGGGTGAATATTATCGCAGTCTTACCGATCTGGTTTATGACGAGTTGGAACCGGAAGGCGATTTTCCGTTAAAAGCCAATGAAATCGAGGTTTCTTTAATCTACCCGCATTGGCGGGCAGGTACATTACCCCTTTCGCGCAGCCTTGCCCGGCTCCTGCCAACCGCATACGAAGCTCCGCGCGTAAAATTCACTTTCATCGATGAGAACAACGGGAAATCATATCCCGGCTGGGTAGTGCGCCCTCATAGATATGTATACGGCTTAAAGGAGTGGTACGAAGAAAACAATTTAATCCCGGGAAGCTTGTTAATGGTCAAAAAGGGCGGCAATCCGGGCGAGGTGCATATCAAAGCAAGGAAAAAACGGCCATCTAAAGAATGGATCCGCACAGTATTGGTCGGCGCAGATGGCGGCATTGTCTTCACGATGCTTAAACAACAAATCAGCAATGAGGTTGACGAGCGCATGGTTATTGCCGTGCCAGACACAAGAGGACTGGATAAGATTTGGGAAACCTCGTCAAAACAAAGAGGTCAAACCACAAAGACTGTTTTGAAAATTATGCGCGAACTAATGAAGCTATCGCTACAAGGGAATGTTCACGCGCAGGAGCTTTACGCCGGTGTGAATATCGTCAGACGCTGCCCGCCGGGCGTGATCCTTTACAATCTGCTGAACAATTCAAGCGTGCACCATCTTGGAGATATGTACTTCAAACTGGAAGATCAGGGATTGGAGGAATAATCGGATGAGTGGTCCAGGGATGTATAGCCTGATCAAACCGACCCTTGATACCCCTTTCAAGATTGATTTTGACTGGTGGAAATCACACGACCACAATTGGCGGGTGTATCTATTCAGTTTTTTATGCATAGAACACCAAAAAATCTATGCCGATACCCCCGAAGACGCCTGGATCGATTGGATCGACCCTCAAACCGCAGAAGTTCATCATGTGGATGGTCTGCAGCACGTCTTGATGACTCACTGCGCAAAACAACAAAACTTCGTCAATCAAACCACTACACTGGTAAATGCCGTGTTCAGAGTATTGCTAGCGAATGGAAATACCCCTAGCACGCCAAATGAATTATCCAAACTAATTGGAAAATCGCCTGAAATTATTTTACGCACCCTGTCTGGACCAACGGTATACCAGGGTATTCGCCCTGTCTCTAAAAAATAACCAGACACCACATAACATGGATGTCGCTTTATTACGGATAAAAATAATTCACCTTCCAGGTAACATTCAGCTCAATTGACTTTTGCATTTTTGGTTCTATAATAAAATTAGCTCTAAATCGTAGTTTTTCCTCAATCTACTTTAGTTTAGTATATCCACCAGAATGTAGAACTCCTTTCACCCAGAGCGGAAAGGAGTTTTTTTGAATAATTGTAAATGGAGTTAGGAATGTAAATCATGTATTTCGAACGACAATAAAAGGAGGTAACAATGCCAAAACAATTCAAATCTATGGCTACAATAGCTGTCTGGGTTTTATTTATTTTTGGCCTGGTAATGTTAGTCGGAGCAATCATCGCGGCTGTAATAAGCATGACAGGGGTATTTGAGGGTATGCCGGTTAAATCCTCCATCGAGTTCAGTGTAGCTGTACTATCGATTACGTTATCCGTAGTTGTCATGAGAATGAGACAAAAAATGGAATAGCCCCTTTTGGGCACTAACCGATAAGTCTAGAAAAGCGCGCTAGAATAGAATCTGGTGCACATTTGTTACAAGCCGCTCAATTCCAGCGGATTGAGTTCATCTACCGGGGGATATCCAGTAAACCTGT
Source organism: Bellilinea sp. (assembly GCA_034678305.1). Classification (GTDB taxonomy): domain Bacteria; phylum Chloroflexota; class Anaerolineae; order Anaerolineales; family Anaerolineaceae; genus Bellilinea. The sequence continues at coordinate 49,757 of JAXDCA010000037.1, forward strand.
TGCTGGTCATACCTTAGGAAGCGGTATGGTATACTTATATTATCAGCCCCTGTAGCTCAATGGACAGAGCGCCGGACTTCTAATCCGTCGGCTGTGAGTTCGAGTCTCACCAGGGGCGCTGTAAAGCTGGATATCTGGAGTTTTACATGAAAGCTAGAAAACAATACAGCTACACACCACATGCTGCACCGAAGCTGGTTCTGTTTTCGGAGGCAAGATGATCACCGTAATTTTAAAATCTGGCTCGCGGCCGGCCAATTTTTCCAGCCGCGAGAGTTCGCCGCAATTTTACACTCACCTTTACCGGATTAATTCCCGACCCCAATCCTGGCAGCCGCCAACCGACATCTATGAAACAGAAAATGTTTACATCATATTAGTCGAAATCGCAGGCATGCAGGAGAGTGATTTCGACATTAGCATCGAACAAAATTTATTGAATATCAATGGTGTTCGCAATACGCCCGTCGACGAAAGGCGCGCCTTTCATCAGATGGAGATACCTTTTGGGGATTTCTTAACACAAATTGAGTTGCCTGCAGCGATCGAAATCGAAAAAACTGAAGCCAATTATAAAAATGGATTTTTAATGATCATTCTTCCTAAAGAAAAACCAAAACATATAGAAATCAACAAGGAATAACGAACATATGGCAGCATCTCGATGGAACGTCGATCTTGCGGAAATGTTCTTTGGCCTTGAAATAGAGGGTGATGAATACGAAGAAATGCGTCTTGATTCTGACGACAATTTACAAATATCTAGCACATTGACAGAAGAACAAATCACCAAATCGGAGGCAACAACAGCCAATATTCAGGTTCCTAAAAATCTACCGATATTGCCGCTGCGCGGATTAGTGGTGTTCCCCCAAACTGGCGTCCCGCTAACGATCGGTCAGCCGCGGAGTATTCGCCTGGTGGACGATGTAGTCGCAGGCGACCGGTTGATCGGGCTGATCGCTTCCAAACGTCCCGAGTTGGATAATCCAGGACCCGAAGACCTTTATCAGGTTGGCACCGTCGCGATTATTCACCGTTTATTCCGCGCACCAGACGGGACAATCCGCCTGCTTGTACAGGGCTTACTCCGCTTCCGAACGGTAGAATACACCTCGACAGAACCTTACTTGCAAGCAAATATTGAACCAATTCCAGATGCAGTCGAAGAAAGTCTGGAAATCGATGCGCTAGCGAGGAACGTCCGCGACCAATTTGGTCATATTGCTGAGATGATTCCGTCGCTTCCACGCGAGTTGGTCGCAACGATCGAGTCGATCACGGACTCCCTGCAAACCGTTTACACCGTCGCCAACTTGCAACGCATGGAGATTTCGGATGCACAGGAAATTCTGGAACTAAATAAAACCTCCGATAAATTACACAAGCTGGTCAACCTGCTCACTCGCGAAAGCGAGGTATTGGAGTTGAGCCAGAAGATCCAAAAGGAAGCCCGCTCAGAGATCGACAAGGTTCAACGCGAATACTTTCTGAGAGAACAACTCAAGGCGATCCAACGCGAGCTTGGCGAGGTGGACGAACAAGCAGCCGATGTGGAGGAATTTAGGAAAAAAATCGATGCAGCCAAAATGCCTGATGAGGCCGATAAACAGGCGCGGCGCGAGTTGGACCGTCTTTCACGCATTCCGACCGCATCCGCCGAGTACGGCGTCATTCGGACCTATTTGGATTGGTTGGTATCGCTTCCCTGGGCAGTATCTACCACTGACGATCTGGATATCAACCGCGCCCGCTTGATTCTGAATGAAGATCACTACGGGCTAGATGATATCAAAGAGCGTATTCTTGAATATCTAGCAATTCGCAGGCTTCGCCAGGACCGCCGTGAAGAATTTTCTCATAAAACCAACGAAGACAAAATTCGTCGCGAGCGCGAAGGTGTAATCCTCTGTTTCATAGGCCCGCCTGGAGTGGGTAAAACCTCACTCGGTCAATCGATCAGCAGGGCAATGGGCAGAAAATTCACGCGCATATCTCTTGGCGGCGTGCGCGATGAGGCTGAGATTCGCGGTCACCGCCGGACCTATATCGGCGCGCTGCCCGGGCGCATTATTCAGGCAATCCGCCGCGTCGAGTCCCGCAATCCGGTCTTTATGCTGGATGAAATCGATAAATTAAGCTTTGATTTCCGCGGTGATCCAGCATCAGCCTTGTTAGAAGTGCTCGATCCGGAACAAAATTCAGAATTCCGTGATAATTACTTGGAAGTATCTTTCGACCTCTCGCAAGTGATGTTCATTACCACCGCCAACCAGATGGATACAATCCCTGGACCGTTGCTCGACCGAATGGAGATCATCCAGCTTTCTGGCTATACCGACAATGAAAAAATCGAAATAGCCAGGCAATACCTGATCCCGCGACAATTGCGCGAGAATAGTTTGAGGCAAACGGAGATCGAATTCAGCAAAGAAGCGATCGCAGCCATCATTCGCCGCTATACCCGCGAGGCAGGTGTCCGCAGTCTGGAACGTGAAATTGGCAGCGTTTGTCGAAAAATAGCCACACGTATTACCGAAGGCAGCCAGACAAATTTCACCATCGATGAGAACCTGCTAACCGAATTACTTGGCAGACAAAAATACTTCGCCACTGAGGAGATACAACGCCGCACGGAAATCCCTGGCGTTGCTACTGGTTTAGCATGGACGCCTGTCGGCGGAGATGTACTCTTCATCGAGGCAACCAAAATGCCCGGCGGAAAGGGCTTCATCACGACTGGTTCTGTGGGAAAAATCATGCAGGAATCTGCTCAGGCAGCCATGTCTTACGTCCGTTCTCGCGCGGCTGAATTGAACATTGATCCCGGCATTTTCGAAAAATCAGATATCCATCTGCACATACCCGCTGGCGCCCAGCCTAAAGACGGTCCCTCAGCTGGCGTAACCATGGCTACCGCTCTGGTATCGTTGATGACCGGTCAACTCGTTGATCCGGATGTCAGCATGACCGGTGAGATCACTTTACGCGGTCAAGTTCTACCGGTAGGCGGTATTAAAGAAAAAGTGCTTGCGGCACACCGGGCTGGTTTAAAGAAGGTTATCATACCGAAAGAAAACGAGCCTGACCTTGAAGATTTACCTGAAGAAGTGAGGGAAGCTGTTCAATTTATCCCGGTCGATACAGTCAGCCAGGTATTGGAAAACGCCATCGCCGACTTACACGCTGTAAAAACTAACCCGAAACGAAGGCAAGGGGTTCATGCCAAGCCAGCAGAATGAAACCGTCTTTTTGATCGAAGATGATCAAAAAATGTCATCGTTATTAAGCACGCTTCTGGAAATGGAAGGATATCGAGTTCTGGCGCTCGAAACCCCCACGCCTGAAGCCATTATTGATATTATTGATACCCATAAACCAATGGCGCTCATCATGGACGTCCATCTTGCCACCTATAATGGTATTGATTTGCTAAAGTTGATCCGTTCTGAGGCGCAGCAGGTATCGACGCATGTGATGATGACATCTGGAGAAGATCTACGCATGCAATGCCTGACTGCTGGAGCGGACGGCTTTTTACTCAAACCTTACGCGCCAACTGAATTAATCTCATGGCTGCGGACGCGATCACAGCTAAATAGCAAAAAGGAGAATTAATTTGGCGAAAAAACACCTCCGTTCAGCAAATCAATGGTATACAGCCGACTTGCATTTGCACACCTCTGCATCGACTGATTACCAGCAACCAGGCGTGACCTATCTTGACATTCTGCAAAAAGCAGAACAACGGGGGTTGGATATCATCGCTTTTACTGACCACAACACCGTCGCGGGTTATCGCCAAATGACGGATGAAATTCAAACGCTCGAAATGCTCAACAAGCTCGGGCGCATCCTTCCAGATGAGCGCGTGAAATTAGATGAATATCGGCGGTTGAAATCTAAAATATTAATATTGCCGGGATTTGAATTTACTGCCACCTTTGGTTTCCATATCCTTTGCATATTCTCGCCTGATAAGCCTGTCCGTGAGTTGGAACATCTACTGCTCGAATTGAATATTCCTGCCGAGCAGCTTGATGATGGGTCGCAGACCGTCGGAGCGACCTCGGACGTGCTCACTGTTTATAAACTTGTTAATCAACACGGCGGATTGGTCATCGCGGCGCATGCGAATTCCAGCAACGGTGTGGCGATGCGCGGATTCAACTTCGGTGGTCAAACTAAGATTGCTTATACGCAGGATCCCAACCTGCACGCCCTCGAAGTAACCGACCTCGATCAAAAAGGTCCACGCTCGACTGCAGCTTTTTTTAGCGGCACTAAACCCGAATACCCTCGCAGAATGCATTGCATTCAGGGTTCCGATGCGCACCGTGTTTCCATGGACCCTAACCGAAAACGCGTCCTTGGAATTGGCGACCGCGCCACCGATCTACTGCTTCCAGATGTTACTTTCGATTCACTCCTCGACCTGTTCAAATCGAATGATTATTCTCGCACACGCCCTCACCGTCACAAAGAGGAACCTGTTTATGATTTCATCCAGGCAGCGCTCGAAGAGGGTGCCAACATTATTCAGGATTTTCATGACAGCATGACAGTTCGTGGCGGAAAATTGTACACAATCCTGGCGGATGTATGCGGTTTTGCCAACACAAACGGCGGTACGCTTTACATCGGCCTTGCAGATGACGCAAAGAAAGCCCCGCTTGGGGTGCCTGATGTCGAGCAGGGTGTCCACTTGCTCGAGAAAGAAATTAACAATCGCATCAGCCCGCCGCTGCATTGTACGATAGATATCCATGAGTTCCGCGGTAAGAAGATAATCCGTATTTTGGTGCCACGCGGCGAGGATTCGCCATACGCAGTCGACGATAACAAGATCTATGTGCGCGACGAGGCAGAGACCGGACTGGCTGTACGCGATGAGATCGTCAGCCTTGTTCTACGTAGTAAAAGCTTGGTTGCGCCACAACAAACTGAGGAAATGCTTGCGCCGCAGGAAGCAGGTCTCGAAGTTGGCGCCGCCACGCAAGCCGAAATCCATGCCGGCAAGGAGCCAAAAACCGGAGTTGAGGTCCTGCCCCCGTCGGAAAGACAGGGCAAACAATATTTTACGATGCGGGATTTGCGTAACGGCAATGTGGTTAAGAATGTCACCCCTGCCTCAGCCAGGAAGTTGTGGCATTATGCCATCGACCGCTACAATGCAATGATCACTGAGCCTGAAAAAGTCAGCATCATCTGGGATGGTGATTTTGGTTTGCTGCGTAAATACAAGCAGGGAAATGCTTACCGGTATGATCTTGTTCAGCGCACCTCACAAGGAAACCGCTACTACTTCGGGGTAACTGAAGACGGCATCCACGGCGAGTGGAAGCGCGTTACAGGCCTCGAAGAAGCGTAAAGAGCCACGATATTGCTTACATTTGCCATTCTCACCATATCTGACCGCGCGTTTAGTGGTGTCCGCGCAGACCTTTCTTGCCCAGCGCTGGTTCAGGCCATCGAAGCCGATTCACATCGGGTGAGGATATCCGCGGTTGCCCCAGATGAGTTCGAGCAAATCCGCAGCATTCTCTGCGAGTGGTGCGATTCCGACCTGTTCGATGTCGTTTTGACAACGGGCGGTACAGGTTTTGCTCCGCGTGATGTTACCCCTGAGGCCACGCTGGCTGCCATCGATCGTTCTACGCCTGGGATCGTCGAAGCCATCCGCGCGGAGAGCCTCAAGATCACTCCCCACGCCATGCTTTCACGCGCAGCAGCCGGTATTCGCAAAAATACGCTAATCATCAACCTGCCAGGCAGCCCCAAAGCAGCCTTGGAGAATTACAAGATCATCGCGCCAGTACTGGAACATGCTGTGGCCGTCCTCAAGAGCAAGCCGGACGCAGAAACCGGCCATGACGCGCATAAATCCCATTAAAGGGTAATACCTTACCTGTTTTGCACTTGCCAGGGTTGGCCGCTGGAGTCTGCCTCCAGCGCTCGTTGTAAATCGTCCCCTCTTCGGATAATAGTGACTGGAACGCCGTATTGACGAATCTGGTCTGCATATGCGTCGATGCCTGTTTTAGAGCCAAAAGACACCGGATCTATAAAAACCACGATTGGCCTCAAATCTCGCCGCAACAGCACATCGACTGCCAGCACGACCATATCCGTGTTCAGCGAGGTTACCAGAACAACTGTGCTCCCCCGCGCAATATGGCCAGCCTGCGCCTCGATCAGTCCAAGGATCGGCAGTTCTCCTTCAGCATTCACAAACGCCAGGGTTTCCAAAATTTTGCCAAGCTGGCGTTCACCTCGCTCAGCTGGTATCACATTCAGGTATCGACCTGCGCTGGCAAAACCGACAGATTTTCCTTGATTGATATAAAATCCGGCAATCGAAGCGGCAGCAGACACAGCGTATTCGAATGTATCTGGCGCCAGCGGCAATTCCTGCTTGCGCGGTATTCCCCAAAACGGGTCGACCATCTCGAATTTACGATCATCAGGCAATGCTAGACGAACCCATTGTTGACAGTCGAGGATGATCCATACATCTGCATGCGGGTCCTGTTCGAATTCCTTCACCATCAATTTATCCTTGCGCGCTGTGGTTCGCCAGTGAATCCGACTTAGTGGGTCGCCCGGCATATACTCGCGCACGCCAGCCGCATATGGCGTGACCTCGAGACTCTTTATTCTCAACGCACGTCCCCCTGGCAGCTTGCCGGCTGGTCCTGGAAAATGGTTCAAAGGAACAAGGTATGGCAGGACGACCAGTGATTTTTCACCGACGATCTTCCTTGATTTATTGAACAATCCAAATGGATCCCCTGAAACAATCATGGTGGGTCCAAGCAGGAACGAGCCGCGCTGCGCAAGCAGCGCTCTAGCAAAATAGGAGCGATTTTGCCTCGCGGAGATATTCGAGACCACCCTAGAACCGCGCTTACTGGCAATATTACATAAATCGTTGACCTCGATCCAGAGATGACCAATCAATGAGCGGTTTTGTATTTCAAAGCGTTCTTCGAAAACCTGCCCAACCTGCTGCCTAAAAACACGCGCAAAGCGATAAACGTTGATTCCCTGCAATGAGAAGAGCGTCCAAACTGCTGCCACCAGCGCCAATAAGAAAAGCAGTAGCGCTAGTCGGGAAAAGATGATCCTGTTTGTCTTATCGGTAAAGTAAGCGGCGCCTGCTGACACCACTATCAAACCAGCCAGTACAAAAAAAGGCTTACGAACTACCATAATTAAATGAATTGGTTTCTTTGGCTTAAATCTCCGCCGGGAACCGCCAGGCTGGAGATCACCTCATCGATGACAATCTCAGCCGAAAGATTGCGCAAGCGGGCGGATGGCTGCACTACCATCCGATGCGGCAGGACGAAACTTGCGAGATACTTGATATCATCCGGTAGAACGTAATCGCGGCCGCGGATTGCTGCGCGCGCCTGCCCGGCTCTAAACAGCCCGAGACTTCCGCGCGGACTCGAACCGAGGTAGATATCTGAATGCGCTCGCGTTGCCCGAGTAATCTCGACGATATATTTTTTAACAGGCGGCGCAACATACACTGTCTTGATTGCTTCTTGCACCTCCTGCAATTCATCTACCTTTGCGACAGGTTGAAGGTCGAGGATTGGGTGTTTCAATTGCTGGAGCTCGAGTATATGGATCTCATCGATCAGCGATGGGTAGCCCATCTTAACCCTCATTAAAAACCGGTCGAGTTGGGCCTCAGGCAAGGGAAAGGTGCCCTCATATTCGATTGGATTTTGGGTTCCCAGCACCATAAACGGGCGCGGCAGCGGATAAGTTGCTCCATCTACCGAGATCTGCCTCTCTTCCATCGCTTCCAGCAGCGCGGATTGTGTTTTTGGCGTCGCGCGGTTGATTTCATCTGCCAGGACGATCTGAGCCATGACTGGTCCTGGGCGGAATTCGAATTCACGGCTAACCTGATTGAATATCGATACGCCGGTAACATCGCTTGGCAGCATGTCCGGTGTAAATTGAATCCGAGTGAAGCTGCACCCAAGTGATTTTGCGAGACTGCGCGCCATCATCGTCTTGCCCACCCCAGGGACATCGTCGATCAACAAATGTCCCTGGCATAACAACCCGATAATCACCAGTTCGACAGTCGAGCCTTTCCCGATGATCACTTTCTCCAGGTTGTTATTAATTCGCTCAGCGAATTCTTGTATTTTCCCGATTGATGGATCCATTATGATCTCCGTTACTCAAGAGGTTTGATTGTGTTCTTATTTGCTTGCCGGCTATGTCTGCATATACCATACCACCCAAAAAAGATCGTGACAATAATTCCAACAACGGTCATTCCTACCCCGATCCATAATGAAACTGGCTGGTAGTAGTAAATCACCTCATGGCTCCCTTCGGATAGATATACGCCGCTGAAGATATAATCCGCATGAGTTGCTGGTGTTTTTATGCCATCGATTTTAACATGCCAACCAGGGTACCATGTGATGCCTATGCGCAGCCAGATTGGTGAATTGCTGTCTATGCGAAATTTTATACGCTTGTAATCCTTTTCGAATGCGGATATTTCCGCTTTCCCAGCGTATCTTACAGCCATAAGAACATCCGAAGCCTCGATTATTATACACTGCTCGCTGTTATCTCCCGCATGAATTTTATTCAACGTTGCATTCAGCGCCTCCTGAGCATTGCTAACTGGCTGCATGCAGGTAAACACCTCGATGATTTCTTCCTTATCGATCGTGAGTGATTTGATCTCACTATCTCCGCTGTCATTTTGTTGGATAACAGTGTCCACACCCATGAATGCCAGGTATGAATCGCGCTCATCCGCAGGTATGGCATTCACCGCCTGCATCCAGGTGTTGTATCGCGTTGGCACAAATGGATCGAAATTATTAGCCGAGTCGATCCCATCCAATAAATTCAGATTGGGGATTTGTGATTTGCGAACATCAGAGAATTCCAAAGTGTTCCGGGTGTCACTAAAGCGTAAATATTTATTAAATTTTAGGTCATACTCATCCTTGGAACTGATGAAAATCCTGCTGCCAATCCTGACCAAACTTTCCACATTGAATTCATCCGAGCGATAAAAATTGCTCGATATATATGGATTGGAGAACAAGTTTGCGCTAACCAAGTCACAACTGACGATCAGAACGACTATCGAAACCCACAATGGCCGTTTCGAGCTTTCCTCTGCCGGCATCGTCAAAAAAAGGATGCAAAAAGCCATGCCAAGACCAGCGAAAATCATAAATCCCCGCATCAAGCCAGGTTTAAGCCCAGGTAACATCAGGCTGGCAAGACCTGCGCCGATCAAAACTGCTACGAACCCGGCTGCCCCAAGCCTGGCGCTCCTAACAACATTACCATGAGGTTTTCTCCAACGGTCGGATGAGATTCCAGCCAGCAAGCACATGGAGGTAACCGGCCAAAGCATCCAGCGCGCCGGCGCTTGAAACAGATTGAAACTGGGTACATGCTTGAACAAAAACGGGTATATTGGCGTATTGGCTCCAACCGCAAAGATCAACCCGATCAAAGCCATAACCCACAAAAAGAGTATTCCGTTCTTGTTTTGCTCTTTCGCCCTGGTAAATAGACACTTAATCGTTCCTAAGGCAAGCAATAACGGTATCACGCCAAGGTAAACCGCGTCTTCCCAATAAGCGGCATATCCCCAATAATCACCCAGGCCGGGATTGCCAAACATGTCAGCGTTTAGAAATGTTAATAGCCGCCATGGCCAAAATGAATAAGTCATCGCCAGGGCATATTCGTATTCCGCTGCCCGTTGCGACTCAAGCAGGTATTCGAGCGTCGGGATTAATTGAATCCCTGCCAGCAAGAAAGCGATTAATACCAATCCTAAATATATAAATCCGCTGACAAGCGCTTTTTTAATGCCAGCGTAAGAACACGCTCCAACAACGACCCAAATACCAGAAAACAAGAGTATATACCAGCTTAATTGCGCATGACCGGCTAATAGCATCATGCTGCAAATAATTACCATCCATAAATAACGCTTTGTTGTAGATTTTTGCGAGAACGGAGAAGCGATTCCACTGGCAGCCCATAGGACCCACGGCATCCATACACCGGTCCAGATCATGCTAAAAAAAGACGCCCGGGCTACAAAATAGCCGCACATCCCGAAGCCAATACCGGCGATCATTTGCCCCAATGGTTTTACGCCCAACGACCGCAGCAGTACCGCCATGCCAATGCCCGCCCAAACCAGGTGTATGGGCACCAACAGGGTGTACATCCAGGCGACGCCAGGCGTACCAGCCAGCCAGTGCCCAAGGATGGTCAACCAGCCGGGAGGGTAAAAAAATCCAAGTTGGTAATTGGCAATCAATGGCGCGCCCATTCCGTTGAGTGGATTCCACAAAGGCAGAACGCCTTGATCGAGTTGGGTATAAGCTAAAGCTCTCCAGGGTACAAATTGCAACGCTGCTGTTCCCCAATACAGAACTTTACCAGAAAGTAGCGGTACGCCAAACAAAAGCATGGGCGCCGCAATTATCGGCAAATAGACTACCCAGGGTTTACTTCGATAGAAACATTTCATGGATTTACCACTATCAACGGTTTGTATTGACTTTATAGAGCGAATAACCGGCATCTGAGTATCGCAACTCAATAAATGGGTAGCGATTACCAGCCTCCAGCGGATCTTCTGGCGAAACAAGAACGTATGCTACCCGCTGAGATTCAACCAATTCTAATGCCTGTGTTTCACTCAAATTTCCCTGTAAAAATGCTTCCACCAGCGGTTGAAGTTCCTTCAGGTCTTTACTTTCAGGTCCATGACCGATGATCGTTCGAACGGGCGCCCAGGCAGGCAGCGCATTGCTGCTTGGATAGTCAGCCAGGATAACCGGAAATGATTCGCCCGCTTCTTTCTCGATCATCGCAAAGGCATTTACCTCCTCAACAGGAATATACAGCGGTGTCTGTGGCGTAAATACCGCGCCAATCGAGCCTGCATATAGAACAATGCTCGACAATACTCCTATGTACAGCACAGGCTGCAAGCGTCGCCAGATAACCTGCCTGGCATCGCTAGAAACCGCCAATATCGCCAGGATCACCATGCACACCCATATCCCCTCCGGGAGACGCCGTTGCAGCGGATATGGAGCATAGGCGAGGACTGGTAACAACACCAGCCAGCCAACCATAAATGCGCTGCCTGGTATGCTGTATTTTAGTACTCGGTAAACGCCAGCCAATACAAACGGGAAAATTAATCCATAAGCAAGCAGATAATCCAGCGGGGGCGGAGATAATATCAGGTTCTGCGCATTCCAGCTTTTAAGGAATGGATCCAATTGAAATACGAGAAAAGTATAGACTGGTAGAGGTGTAGAGAGAAGGATGGCAAGCAATGCTAATTTAGATTTCCCCTTCAATTCCGAATCGGTTTCATTCGCTTTGTTTCGCCGTCGAACCGCATAAGCCATCCATTCCACAGCCATCCCAGCCACAATTATGACCCAGGCTACCACAACGGTTAACGGCTGCATCAAGCCAAGCAACGTCCAACATGCCGCGATTAACATCACTTCGCGCCATAGTGAGTGCGATGTTTTGTATTTCAGTATCCGCCCCAATCCCCATAATAGAAATGCCCTGCCGGCAGCTATATGAGGCAGACCAAACACAGCAAGGAAACCGAAACTCTCAGGGGAATAGAACTCGAGCGGTAAACCGCCGAATCCCGACCATTTCATTCCTAACGCCGCTAAAAAGCCTAATCCACCACCAAAAAATATTAAGATGATCGCAGTTCTTCGAAGGCGTATCTCCCTGATAAAGATGCTGATGAAATCATAGGCAGCAAATGCATAAATAATGATTGCAATCCATCGAAAAAGATGGAATAAAGCGACCAATTGCTCGTGGCGACCCGCTGGAGAGGCTAATTTTCCCAGTAATATGTAGGGTAGAAAGGCTAATACTCCCGATTGAGGATAAGCAGTATATGGCGTGCGGAACAGCCACTCCCCTGCTGAACCACTTAACATCTTGGCAATATAGGAGTTCCCATCCTCGACGCCAAGTATAAATCCGGTAAAATGCCAGGCGCTGCCTTGTGACGCGAATCCAATCAGGTACGGGATCGTTGTGATGACAATCACCGCAATTGCAAAGCCCCAAACCCACCGTTTCTCCAAATTTGCGGTCATTTTCGAGACCTTATGACAGCATAAACTAAAATAATTAGCCAGAGGGTTACAGAAACGGCAATACCTGCGAATTGCAGCATGGGTTGATAATAAAACTCAACCTGCTGCTGACCCGCATCAAGCTTAACGCCTAAAAACAAATTGTCTATGCGAAGTTTTTCTACCGGCTTTTGGTTGACTTTAACATTCCAGCCAGGATAATCCGCTTCAGATAAGATCAGGTTTCCGGGCCCGTGAGCTTCGACAACGATATTTCCTGGCGATATTTTGAGAATTTTTACATCACCGACCTGTTTCCCGGTTTCATCTTCAATCCATGCGCGCGGCTTCACCTCCGTGTTCTTGTAGACATGTGCGCTCCCACTGCTCCAGCTTTCTATCAACCCCAAATTTTCTATGGGATAACTGGCAATGACATATTTGACATTCAGCCGTCCCAACGCCTTGGCATCGATCTGGCTGTCGATATTGGAAAGAGCCATGTTATCCTCGTCCAAGGGTGGGATTGTGACAGAATAGCCCTCGCTTTGTACCCCGCTGGACAAAGCAAGGTATTCTGAAAATGCAGCCAGCTGGAGAGGGTTAATCGCGCTGACGGTTCCGATCCCTGCGCGTGCTGCTGCCAGTTGAGGAAAGGAATAATTCGGCGAGTAAACGCGAAACGCACTGGTATCCTGTTTCAAAACCTCGACAATTTGCGACCCTTCATGGAAAACACTTGCTGAGTTGCGGTATTGGATTGATTGAGAATTGACGCCGATCAAATCGATGAGTAATACGAGCGGAAAGATCACCGCTGCCACGGGAGATTTGATCTTTTGACGCTCAGTAAGTCCAATGAGAACAGCCGCAGCCAGCATGCTGGCTGTTCCCCAGATGAAATTGGCGCCAATCTCTGCCTTCATGAACAACGAACCTACGATGAGCGCACAGAAGAATGCGCTAATTGCTACCATGGAAAAAATTGGATCGAATTTAGGTCGCGTTAATCCAGAAATTAATTCATGATATGCATGGCTCGCTAAAATAATCAGCGCGATCATGGCTACAAACATCATCCTCGGCGGAACGCGCATCAAGTTTGCCCCCGGGATTCCTCCCAACCATTCCAATAAAGGCAAATTTGAGCCGAATGAGATCAGCAGCGCTGCTGCGAAAAGAAGCAGCCAAAAAGCCAGCCTCTTGCGCAGCGCCGGCACAGCTATTACCAATATGCATAAAAATGCCACAACCGCGCCTGGATAGACAATCCATTCCGCATATCCGCCAAATTCAGGGATGAAAATATTCAATACTTTCTTTAATGGCAGTGAAAATGCCAAAGCTTCGCGAGTTGATAGTCCCATGCGCGTCGATAAAGAGGTAAATTGAATCAACGGGATTATTTGCACCGCGCCAATCCCCAGACAAAATGCAATTTGCCCTATCAATGCCCGCAAATTCCCCAAATGACTCTTCTTATTGATTCCCAGCCGGTTCTCTATACAGTTGCTCCACAACCAGAATGAGATATAGAGAAAGAAGGCGTATGCCAGACTGCGAATATCTGCCAGCGCGATTATGCCTAATATAATTCCGGGAAAATACCTGGATAGTTTTGGGGTTCCACGCATCTGAATTCGGTTCAATTCGGCCAGCAGCAGCCATGGAAACCAGGCAACCGCAAACACCATGCTCGCATGACCAAGCGCCAGATGCGCAAACAGCTTTGGCATCGCAGCAAAGGCGATTCCGCCAAAGACCGCAGCTGTTTTCTTCAACCCTGATCGGGAGAGGAAAAACGCCATGCCCAATCCGCCCCACAAAAGATGCAGAGCAAAGCTCAAGTTATATCCATAAGGCGCGTGAATCAGGATGCCAATCCATCCAGGCGGATACCAGATACCCGAGAGCGGATCTGCAGAGAACGGATAGCCCGCCATGAGCAAATCCGACCAGAGCGGGATGAATCCTTCGCTCCGGATGGTATTAAGAATGTATATGGCGTTTGGAAGGTGGCTGATGGTTAGATCGGAATATTCAGAATATCGAGGGTAGATGAATGTTCCCAGCCCAAATATGATTGGCAAACAGGGTATTAAAAGCAGGAAAATCCACAGGATTCGTTTATTCACCGCCCAACCCCGGTATGATAGATCGTTACAGTCTGGTTTTGGTAGGCAATTTCAAGGTCAATGAATGGATTATCCAAAC
>JAXDCA010000038.1:0-9946 GCA_034678305.1 Bellilinea sp.
CGTCTTCTCAAATAAGGTGCCTTTCTTCCGATTTTAATTAAATAAGAAGGGGGAAGGGGGGCTGAACCTGGTGTTGTGTTGTTTCGATAAATGTCAGATCTTTCTGATAGGGTAGGGGCGGGTTCGAACCCGCCCTTTAAATGCCTGATTGTTTCGACGATTGGCGCGCTTGTGAATGCAGACCCTACCCCGGCCCTCTCCTAAAAGGAGAGGGGATTTATTTAATGAAGGAATTATTGGATTACCAGAGATGGCAATCGCTGAGGCACGCATAAAACGCGAAAAAAATGCATAAAATTTCGCATAGACATCAATTTAGGCTTCGTCTATGCGGTTTTCTGGTAGAAAATGCGCGGGAACTCGAGCGAAAACTGACTGCTGCTGAGCTGGAAGGGTTCTACGGCGGGCGATACCAGCTTTTAAGTAAAAATATCCCGTTAAAGAGCGCTTCTATTCACTTATTCGCAAAAAGGTTATACATAAAGGCATAAAAATCATGTGTACAATGTTTGCCCGGAGGAAAACAAAATATAAAAATATTTGTACAAGGTGGAGAAATTATACCTGGTATTGTATAAGCTTATGACGAGAGAAGTGTTGAAAAAAGCTAAATCACCGCATGTCAATGATCAAAATCGGCGCACAACAACCCTCAAAATTGATCTACATTGTTTCTGAGGGCAGGGGAATGGTAAATAGCCGCCCTGGAAGGCGGCTTAATAAGTTTGTTTAGGATTGAAATGCGCTTAAATGGATTGGTTTTGCGCTTCTTTAGCTGGGATAGTGATCACAAAGCGGCTGCCTTCACCCGGCGCACTGCTGACCCGCAATTCGCCGCCGTGCGCGCGGATCAGGTCGCGAGCAATAGAGAGCCCAAGTCCCATGCCTTCCGGGAAACGCCCGGCTGATTTGCCGCGCTTGAAAGGCTCGAAAATGGTTTCGAGCTCTTCTGCGGCGATGCCAGGGCCGTTATCCTGCACTTCAATGGACAAAGCGCCATTTTCTTTGCGGGCGTTGACGCGTACCTGCCCGCCGGAAGGCGTATAACGGATTGCATTCGAGAGCAAATTTCCCAACGCTTGCGACAGCCGCTCCGGGTCAGCCTGGATCGACGGCAGTTCATCCGCAATATCGATTTGCCAGCTTAACTTCTTTTGTCGGGCGGCTTCGCCCCACGGCGCCAGCGTTGGGGGCAGCCATTCCGTCGGATCGAGCGGTTCGAGCAACAGATCGAGCGAGCCGAGCTCCTTACCGTGCAGCGATGCCAGATCTTCGGTCAGATGCTTCAGCAAGGTCAATTCCTCAGACATGCCCTCGAGCAGCTCGTCTCGCAGCATGGGTTGGTCTTTGGCGCCGCTGGAGAGCGCCTGTACCGCCGATTGCAGCGCTCCGAGGGGCGTGCCGAGCTCGTGCACCAGATTGGACAGCAGCCTACGTCGGGCGTCTTCGAGCGTGTGCAGGCGGTCAACCAGCGTGTTGAAAGCGCGCACCAGAACGCGCACCTCCTGTGGACCGGCCTCCTGCAGCGGATCGAGGCGTTCGCCGGAAGCCAATTGGTATGCGGCGCGGGTGGTGCGCTGCAGAGGGCGCTCCAACTCGCGCGCCAGCAGCAGGCTGAGCAGAATGCCGACGGCTAATCCTCCAAGAACGACGATCAGCGTCCATTTGCGCAGTTCCTGGACGCGCTGGTAAACCTCTGACAATGGGTTGGCCAGGCGCACGTAGCCGATCAACACGCGGCTGGGGCTGACGACCGGAACGACAATATCCTCGATTTTACCCTCGCCGTAGCTGACAGCTGCGCGGGTGTTTTCAGCGATCAGGCGGCTGACATCGGGCACCGTATAGAGCGTGCCAATCAACACGGCATCGCCGGGATCGGAAGAGACCAACAGGCGGCCCTGTGCGTCGAGCAGCATGACCTTGGCGGGCACGTTGGGACTGATGCGGGCGAGGAAATCCTGCGCGGATTCGGTGTCTTTGAAGACATCGCTGGAGGTTGCGGCAAAATCGGCGACGAGCACTGCCTGGCGGGTCAGTTCACTGACGATGTTGGCTAAAATAACCTGCGTGTGCAGCAGATTGGCCAGCACAAAGCCAACCACCGGCAGGATGACGACTAATGGCAGCAAATTATTAAGCAGTAAACGCGCTCGCAGAGAGCGGAAAAGGCGTTTCAAGTCAGATCTCCTTAGGGATATATTTATATCCCAGGTTGCGAACGGTGACGATGCGCTGTGGAGTCGCGGGATCAGTTTCGATTTTTTCGCGTAGCCATCGAATATGCACATAAACCACCTGCGGTTGGCCCGCAAACTCCGCGCCCCATACTTGAGCGAGTAAATCGTCGGTGGTCATTAAGCTGCCCGCGTTGCTGACCAATGCGTATAGCAAATCGAATTCTCGCGGAGAGAGCGTCAGCGGGCAGTCGGCCAGGAGGGCTTGATGCGAGGATGGGTCGATGGATAGGTCTCCGGCGCTGACCGGCGCGGGGGAGGCAGGCGAGCGTTCAACCTGCGCGCGGCGCAGCACGGCTTTGATGCGCGCCAGCAGCACGTCAAGGTCGAACGGTTTGGTAACATAGTCGTCAGCGCCGAGCTCAAGCCCGAGCACCTCGTCCAGCTCGCGCCGGCGTGCGGTCAGCAGGATCACTGGCAGGCCGAGATCGTCGCGCAGGCCGCGCAACGCCTGCAATCCGTCCATGCCCGGCAAGCCAATATCGAGCAGCACCAGGTCGGGGGGGCTTAGCCGCGCGATCGCAAGGGCATCCTCAGCATTTTGTGCGGTTTGCGCGGAGTATCCGGCCTGCTCCAGATTGAACGCCAGGCTGCGGCGCAGTAGAACATCATCGTCCACCAGCAGGATGCGTTTAGACATGCGCTAATTAATAACCGATTTGCCGATAATCGCAAAGGGGCTGATTTGGTATTTAAACGAAATCTATTTGATTTATTACCCTTCTTTCTGATCAGCGAATCACTACTGGCAGAAAAATGGACAGGATTGGCAATCGATAATACTCCGCCGGGCTGTATGGCGGTGAATCCCCTGTGGAATAGCCTCCAACCACCCACATTGACGGCAAGGCGTCTTCCGGATCCAGGCTCAGCAGCGGCACAAGAAAACCGCCGTGGTTACGCCTGGGGAACCAGAGGGGAGCAGTTTTCAAGTTCCATTTGCTGGTCGTCAGGTCATATTCCTCAACCAGAGCAGAACGGCTAGACCAATCGCCGCCGCCGACCAAATAGAGTTTATCCATCCAGGCGAATCCCTGGCCCTCCCCGCTGGCAATAGGCAAAGGATCCATCATCTGCCATCCAGCGGCAAGGTTATTTGTGTCCAGATACTCGGAAACAATTTGGGGTACTAAGTCAGAACCAGTGTATGTATCACCGCCCATGGCATAAATGATATCCCCAACTGCCGCAACCTGGATATAACCGCGGGCCAGGCTGAGGTTCTTACCGATATTGGTCCAACGGCTGCCTGCGGGCGCGGCAGGATCATATTCCCAGGTTTCAGCTGAATTATATGGAGCTGAGGTGTTTTCGAAACCGCCAAAACAGTACAATTTTTCATTGGCGCTGGCGCATCCACCTGGGTTTGCAATAATGCCAGATACTTTCATTGGCCAGGGATCGGTAGCAACGGTATTCACGAGCCCCACCTTGGGATAGAAGCGTTGAACCGTATCAAGAAATACCCCCGATGCCTCAGAACCGCTGACCACATAGATTGCCGGTCCAGATGATACTGACCCCGAATCAATCAGTATCACTGGGGAAATATTTGCCACCGCGGCGCCCAAATTAATAAAAGTGTCTGACCAGATCTGAGTATACGGATCGAAACTCCAGATGTCTGGCATGGGAGTTGTCCCGGACCTGCCGCCCATGCAGTAGGCTTTTTGATTGTATGAGGATATGCCGCTGCCGTTGTCAAACCATACACAGCCCAAACGGGTGTAATCAAAGGGGGTTGGATCAGCAATGCGCCAACTGGAAACAAGTTTTTGACCAGCTGCGTATACATCTAAGAAGCCATACCCGTAGGTGTAATTCCCCTCACTGTCCGGCGGCGCGCCGCAGTTCCCCGCTGGAGCGGGATCAGCGCTGCTTTGCAGCAAGCTAAACGTAACTTCAAGCTGGCCGATAAAATTTGGATTCATCGACCAGAGCAGAGCCACCGCGCCAGCGGCGTGAGCGCCGGAAAACGAAGCTCCGTTCATGCTGGCATAACCACTGCCAATCGTGGATGTGCGGATACTTACCCCGGGGGCAGAGATGTTCGGCTTAGTAAAGGGATAATGACCGAAAGGTGACGGTCCGCGCCCGCTCCAGGTGGCGATCGTGCGCGTGTTGTTATGCCCCGCAGCGGCAAAGGTTTCCTGATAACTGCCCGGGGCGCGAATCGAGCCGCAAGTCGGGCCAAAGTTCCCCAACCCGGTGACCGGCATGATGCCGGCTGCGCGCCAGGCAGTCACTTTTGGCAGAAAAGACGCATCCTCAGAGGTCGAAAACGTGAGGTTGTCATAGACAATATCCGGAGCGTTAAGGTAATTGCCATTCGGCGCCAGGATCCAGTCCGCGCACTCGTTTATATCGGCAAGCGTGCACGAGCCGCCGACGCACGCCCGGCATGCAATCCAGGTTGCATTTGGCGCCATGCCAATTTGATTCGCTCCGCCGTCGTCCCCAAGAATAACGCCGGTCACTTGCGTTCCGCTGCCGTTATCGTCGCATAGAATATCACCGCAGGTGGCAGTCGCATCCAGCCAGCAATCTGGATTTGCGGTGTTTGCTCCGCAAGCGTATTTCGTCGCAAGGGCGGGATGATCAGGTTGTACCCCTGTGGATAGGGTCGCGACGCGAATACCATCGCCCTGAACACCAAACGCACCCCAGAAATCAGGCGCGCCGGTATCGATGATGTTCCATTCGAGCGAATTGATTTGATCAAGTTGGACACCCGCTGAGATTGTTGGATCTACGACATAGTCACGCACCGCGCGGACAGCCACTGCCTGCTGCATTTCTGCCAGGTCATTGGCGGCTTGCAAGTCTCCGGCATAGACATACAACTCATTCCCGGCAAAAAAGGACTGGTAAGACAGACCGCGGCTCTCCAGGTAGGCGATTGCCTCGGCCTGTGTGTCCTCAGCCGATGCTTTTAAGGTCTCATAGACATACTGCCGCCTTTCCGCCAATCCCAGCTCGTATGCCTGCGAAAGATCCGCCTGTTGGAATTGGATGACGAAATCGGCGGTCCCCTCGTCGATAAGCTGTTCCTCGAGAGCCTGTTCAACAATCGCTGCAGTTTCTTCCGGCGATAATTGCCCGGAGACAGAATTGCTAACTGTAGTGGCCAATATGACGACGATCAATATCCCCAAACCGGCATAAATCTGTCGCCTACCCATTGTACGCCTCCTTTTTATTAAATTGTTCTTAATGCTGAATCAATATTTCTCAATCTACCTGAAGCAGACAGCCGAGTTCAGAAGTGATATGATATTTTTTTATTTTTTGGGGAAATCTAAAATGTTGACCGGATTGAGGTTGAAGTGTTATGGTAACATCGAGTTCCGTTTTTGAGGTGTTCGCCCTTTGGATTACGAGGAAATATTGACTGAGTCAGTTCATTATTGCATGTTGGTTAAACGATGTCAATAGACAACTATTTTGACCATTAGATCGGTATACTAATTAACCGGTTGTGAAAATGGCTTGAGTTACAGGTAAAAATGCTATACTGATTAAGCCATCATTCTCTCGGGAGGAGCACATGAGCAAGAAGTTTGGGGTGTTGCGGTTTATTGGCACGGTTTATAAGATTATTGGCGTAATCCTGGCGGTGATCGCCGTGCTGGCTGCGGTGATCGTCATCATCGCCAGCATCGCTGGCGGGGCATCGCTGGGGAGTCTCTCGCAGCAGTATGGCGGCCAAGGCGACCTGGGCCTTCTCGGCGGATTCAGCGGGGCGGCTGCCGGCATCGCCGCGGGGATCGGCATCCTGATCGGGCTGGGGCTGGCGGCGTTGACGCAATACGCTATCGGCGAGGCGATCTACCTGTTTCTGGCGATCGAGGAGAACACGCGCGCAACCGCCGCTTTGATCAAGCGTCAGCAGGAATAGGCAAAACGAAATCGCCAGAATCCTTCTAGGTTCATGCCGCGGAGGGTTTCTAGCCTATATGAATAAGAGGACAATGCCGATTCCAAGGATGCGACCTTGGATTAGCCTGGTCTCGAATTTCGCTTCCTCTGAATTCAGATACCCAAATTGCGCATAGCCAATAATTTAATAAAAGGCACATTGATCTGTATGCTTCTCAAGAGACGATTTATGCTACACTATCAGCAGGGGGTAGAGGCGGAATCCAAATTATTTTAATTTAATAGGTTTTGTTTAGTCATGGAGGAAATTGCTATGCAGGCCAAAACGGAGCTGCGCGGATCCTTACGATATTTGGCGCCAGTATTGTGCATCCTCTTCGGGGGAGTGATCGGATTAGCGGGATATTACGCACGAATCCCTTACGAAACACGCGGGTGGCTGCGATTGGGATTGTGCGCCGTTTTTTTAGCGGGTTTGTTCATATTCAAGCGCGGCAAACCTGCCTGGCACGCCAGCCTGGCATTTTTAGCCGTCAGTGCGGGGTTGCTCGCGGATCGTCTGCTTGGCGATTTCCTCTTAGTATGGATACCCGTCAGCCCTGACGACGCGCGCGGTTATACCCTCTCCAAGATCAGCGAAACCCTGCCAATCATTCTGATCATCTTGCTTATCGTCCTCTTGAGCGGGAGGAACCTGAAGGAAATGTATCTGCGCCGCGGGCGGCTGGGATGGTCGCTGCTCGGCGGGCTGGCGGTGGGGGTGGTGCTCTTCGGGTATTTCCTCTCCCAGGGTGGCTGGCAGGTCTTCCAGGATGGGAATTTGAAGGTATTGCTGCCGACCATCGGCTGGGTGGCCGTCTTTTCGATCTTCAACGGTTTTATGGAGGAGCTCTGGTTTCGCGGGCTGTTCCTTTCCCGTTTTGAGTGGCTGCTGGGGCAGCGCTGGGCTTTCTGGGTGACCGCGTTGGTGTTTGGGCTGCTGCATGCCTTCGGCAGTTTCACCGGCACGCTGGGATCGGCGCTGTTGACCTTTTTTACATTATTGATGGGAATGGCTTTTGGCTACATCGTTCAGAAGACGGGCAGCATCTGGGGCGCTGTGCTCGGGCATTTCATCGCCGATTTTTTCTTATTGTTGGGTTATTTCGCGACGATGGGGTAGCAAGGTAAAATAGGTCAATATGAAACAGTCGGCACACCTTTGGTTTTTCTGGCTGACGGTTGCAGCCGCCCTCTCAATGATCGTTCCGACAGTGATTCACCTGGCGCCAGTGGCAGGATACTTCTTTTCTTTGCCCGAAGCGAATGCACCGGGTTACACAGCCGGTTTTCCAGCGGCGGAGACTGTGGGCGAAAGCGCACATTTCACTCTCAACGCACCGCCCGGCTACCTTTCTCAGCCGGAAATCGACCAACTACTTGTGCGCGCTGAGCGCACAAGGGCTAAGCTGGTTGCATATCTGGAAATTCCTGAAGATGAGCGAAGGGTAACGATGCGCTTATACCCGGGCGAGGGTGTTCCCTATTCCGGTACGCAAGACATCAATTTGTTCGCGATTAAGGCTGGGCACACCAGCGTAGTTCATGAGTTGACCCATTACCTGATGGGCTATCCGAACGGCCTACTGGCAGAGGGGCTGGCAATCGTCACTGAGGACCGTTACGGCTGGGGGCTGTCGTTTCCGAATATGCTGCGCCCGGTGGAGGCCGGGTTGTACAGCTTCCTGCGCAAGGACGCGCAATTGGTCCCTCTCAACGACCTATGGCTGACCGGACGCATCTTCCAGCGCGCAGACATCCAGCGCAGCCGTCTGCGCTACCTGCAGGCGGCATCACTCGCCCGCTTCTTGATGGATAAATATAGTAAAAGCGCTTATCTGCAGGTTTACCGCGGGGGTGATTTTTCGGCTGCATTTGGCAAGCCGCTCGACCAGCTGGACGCTGACTGGCAGGGTTGGGTCCGCCGCAATCACCGTTGGCAGGCGGCTGCCATGACCTTTGGTGGGCTGGCGGTGGTCGGGTTGTTTCATCTGGGATTAAGCGGACGCCGGCGTTGGCTGATCCCCGCGTGTCTGGGCTTGCTGGCGTTTATCATCTGGGATTATAACCTGTATTATCCTTGGTTGCTGCCGTTGATTCTCATTGCCGGGATTATCGCCGGAGGCATCACTGCTCGCTTTAACCGGGTGGCAGGTCTGGCGCTTATCTGGTCGGTCGCTGGGGCGGCATTGATCTGGATTGTGCTGCTGCCAGCAGATGCGTTCCAATTAATCATTTTTCTGTTCCTATCGGTACCCATTCTCATCTATTCCTGGCCACACCTGCGCGACTGCAACCGGCATGGCTTTTATCGCTTTTTCCTGTTCGAATCCGCGCTTGGGTTGATCATCCTCAACGCGCCGGTCTGGTTCCGCGCGCCGTTCAGCTTCCCCCAGGTGATCTCCTGGCTGTTGCTGCTCGCGTCGATCTACCTGGTGGCCGCGGCGGTGATCTTGCTTCATAAGGTTGGCCAGCCTGAGGGCAGCTTCGAGGATACTACCCAACTGGTCACGAGCGGCATCTACCGCTTCATCCGCCACCCGATGTACGCCTCGCTGCTGGCGCTCGGCTGGGGCGTCTTCCTCAAGGATATCTCCATCCTAAGCGGGGCGCTGACAGCTGTCTTGACCGCGGCTGTCTATCTGACGGCGCGGACAGAGGAAGCCGAAAACCTGGCGAAATTCGGGCAAATTTACCGGGATTACATGCTAAAAACCCGCCGTTTCATTCCGTTTCTGTTTTAATGATCAAAGAATCAAGGCAGCGGCAAGGAAAAAACATGAACCCACCTTTGCGAAGGATCTTCTACTGGTCGGCGCGCGTCCTTGGCATTTTCCTGGTGACGCTCGTCGCGCGAATACACCTCTCAGGCATCGACCTGAATCTGCCCTTCGGGCAGGCGCTGCTCGAGCTGCTTTCACGCCTCTGGCTGACCCTGATTTTGATTGTTGTTCTGGTCACCGCCTGGCGCTGGGAAATACCTGGCGGGATTCTATATCTGGCGCTGGCAGGTTTGGCATACCTGGACGCCGGCAATGCCAATTGGATGGAATATTTAATCCTCGCTGCCCCTGTAGTGATCACCGGATTATTGTTTATCTTCAGCGGGCTGATGGATGAAACCAGGCGCAAAAAGCGCTGAAATGCTCAGCCCTCGTACACCTGCGGGTTGACGCAGTAGGGCAGGCGCTCTCCGCGCAGGCCGGCGAGCAGGTTTTGCGCGGCAAACAGCGCCATCTTGCCGCGCGTGGCGTGGCTGGCGCTGGCAATGTGCGGGGTGATGAGCACGTTCTCCAGGCTGAGCAGCGGATGATCAGCCGGGATCGGCTCTGGATCGGTCACGTCCAGCGCAGCGCAGGCGATCACGCCGTCGCGCAGCGCCTCGTACAGATCCTGCGTGTCGATCACGCCGCCGCGGGCGGTGTTGATCAGCACCGCGGTCGGTTTCATCAGTGCCAGCGTTTCGCGGCGGATCAGCCGTTGGGTTTGCTCGCTGAGCGGCGTGTGCAGCGTGACAAAATCGGATTCGCGCAGCAATGTCTCCAGGTCGACCGGGCGGGCGTGCAGCTGCATGGATTCGGGCAGGTGAGAGGTCAGCGGGTCGTGATATAAGATGTTCATGGCGAAGCCAAGTGCCCGCCTCGCGACGGCGCGTCCGATGCGTCCGAAACCGACGATGCCAAGCGTGGCCTGGTGGATATCCGCGCCGAGCAGGGTGGTGGGCCCCCAGGTGAGCCACCGGCCGGCGCGCACGGCGCGCTCGCCCTCCGAAACGCGCCGGGCAGCTGCCA
>JAXDCA010000039.1:0-33788 GCA_034678305.1 Bellilinea sp.
TTGGATAAAGCCTCACGCCACTCGGGTTCTTTCTCCTTGCAAATATCGGCTGCCAGCGGGCAGCGCGTGCGGAATCGGCAACCTGAAGGAGGATTGATTGGCGATGGCACATCGCCGGTAAGAATGATGCGTTTGCGTTTCGATTCCACAACTGGATCGGGGATTGGCACAGCCGAGAGCAACGCCTGGGTATAGGGGTGAAGCGGTTGACTATATAGATCATTGCGCGTGGCAAGTTCCACCACCTTGCCGAGATACATCACCGCCACGCGGTCGCTAATATGGCGCACCATCGAAAGATCGTGAGCGATGAACAAGTAGGTCAAGCCCAATTGCGACTGCAAATCTTCCAGCAGGTTGACGACCTGAGCCTGGATCGAAACATCCAGAGCCGAGATCGGTTCATCGCAGACGATTAACGCGGGTTCGAGCGCCAGGGCGCGGGCGACGCCAATGCGCTGGCGCTGCCCGCCTGAAAATTCATGCGGATAACGGTTGGTATAAGCCGGATTCAATCCGACCAGCTTGAGCAGATCTTCCGCCTTTTCTTGAGCTTCTTTCCCTTTAGAAATATCGTGAATGATCAACGGCTCAGAGA
Source organism: Bellilinea sp. (assembly GCA_034678305.1). GTDB lineage: Bacteria > Chloroflexota > Anaerolineae > Anaerolineales > Anaerolineaceae > Bellilinea. The sequence continues at coordinate 599 of JAXDCA010000039.1, forward strand.
TGATCTGCCCAACGGTCATGCGCGGATTCAGGCTGGCGTAAGGGTCCTGAAAAATCATCTGCATGCGGCGTCGCATCTGGCGTAATTTTTCTCCTTTTTGCTTGACCAGATCGACTCCTTCGAACAAGACAGCTCCAGAGGTAGGGCGGTACAGCTGTAAAATCGCTCGGCCGGTCGTCGATTTTCCGCAACCGGATTCGCCCACCAGACCAAGTGTCTCACCCTTTACAATATCGAAGGAAACCCCATCCACTGCGTGGACTGCGCCAACCTGACGCTGAATGACAACACCGCGCATGATGGGAAAGTGCTTTACCAGTTTATCAACGCTAAGGAGTACTTCCTGTGTTGCCATTACCGTTCTCTCCCAGTTTCTGGATCTACCCAGCATCCAACATAATGATCAGGCCCAATCTGCATCAACGGTGGATTCTCGTTCCAACAATGTTCGAGTGCTAGATGGCAGCGTGGAGCAAATGGGCAGTAATTTGGTTTTTCCAGCAGCACAGGCGGCAGTCCCTCGATGGATACTAATCGGCGGTAGCCCGTTTCATCCATGCGCGGCAGGCTGCCAAGCAAGCCGATCGTATAGGGATGGTTGGGGTGAGCATACAATTCGCGCACACTGGTGGTTTCGATGATGTAACCGCCATACATCACCGCCAACCGGTCAGCCATGCCGGCGATCACGCCAAGGTCGTGCGTGATCCAGATGATAGCCATGCCAAGGTCGTCGCGCAGACGTTTGGTCAGTTCAACAATCTGAGCTTGAATGGTCACGTCCAGCGCAGTAGTCGGCTCGTCGGCGATTAAAATCTGCGGTGTGCAGACCAGCGCCATAGCGATCATCACGCGCTGGCGCATACCACCCGAGAACTGGTGGGGGTAATTATTCAACCGGTCTTTTGGATTTGGGATGCCTACTTTGGAGAGCATTTCGACAACACGGTCTTCTGCCTGTTTGTGGTTCATGCCCATATGGACTTCAAGCGGTTCAGAAACCTGACGCCCGATAGTTAATACCGGATTGAATGAGGTCATAGGATCTTGGAAGACCATGCTAATTTGTGAACCGCGGATGTGGCGAATTTCCTCATCCGACATTTTCAGCAAATCTTTACCCTGAAAAATCGCGCTGCCCCCGGCGATCTTCCCAGGCGGGGTAGGAATCAGACGCAGCATGGACATCACGGTTACGCTCTTACCGCAACCGGATTCGCCAACTATACCGAGTGTTTCCCCCTCGTTAAGAGTGAAAGAGACACCATTAACCGCATGGACTGTCCCTTCCCTTGTTCGAAATTGTGTTTCTAGGCCTTGCACAGTGAGGATTTCAGACATGCACGTGACCTCTCGGGGATATCGATCATGAAGACGGAAAGGGCAATGTAACGTGATCTATTTTAAGCCCATTCGTGATTTTACACAATAGAGTGTAGCTTGTCAAACAAGGGACAACGTTCGCAAAAAAAACAAGGACGAATATAATTATGGTAACTATGACAATTAAATTGCTAATCAACAAACTTTACCGGCAGAACATTAATTTTGCGCTGTATTATAAACGCCATAATAAAGTATTAGCAATGGATTCGAACCAGGAACTTTTTCCTGCCGCTTCAATTATTAAGATTCCGTTGCTGCTTGCCTGGAATCACCTGGAACGCCAGGGCGCACTGCACCGCAGCGAAATATGCGACCTGGATGGTGAGCCGCAAGTTTTTGGCGCCGGCTTTGCCTGGCAAATGGCAGGGCGCAAACTACCTTTCCAGGATGTGTTGTTGATGATGATCGCCACCTCCGATAATTTATGCACCAACCTGATCATCCAGCATATTGGCCTCGAGCGGGCTGCTCGGGTGATCAAAGAGGATCTGGGGCTGAAGAACACGATACTCCAGCGTAAACTAATGGATTACGAAGCCCGATCACGCGGACTGGATAATTGGATCTCACCGCAAGATTGCATAAAATTTTACCGCCTGTTCGAGGAGTTGACCGACCCGGAAAAAGCCTGGATCGAGCCAATGCTGCTCGCCAACCAGGATGATGCGCTGCTCAAGCGCAACATCCCGCGTGATTCGCTGGATTTCTACCACAAGACCGGCTCGGTCAACGGCGTGTTACACGATTGGGGGTACACCCGCGACTGCCAGCTATTTTTGCTGACCAGCGGGATCAAGGATGAGCCTGCGGTCTTCGAGTTGTTTGGCCAGATTGGAGAATTATTGATCACGGGCCAGAATTGATTCGGGCTGCGCGTTTCTACATACGTGCAGCACGCCGTCAGCTATCCAGATAGGCAGCGGCGCCGATAAAATTATCCCGCAGGTGGCCAACCTGCTGAATATCATCCACATAAACGCCATTGCGCGAGCGCGAGGAATGAATCATGCGCCACCCGCCCAGGCTGATGCCCACATGGGTGACTGCCGGTTCTTTACCGTGTTCGGTAAAGAATGCCAGATCACCTGGCTGCATGGTTTCCGGGGCGACCGGTTTGCCATCCGACATTTGCATATCCGCATCACGGCGGATGGTCATCCCGCTCCAACGATGCACCAGCTGAGCGAAGCCCGAGCAATCGATGCCATTAACGGATGTCCCCCCCCACAGATAAGGCACCCCCATCAAAGTGAAAGCGTCCCTGGCCATTTGCGCGCGGCGGTCGGCGGCTGTCCGTGGTAAAGATTGGAGATCGCGCAAGCCGGTCAGCGGCATCCAACCGCGCACATGGGCTTCAATTTGCGCCCATTCGCCCTGCACGCTGCGCATGTGCACAAACGTCCCCCCGTAAACCCGGCTGAGCAGATCCGTTCCAGCCCGCGGACCGGCGCGCAGCTCTGCCAGCGGTACCCTGACCAGGTGGGTCGCCGGCAGAGTTGGTTCAGATCGCAAATAGGGCAGATAAGCCCAGCCGAGGTAGCCGTCGCTGCAACGCACATAAGCCCAGCGTTCTTTTTCTTCCAGCACCTCCACCTGCACGCCGAAAAGCAACTGAGATATTTGCTCCGTGAGCCAGCCTGGACCACGCTGCAGCCCGGTCAGATTGGTAGCGACCTGCATCAGGCGCGGTTCCGAACGGCGCAATACTTCGACGCTCGTATCATCCACTAGGATCGAAGGCGCAAGTTGCGCCAGCGCCTGGCGGATTTCGTTCAGGTTGGCGGCTTCCAGCACCCGTCCGGAGAGGATTAGCTTATTGGCTTCATAAGAACCAATTTTGATCTCGAAAAGATGCTCACGCCAATCGCGATGTTCGCGGGCGAGATCATCAAGCGCTTTCTGCAGCGGTTCGATCATGACTGTCTCCTGGTATGAAGAATTCATGCAGGCTTTTAGAAAAAGCGCATGCGTTAATCCAAAACAGTTGTCCTGGGTATCACACCGATGCCGGCGCGCTCAGGGACAGAAATATGCAGGTGTTTATCATAGCGGATGCCTTCGAACGGATCGTTCGCGATCAACAGCGGCGCGTCCAGGTCGATCCAGTCAGCCAGCCCGCTCAGATGCGCCATCGCGGTTGTGCCGAGCGAGGTTTCGATCATGCAGCCGAGCATGATCTTCATGCCCAAATCGCGCGCGCGGCGCAACATGCGCAGCCCGGCCAGCAGACCGCCAACCTTCATGAGCTTGATATTGATCCCCTGCACGCCCGCGGACGCCAACCGCTCCACATCCTGCAACGTCTGCACCGACTCGTCTGCGACAATCGGGATGGTTGTAAGCTGCTGGATCTCACCCATTTCTTCGAGGGCAACCCGCGCCAGCGGCTGCTCGATCATCTCCAGCCCAAATTCAGCCAACTCTTCGACCTGGCGCTTAGCCTGCGGCAGAGTCCAACCCGCGTTGGCGTCCACTCGTAATTTTGCATCCGGTCGCGCTTTACGGACCGCTGCCAAACGCGCGCGGTCATCTTCGCTGCCGAGCTTGACTTTAATGACCGGGTAGTCTGGAATTTCACGCGCCATGCGCGCCATTTCTTCGGGTGTGTCGATCGCAATGGTGAACGATGTGGCCAGACCTTCGGGACGGGGCAAATCTATTAACCGGTAGAGCGGAATGCCGCGCAAGCGGGCGATGCGGTCGATCACTGCCAACTCAAGCGCTGAGCGGGCTGGCGCCGGTCCTTCTACGCCGAGCCAATCTTCGACCTCCTCAAGCTTTTCTGGAAGGGGGCGAGCCAGCGCAGAGATGCGCCGCCAGTAGGCTTCCATCTCATCGGGATCGATGCCATAGTACGGCGGGATGGTGCCCTCGCCCCACCCAGCGTCATCCGCCAGCCGCAGCCAGTATGCCTGGCGTGTCTGGCTGACCCCGTAGGAGAGCCGGAAGGGATTATGCAAATGCAGCGTCAACTTTTCCCAGCGCAGGCCAGATGTCGTGCTCATTCTTCCTCCCCAAAACGCAGGCGTAAATAGGAATCATAACGCTCCGGGCGGATATTGCCAGCTTCTACTGCCGCCCGCACCGCGCAACCCGGCTCGTTGAGATGCGCACAATCATTGAATTGGCAATGCTGCACCAGATCGCGCAATTCGACAAAGTAGCCATCCAACTCCTCCGGCTGGATATCCCACAAGGAAAGCATGCGCATGCCTGGCAGATCAGCCACATAGCCGCCAACATCGAGCGCAAACATCTGACGCACTATGGTAGTATGCCGCCCTTTGGATGTGGCAGCGCTGACCTCGCGAACTGCCAGCCCCAAAGCCGGCTGAATGGCGTTCAGTAGACTGGATTTGCCGACCCCCGAAGGACCCGCCAGCGCCGATAGTTTACCCGCCAGCTGACTGCGCAAGCCATCGATGCCCTGTCCGCTCTTTGCCGAGGTATAGTGAACGGGATAGCCAAGCGGCTCGTATAACCCGAATTTTTCGCGGGCTGTTTCAAGCCCGACCAGATCGACCTTGTTGGCAACAATTACCGCTGGGATGCCCTGCTGCTCGGCAATGACCAGAAAACGGTCGAGCATGCGCAGATGGGGCTGTGGATGCGCACAGGCAAAGACAAACACAACCTGATCTGGGTTAGCCAGCAGCACCTGCTGGTACTCGCCGCGCACGGTTGGGGCCTTACGGATAAGCGCATGGCTGCGCGGCTCGATCTTTTCGATCACGCCGCTCCCGTCCCCCAAGGCCAGCACCCCAACCCGGTCGCCGAGCGCTACCAGGTCACCGCCGATCGCATCTTTCTTCAGCCGTCCGCGCAGCCGGCAAATCAGCGTGGATTGCCCGGTCTGAACCGTGTAAAATCCGGACAATAAGCGCGTGACCCATCCCCAAAGCAGTTGATCTTGCATAAATGCCGCGACTATGGCTGGGGGGTTTCGGTTTCCTCTGGCTGCGGTGTTTCTGTCACCAGAGGAGTGGGCGTGCGCGTGATGTGGAAACTGGATTCCCAGCGGTACAACGACAGCGGCTTGCCGTAGTAGTAAGCCTCGATCACCCGCCGAAAAATCGGAGCAGCCACCTCCGAGCCTTCGCCGGCATTTTCCGCGATGACCGCAATGGCAATGTCGGGTAGATCCTCGCGGTTGGAGTTGGTATAGCCGGAAAACCAGGCATGCGGCTTGCCGTTTGGGTTGGTCGCTGTGCCGGTCTTGGCATAGATCGGCATTTGCAAACCGACCAGGGGAATGTAGGCAGTGCCACGGGTATTGGTCACCACTGTGCGCATGGCATCCTGGATGACCTTGAGGTTCTCAGCAGAAACCGGCAGCTTGCCGATCTCCTCGGCCTCGAAACGATAGACCGGATCACCATCCAATGTTTCAACGGATTCGACCACTTGCGGGCGATACAACGTGCCGCCGTTGCCCACCGCAGCGATAAAATTGGCTACCTGCAGTGGAGTGACCAATACCGAGCCTTGCCCAATAGCCATCTGCACGGCGTCATTCGCGCTGGTGATATCGGCAATATTGCCGCCAACCTCCTCGATCTGCTCGATGCCGGTTGGCGAGCCCAATCCAAAGCCGCGCGCCATCTTGGCAATTTCCTGCTGGAAGCCGGTTTCATACATAATCAAGCCGATATGGTAGAACCAGGGATTGCAGGAGCGCATCAAGCCTTCCGGCAGGGTCAAGTCACCGGACGCTGGTTTTTCTTTTTCGAATGTCCAGTCATAAAGTGTAATGCCTGGCAGTTCGGTAAAGGTCGTGTCGCAATAGTAGGATGAGTATGGCGTGAAAATCCCGCTTTCCAACGCGGCGGCCATGGTGATGATCTTAAAGACAGAGCCAAGCGGGTAGCTGCTCTGCGCGGCGCGGTTAATCAGCGGGGTGGAGTTGGCGTCGAACACATCACCAAGCATCCAGCCGCTGTTGAAATTATTCGGATCGAATAGATTGGGATTGAAGGGCGGTGAGGATGCCATCGCTAAAACCCGGCCGGTGTCGCGTTCCAACACGACAACTGCTCCACGGAAACCCTGGATGGCGCGCTGAACTTGCATCTGAAAATTTTTGTCGATGGTGGTTGTGATCGAATACGCCGGCGCAGAATCGCGCTGCGCCAGGCGGGTGATCACGCTGCCTTGCTGATCGACGACGTACAACGAAGCACCACGCTGCCCGGCCAGCTTCTCCTCGCCCCATTCTTCGAGACCGGCCATGCCCACGAATTCATCGCCGCGGTAGCCGCGACGCTTGTAATTGTCCAGTTGGTCTTCCGGGATCAACTGAACGTAGCCAGTAACGTGCGGAGCGGTGCTGTTGAAGTAATAACGGGTGTTGTAGTAAGTCATTACCAATCCGCCAAGTTCATCCAACACACTGGCCCGCCGCTCGACTGCCTGAGCCGAGGCATCACCGACCGGGATATACCAGTCAGGTTGGGCATATTCGTACAACGAGCGTATGTATGCTGTATCCAGGCCTGTCAGGTCTGCCAGCTCAACCAGCAGCGCACCCTCCGAGCCGTCCTCGATCTGTCCAGGGACGATGCCAAGCGCGACCGCATCGCTTTGAGCGGCCAGGGCGCTGCCGTTGGCATCGTAGATATTTCCGCGGGTGGGGATGGTGATGTCCATCGATAAGCGGTTGCCGCCGCGCAACTCCGGCAGGATCATGCCGTCTTCCCATTGCACTCGCCATTGCCCGTCCTGCAGACTTAGCGTCATCATGGTGTCACGGCTCAGCTCGCCTACCAAAACGGTGTCATAGCTGATCCGATAGGCGACCTGCGCCTCGGTTGGGCCTTTGACGAGCGATTGTAAAATTTCGAAATCCATGGCTCTGAGCGACATGGTGGTGGCAATATTTCTCAGCTGCTTGACAAATTCCGCCTCAGCGACCGCATCCTTGCTGAGCAGGGTCAACTGGCTGTACAAGGCGCTATAATTTTCGGCTTTCCAATCCTCCAGGAACTTGCTGGCAGCGGCTTGCGCATCTGGCACAGCAGTAGTATTCACCATCGGATCGCGCAATGTCGCTGAAGCAGTGGGTCCATTGGAAGGGTTCGGAACAATCCCATTCGAAGAACAGGCAGCCAACAGCATAATGAAAAATACAAGGATTGAGAAACGTAATTTCATTAAATCACCGATCTCCTCAAGCAGCCGGGCACAGATTAACCCGCCTGCTCGCCGCGCAGAATCGCGTCAAAAACGGGACATTCATATTTCAGGTTCGCCTGGCAAGCAAAGGGCACATCCTTTGGCGGTTCGTGACCGAATTCGCGCATGCTGCGCACGAAGTGACAGAGCGGAAGCCCCATGACACTGGCAAAGCAGCCCTGGAAGTTTTCTACCGGATGAAACCGTTTATGCTGAATGCCATATGCGCCAGCTTTATCGAACGGATCGCGGCTGGCGATGTAGCGTTCGATTTCTTGTTCAGTGTAATTGCGCATGGGTACCTGGGTCATGCACAGGTCCGACACCAGGCGAAGATTTGGCGGATCGTAAACCACGACAGCCGTATAGACTTGATGGACGCGCCCGCGCAATTGCTGCAACATCCGGCGGGCGTCCTCAACGGATTCGGGCTTGCCGAGCAGCTCGCTGCCATCCACCACGACTGTATCTGCCGCGAGGATAGGCCCTACCGCGCGCGAGAGGGCAGCTGCCGCCCGCGCTTTTGCCTCCGCCAGGCGCAGGACATATTCATCGGGCGGCTCGCCCGCTCGCCTGCGCTCGTCGATATCCGCGGGGCAGGATTCGAATTTCCAGCCTGTCCATTCGATTAATTTTTGCCGGCGAGGCGAGTTGGAAGCCAGGATGATTATTGGTTTAGACATACGAAACGATTCTATCGTTCATTCCACTGAATGGCAAGACGCAGAACTGTCCATGAATGTACATTGCCGTCCCTGATGCCCTCCGCCGCCTGCATGGCCTGAGCCTGCTCCCCGCGCAAATCTACGCGAGCAGCCGGCAGCGGGCCAAACGAACCGAATCGGGAGATCTCCATCAATTCATACGATCGACGGTCCGGGGAATGCAGGCTCAGATATTGCAACCTGTATTATGATTAATGTGTGCTAAGTTTACGCTACCGGATTAAAAATATTAAATGAAACTGCGTTGGACAATCATCGGATTGATCTTGCTGACACTGCTTGGATTGGTGGCGGTCATTTCGATCACGCTGCAATCCAACCTCAGCCCGCTTTTCCACGATCAGGAACAACAGCACGCATCGCTTACCATAAGGCAGGTTCAACAAGCCATTGAAGAGCGGTACCGTTTATTGGAAAACACAGCCGCTAACCTGGCATATAGCGACGCCAATTATGCCCTACTGCAATCAGGCGGCCGCGCCAGCAGTGAACTTACTTCGAATCGCCTTGCCAATCTTGAGATGAACTTGGTGGCCCTGGTCAGCCTGGATGGCCGCGTGATAAACGCCAGTACCTACGACTTGAGCCAAGATCAGGAAATCCCTTTTCCAGGGGAAATCCAGGCTCACCTGCAGGCTGGCGATGCTCTGCTGCGTACCGCCGCAGATCAGGAATCGATGCGCGGGTTGCTGCGCACAGAGACTGGCCCGCTCCTGCTTGTCTCGGCGCCGGTACTGCGTAGTGACGGCAGCGGTCCAGCCCAGGGGACGCTGCTGGTTGGCCGTTTTTTAGACGCCGAGGAGTTGCAGCGCATCTCGCAGGTCGTTCACCTGCCACTGGCACTGAAAGACTACGACAGCGCGCTGACCGCGCCGGGATTCTCCGATGCTGCCGGTTTACTGAACACTGCCAGCCCTAATCTTTCACTGCCTGCCAGTGAATCCGAGATGCATGCCTATCAATTGTTGAGTGATTTGTATGGTCAGCCGGCCTATGTTCTACGCGTATCGCTCAACCGCACCGCCGTCCGCAGCAGCCAACTGGTCCTGAATTACTTGCTGATCACACTGGCTGCCAGTGTTTTACTGTTCGGGATTATCGCCGTCCTTTCGATCGACCGGCTTTTACTGGCGCCCTTGCAACGGCTTGGCCGTCAGGTTGCGCAGATCGGCCAGCATGGCGATCTTTCTGAGCGGGTCACCATTGCCAGCCGCGATGAGCTGGGGCGGCTTGGCGCAGATATCAATCAGATGCTGGCGGACCTGCAGCAGTCGCAGCGCCGCCGCCAGGAGAGCGAGGAGCGCTTCGGAAGGTTGATCGAGTCAATGGACGATATGGTTTTCACCCTCGACGAGGGCATAACCCAGATCAACCTCTATGGCGACAAGGCGCACAAGCTGGGGCTGCCCGAGAGCATTCCGCTGCCAGGCAGCCTGGAAGCTGTGGAACTGCCAGATCGCCCGCTCCAAGATTACGGCATCGCGCTGAATATTTCGGCTGAAACCCTGCGCAATCACCTGGTATCGCTCCAGCAAGCTTTGACAGGCCAGCATCTATCCTTTGAGTGGGCTGCCCAGTCGGACAGCCAGGATTATAGTTTCCAATCGGTACTCTCCCCAATGACGGATGACAAAGGCCGGATGACCGGCGTGGTCGGCGTGACGCGCGACATCAGCGAGATGAAGCGCCTGGAGAACACCCTGCGTCAACGGGTGAGCGACTTGAATGCCCTCAATGAGGTTTCACGAGCATTTTTAAGCCAGTTGGAAGCCCAGGCGATTATGCAGGAAAGCTGCCGCCTGCTGGTCAAGCTCTTCGACGTAGAGGCAGCCTGGGTCGGCTATTTCAATGAAGAGGATATGACCGTGCTTCCGACGGCTGCCGACGGGATCGAGCTAGCCAGGTTGCCGCTGTTAACCACCCAAAATAAGACTGCATCTGTTCAGCATCCGGCCCTGGTCGCTCTAAGGGATAAAGCGCCAGTGGTAATTGGCCAGGATACCCCTGGTGTTTCAGCCATCTGGGATACGCTTGCACCCATTGAGCGCGCCTTCAATGAGTTGCTAGCCCTGCCAGTGTCCACTGACGGTTCGCGCGCCGCGCTCGTAATTTTCAGCCGCCAAAAGAACAGCTTCCTGCCAGGCGCAATTCAGTTGTTCCAGGCATTTAGCAATTTGATGACCATCGCCCTGAGTAATGCCGAGCTGTTCAATCAGGTCCGTACTGACCAGGCTCGTTTGCAATTGCTTTCGCACCGTCTGGTGGAAATCCAGGAAGACGACCGCCGTGAAATTGCCCTGGAGCTGCACGATGAGATCGGTCAATTGCTGACTGGACTGAAAATCAAGCTGGACGCCGCCGGCGCAATACCAGCCGGCGATATTCTCAAGCACCTGGAAGGCGCGCGCCAGTTAGCGGACGACTTGATCAAAAAAGTACGTAACCTGTCTCTCGACCTGCGTCCAAGCATGTTGGATGACCTGGGCCTGCTGCCCGCATTGCTATGGCACTTCGACCGCTATACCAGCCTGACTGGTATCCGCGTCCAGTTTGCCCAACGGGGCATCGACGGGCAGCGATTTCCGCCAAACCTGGAAACAACCGCTTACCGCGTTATCCAGGAGGGACTGACCAACATTGCTCGGCACGCTGGAGTGACAGAGGCGACCGTACGCACCATTTATGAGGATCAACTCCTGACCATCCAGATTGAGGACCGTGGCGCTGGTTTCACTGCCGCAGAGGCGCTGGAAAATGGCAGCTCGCGCGGACTACTGGGGATGCGCGAGCGGGTTGCATTTGTCGGCGGATCGCTTACAATTGACTCGGTCCCCGGATGGGGAACTTTATTGGTGGTCGAGTTGCCGGTTCAACAAACAGGAAACGGAGGAGTATCTGATGATCACAATCCTGCTGGCGGATGACCACATCGTAGTCCGCCAGGGACTGCGATCTCTGATCGACTCTCACCCCGATCTTAAAGTGATCGGCGAAGCCAGCGACGGGCAGGAAACCCTGCAATTGGTGCAGGAGTTAAAACCGGACGTTCTCGTCCTGGATTTGATGATGCCTGGCTTGAACGGTCTGGAGATCACCCGCCAGGTATGGCGAGCGACCAAAGTGCTGATCCTCTCGATGCATGCCAACGAGGCTTATGTGATCGAGGCGCTGAAGAAGGGCGCCTCTGGCTACTTGCTCAAGGACACCACCGCGGTCGAGCTGACCCAGGCAATCCGCATGGTGGCTGCCGGGCAGCGCTATCTGAGCACTCCATTTTCAGAGCGGGCGATTTCCGCGTATATAGAACGCGCCAAGACCGGCTCGCTGGACCCCTACGATACGTTGACCGGGCGCGAGCGCGAAATCCTGCAGCTGGTGGCTGAGGGCTTATCTACGGCCGAAATTTCTGAGCGGCTGTCGATCAGCACGCGCACCGTCGAGGCGCACCGCGCTAATTTGAACCGTAAGCTGGATATTCATTCGCACGCCGACCTGATCCGTTTTGCGATCCGCAAGGGCTTACTGCCGATGGAAAAATAGTACGCAAGGGGAAACCGCTGCAGTCTATTCATCCTTTATCGGGCATAAAACAAACCAAAATAATACCTAAATATCAATCGTTAAATATCCGTACTACGTAATAGCAAAATAGGTAGCAGTACGGATAGCTTTAAGCGGCTAAATTGGCTATGATGGCATAGAGAGAATTGCCAATAAATTACAAAACTTTTACCAATTAACAACCGATTAAACGGCGCTGCCAGCAAAAGGCTGGATCGAATCGTGCAACATGTGGAACACGCCCGTCACAAGAGAAAAGGGTCTCTACTCATAGAGGCTTCTCAACCGCAAGGGCAGGACAGCCTACCGATAGAAGATGAGGTGGATGATGAAAAAATGGCTTAACCGAAAACGAATGCATGAACACCGCCGCGGTCAGGGCATGGTCGAATTTGCCCTGGCTATTCCAATATTCTTGATGCTTGTATTGGGCATCATTGAATTTGGGCGCATGTTCTTGATGTACACCTCTGTCTTTGCCGGCGCCCGCGAGGGCGCGCGCTACGGCGCCGCAGTCGAAACCGTTTGCGACACATCCGGGCTGCATGACGCTGTCCGGCGGGTCGGTTTTTTTGCGGGAGACGTGAATATTGGCATCCAGTACGACGACGGTTTTGGCAATCTTAAGGCATGCAATGAAACCGTGCTTGGCGACCGGGTAAATGTCACAACTGAGATTACATTCGATTCGATCACGGGAGTCATTCCCGAGTTAACTCTCCGTTCGACCGCCCGGCGGACCCTGATTAAACGGGTCTTCCTGGAGTGGACATTGCAGCCACCGAGCGAAATGGCAGGCAATGTTCCACCCGCGGTTACTTTCGGCCCCTCAGAAGGAGAAACCGTCACTCCTGAGGAGTCTGAGACGGTCACTCCAGAACCATCGGAAACCGTCACTCCTGAGGAAACAGAAACAACCACCGAAACAGCCGGGCCGCCCGTTTGCGATAGCGGATCCTGGGAAGTTGGCATGACAACAACCACCGAGTATTATGACCTGGCGATCAAGAATTCTACAGCGTATATCAATAAATTGACCCAGGTTTCCATTAGCTGGAATACCAACGGCGGTCGTAGTTTGGTGCGCATCGAGTTCCAGCCGGTTGGCGGTAGCTTTGCGACCAAATGGACGGGCCCCAACGACTCCGGAAATTTGATCTGGTATCCCGACCCGGTGCTCCTGCTCAATCCCGGAACATCTTACCTGCGTTTTGTTTTCGCCAAAAAAAACGTCACAATCAATGACATATCCTTGAATATCAGCTATCCCAACGGCTACAGCTGTCTGCTGAATTACCCCTAATCCGTGAGGCTGACGATGAACAGACAGAAAAAATCACAATCAGAAAAAGGTCAAAGCCTGCTCGAGTTGTCAATGGTGCTGGTGTTCCTGCTCATCCTGCTGGCGGGCGTGATCGACCTGGGGCGCATCATGTATGAATATTTGACCGTGCGCGATGCCGCCCAGGAGGGCGCCGGTTACGGCGCGGTCTTCCCCAACGACTGCAACCATATCGTCGACCGGGTGATGCAAAACCTGCCGGACAACAACTATGCCGTTTCCATCGTGGTTGACGGGATAGATTGCGCTTCAGCGGTTGCCAATGATTACGCGGCAGGGAAAACTGCGCCGGATCATGGCTGCGCTGGAAATACCATGGCCGTCACGATTGACCACACAACTGACATCACCATGCCGTTGATCAGCGCATTCACCGGCACATCCATCCCCATGCATGTTGTACTCGAAGACCGGATTGTCCGGCCCGCTTGTTATTCTTATCCATAAGTTGGAGGACATTATGAAACAATCAAAATCATCCGAAAGTGGCCAAATCCTAATCCTGCTGGTGCTGCTGGTTGTCGGTTTACTCGGCTTCACTGCTCTGGCAATAGACGGCGGGATGATCTTCGCCGACCGGCGTTACAGCCAGAGCGCTGCCGACGCTGCCAGCCTGGCGGGCGCCGGAGCTGCCGCGGAAGTGGTTCAAGAGAACGACGTCGGTCCTGTATCTTGGAACTGCAGCAGCACCGCATTAAAAAGCAGCGTGAATGCCGCGATCAACGCCGCGATTGCCAGCGCCGGTTTCAACGACTATGTCATCGCAAAAGACAACGCGCTCGGCACTACCGGCCATGACCATGGGGTCAAGGTGACCTGTAATAACAGCGGCGAATACCTGGATGTTGAAGTCATGTTGTCCCGGGTGACCAACACCTCCTTTGCGCACCTTTTCACCAACGGGATCATGCGCAACACAGTCTATTCGAAAACGCAGGTCAAGCCCCAGGTCAAGGCAGGCAACGGCGCAACTATTGTAGGAATGGGCAAGAAGTGCGAAAAGCAGGGCGGCGGCGGCGTGCATTTTGACTCCGGCTCATTGGTAACTGTCCTCAGCGGCGGCGGTGTGTATTCCAATGACTGTGTATTCGTAAAGAGCCAGTCGGATGTGACCATCACCGGCGGTGACGTCACCTGCCACTATGGCACCCAATGCGATGCGGATAACATAAAAATGACGGGCGGCAGTAAAGTAATCGATCCTGGATTTCATCCGATGACAGGCGAGGAGTTGGTCGATCTTAGCATCTTTGAAGACCATTGTGACCTTCTCCCCAATTACGGGTCTTCAGACGGCGGCAGCGGGACCATCGAGCCAGGGAATTATACAAGCTGGGACTTTAAAGACCCGGTGCATCTCAATCCGGGGTTGTATTGCGTAACCGGCAGAGTAAAGATGAACGCGGGGGGAGAAATTGACGGTACTGGTGTCACCATCTACTACACCGGCACGGATCTGACCATTAACGGCCATGCGAATTCTGAATTATCAGCGCCAAATTTAAATGGGGGCACGCCGGACAATTACGCGATCGAAGATGTGCTGCTGTACGTCCCGCTGACGATCAACGCTGACATCAAGATCAACGGCAACTCGGGCAATGTGTTTGGCGGCACATTGTGGGCGCCCGCGAGCTACTACAAAATCACCGGCACGTCCGATAGCACCAATCCAACATCGATGGGCGTGTCGCTTGTTGGCCAGGCAGTCTGGGTTTCGGGCACATCCTATCTGAATCTTACCTACGATGAAAGCAAAGATGCCGGTTGGCCCGCATACCTGCAGGTGCAAAAGTAACTTTAATCGTTTATTAAACCAAGAGCCGGCACGCCCGGCTCTTATTATTTCCTGAGTGAACCCTTAATTTCGTGATAAACCATCTATTCAGAGGGGAAATTCATAACTTAAAAACCCGCCAAAAGCATCAAACAAAAATCAGTATTATTTGGGTATACAAATAAGTGTTAATACGAATGGCAGGATGCAGCTGCCTGGGGTATTCTTGCAGCGAGGGAGTTGTATATTACGATTTGCACCTTAGCGCGACCGGAGGCGCTAATCGCAGGTTATCGGAGACAGAGGTGACCGATGAAATTAAATCTATCCCATAGACGGACAGGCGACCGCCGCAGTGGCCAGGGCTTGCTAGAATTCGCACTGGCCATCCCGATATTTTTACTGCTGGTATTAGGCATCATTGAGTTTGGGCGCATGTTCTTGATGTATACTTCCTTGTTTGCGGCGGCGCGCGAGGGCGCTCGTTACGGCGCCGCGGTCGACACTCTGTGCGACGCGACCGGTCTGCAGGACGCTGCCCGGCGGGTCGGTTTCTTCGCCGGTAACATGAACATTGGCGTCCAGTATGATGATGGCTACGGTCATCTGAAGGCATGCGAGAAAACTGTGCTCGGCGACCGGGTGCATGTCACTACGGAGATTACTTTTAGATCCATTACCGGGATCATCCCAAATATAAACCTCCGTTCAACAGCCCGCCGGACGATCATTAAAGAGGTATTCATGGACTGGACGATAGAGCCGCCGGGCGAAAATCCTGGCGATATACCTCCAGCGATTACATTTGGCCCCTCAGGAGAAACCTCAACGCCGGAGGAGACCGCTACGCCAGAGGAAACACCAACTACTCCATTACCACCCCTCTGCCAGGGAACCTGGATTTACGCTGAAAATAGCGGCGTGGAGGGGAAATATTACTATATTCTTTCGTTTTCTAATGATACGGAAAAGTTGCATACGATGACCCAGGTATCCATCAGTTGGGATACAACTGGCCAGGCTCTATTAACCAACCTGGACCTGGATACCCCCATTCCTCCTCCGGGGATTTATTGGGAGGAACTATGGCCTGGGGACGATTCCGATGGCAGTTTTATATGGACCATGGACCCGCCATTGCTGATCGATACGACAGGAGAATACCTGCTTCGTTTTGAATTCACAAAAAATAAAAATGATCAGATCATTGTTATCGACCTCATCATGAACGACGGCATAGATGATTGTTTAATTGAATACCGACCTTAACCTGTGAGGCAAATAATGAGTAGACAGCAAATGACAAAAACTGAAAAAGGTCAGAGTTTGCTTGAATTAGCCTTAGTGCTGGTCCTACTGCTGATTATGCTGGCAGGCGTTATCGACCTGGGGCGCATGATGTACGAGTACCTGACCATGCGCGATGCTGCTCAAGAAGGCGCCGGTTACGGCGCGGCGTTCCCTAATTACTGCGCCCAAATTGAAGAACGCGTAAAGAATAACCTTCTAGACGAGAGCTATACCGTAACCGTTCATGTAAACGATCTTCTTTGCGCCGACGCTTGGAATGCAGATAACGTTCCAGGCAAGCTCCCGGTTAACGGTTGCGCGGGAAATACTCTTTCCGTTACTGTTTATCACGAATCAGAGATCGCCATGCCCTTTATAAGTGCCTTTACCGGTCCGTCTATTCCAATGACTGTAGTAATTGAAGATCGAATCGTCCGACCGGCATGTGACACGACGCCAGCACCCTGATAACCATAAATCGGAGGATACGATGAAAACAAACCGAGATCTAGAAAAAGGCCAAATCTTGATCCTGCTGGTACTATTAGTCATTGGCTTACTTGGCTTCACCGCGCTGGCGATTGACGGCGGCATGATCTTCGCCGACCGGCGCTACATGCAGAGCGCCGCTGATGCCAGCAGCCTGGCAGGGGCAGGGGTTGTTGCCCAAATGATGCAAAACGCAGATGTAAAGCAACCCGACTTTAATTGCGCGCCATTCACGGATCTTTCGGACGCCTACGGGGCAGCAGAGGAGCAAGCGCTCGCCAATGATTTCACAATAACCCCGCAGGCAGGCCTGGGAGAGAGCAGCGATCATGGTGTATTGATTACCTGCAATCCCGCCGAAAAATATATAGACGTGTTTGTCATGCTTTCCAGGGTGACGAACACCTCCTTCGTGCACCTGTTCACCGGTGGTCAAATGCGCAATACAGTCGGCTCCGTCACCCGCGTGTTGCCGGGCATTACCGCCGGCAGCGGGGCTGCCATCGTTGCCTTGAGTGAGGTTTGTGGTAACAAGGTGGGCGATCTGGATATCTGGGGGAATGCGGATGTTCACATCTATAAAGGCGGAATCTGGTCTAACTCGTGCAATGATCGGGGCGGTAGCGGAAGGCTAATTATTGATGAGGGCAGCATCGATTATCATCAGGGATCCACCTGTACAGGAATGCCAATCCCGCCTGGCTGCACAGAACACACCGATTTACACCCGATTACTACTCGTCCCATTCCTCCCCCGAATTGCACTTCAGCACCTTATCAAAATCTGGGCGTAGTAAACAATCCCACAACGATTTCACCCGGCAACTATAAAGGATGGACATTCCATAGTGAAGTCATACTGGAACCGGGGCTGTATTGCATCGACGGCGATATCAGCATGTCGAGCGCTGGATTTATTAGGAACGAGACGGTAGATGGCACGCCCACAGGGGCGCCCATGGGTGGGGTTACCATATATGTTATGGGCGGCGATAATAATCCTGCTGTTCAGATAAACGGAGGAGTAAATACAGCCCTGGTGGCTGTAAATGAAAAACCCACCGTTGTAGTGCCCGGAGGACCTGGTGCCATCGAGGATTTGTTGTTATATATATCGTCTAACCTTGTAAATGTTGATTTTGTCATTAACGGAAATTCTGGATCGCAATTTGCCGGCACGATTTACGCTCCGGCCGCTATAGTCAGGATTAATGGTACTGCTGAAATAGGCAATCCTACCAACATGGGGTGTTCGATCATCGGATATGATGTAACCACAACAGGTAGTGGGGAAATAGGCATTACCTATAATGCAGACATGGATTATGGTTGGCCGAGCGAATTGCAAGTACAGAAATAGCCTTAAATTTAACTTATTTTCTAGAGCCGGCGTGGAGCCGGCTCTTTTTATTCATCACGAAACTTGAACACGAGAATCTTCAGGAAAATAATCACAATTATTGGGTTCAATCCTCAATTGACAAGCGCGCCTCTCTGGAATACTCTTGCTACAGCAGATCTTATCCTTACCCTATATCCGTGGAGCACAAAATGACCCAGACAACTGACAACTTGAAAGCCGCCTTCGCCGGCGAATCACAGGCCAGCCGCAAGTATATGGCCTTTGCCCAGAAGGCCGACCAGGAAGGCCACCCGCAGATCGCGCGCCTGTTCCGCGCCGCCGCTCAGGCCGAGACGGTGCACGCCGCCAACCACCTGCGGGCTCTCGGCGGCATCAGCTCGACTGCCGAGAACCTGCAGACGGCCATCACCGGCGAGAATTACGAAGTGATCAGCATGTACCCGCCTTTCATCGATGCCGCCGGCAAGGAGGACAACAAGGCCGCGTTAACCAGCTTCACCCGCGCCTGGGAAGTAGAGAAGATCCATGAGGAGCTCTACCGCGGGCTGCTGGCGCAGCTCGAACAGGGAAAAGCCGAAGAGGAAGCATACGATTATTACGTCTGCCCTGTCTGCGGGCACACCCATCCGCGCAATACGCCGGAGAAATGCCCAATTTGCGGCGTGTCCGGCAGCCGTTTCGAGCGAATTTCCTGATCGGTCTCATCACCGGCCGCTTGTCTCAAATTTCTTAGGGGCAGGGCTTGTCCCTGCCCGTTGTTGGATTAACCAAAACGGGCAGCCACAAGGACGTTTGGGTGGGAGAAGTACTTTGTCATTTCAACGAACGAAGATTATTTGTATCTAAAAAACCATCGCTGCACCTGACGCCTGACACCTGAAACCTGACACGATCTTCCCTCAACGGGAACCATTTCCTGCTTCCAACGTATACATAGTTGACAGATGGTACCAGTCCGCACGATCAGTTCGGATTTCGTATAGGATTCTTAACAGATTCATAAAGTTAAAACGCAATTCCGAACTGTATAATAGATATAGAAAACTTGCACTAAGTCAGGGGGCTCCATCGCGAAAGATTTAGCGGTCGTTCTTACTGGAGAGGGTCCCCAATCGAAGTTGCAAGAATCTATAAACTGGTCGCCACTCTGTTGCGAATAGAGGGTTATTAAAGATAGTAATCCTCTATACAAAGAAGTTTATCGGTTCCTTCAGGAAGAGGAGGTAGAAATGGCAACAGTGGTTTATCTGGTTGTGGCAGCCGTTGGCGTTGTTTTTGTCGTGCTCAGCCTGGTCAACATGGAGCCGTCTGACCGGGAGCCATGAAACTCGACATGCAAGCCAACCCCCCTTGCCAATCCGCACTGACCGAACGCGAGAGTCGCCCTGCTCAGCGTTGGGATACTTTTCTGTGCCTGTAGCCGGGTGAATGCACCCGTGCCGCGGGTGCTGTTGAATTCTTCCTGAAGCCGTCTCCCGGGAGCGCTATGCTCCCGGGAGATTTTTTTCATATTTCCAGTACAATGATTACGCAGATCAAACCTCTGGAGGGCTTATGGACCTTGATTTGCTCGCCATGAAGATCTCCGCGCAATTGAGCAGTTTGCCCGGAGTTGCGGCGGTCGTAATCGGCGGTTCGCGCGGACGCGGCACGCAGCTGCCCACCTCCGATCTCGACCTGGGCATCTACTACCACCCCGACAACCTGCTCGATGTGCCCGCGCTCGACCGCCTGGCCGCTTCGCTCGACGACCAGCGCCGCGCCGGTCTGCTGACACCGCCCGGCGCCTGGGGACCCTGGATCAACGGCGGCGGCTGGTTGAAAATCGAGGGGGTTGCGGTCGATTTCATCTACCGCGATCTGACTCGCGTTGCCCAGGTGATCGAGGACTGCCGCCGGGGGGTAATCTCCATGCATTACCAGCCTGGTCATCCGCACGGCTTTGCCAGTTACATCTATATGGGCGAGGTCGCCACCTGCCGCGCTCTTTACGACCCTAACAGGGTGATCGAGTCGTTGCGGGCGCAAACCACTCCTTACCCAAGCGCATTGCGCCAGGCGGTGATTGACGCCTTCTTTTGGGAAAGTGATTTCAGCCTGCAAATCGCGCGCAAGGGCGCTGCCCGCGGCGATTGCGCCTATGTGGCTGGCTGCTGCTTTCGCTGCCTCGCTTGCCTGTTGCAAACCTTGTTTGCGCTTAACGGCGTCTATTGGCTGAACGAAAAAGGCGCGTTAAGGCTGGCAGACCGCTTCGCGCAGCGCCCGCCTGACCTTCTGGCAACCGTTGAAAGCGTTTTCTCCAGATTGAGCAGCGATCCGGGCGATCTCGAAACCTGCCGGGAGCGCATGGCGGAGCTGGTCAGGGCAGTAGGCGCGTTGGTCGAAGCAGACTGATTCCCCGCGCGGGTCTTGCAATCTACGTGGAGGGTCATTACAATAGCAAGAACCCTGGCGGGTGGAGCTGTCTTTCTCCTGCCAGCAATCCTATTGCTAGAAAGAACGTCATGAACCAGTCTGCTTTCGATGAATTCAAATGGCGCGGGTTGATCTACGATCATACCGAAGGCGCCGCCGATCTGCTTGCCAGCCAGAAGATCACCGTTTACAACGGTTTCGACGCGACCGCCGACAGCCTGCATATCGGTCACCTGGTGCCGCTGCTGGCGCTTGCGCGCTTGCAACGCTTCGGCCACCATCCCATCGCCGTGGCCGGCGGCGGGACGACCATGGTCGGCGATCCAGGCGGCAGGACCACTGAGCGAACCCTTATGACCCGCGAGAGGATCGAGGCCAACCTGGTTTCGATCAAGAAGCAGCTGGCGCATTTCCTTGATTTCGACAGCAAAACCAACCCGGCGCAGCTGGTAAACAACGCCGACTGGCTGCTGAAGCTAAACCTGATCGATTTCCTGCGCGATATTGGCAAGCATTTCACCATCAATACCATGATCACCAAAGAGTCGGTGCGCACCCGCCTGGAGCGCGAGGAAGGCATCTCCTTCACCGAATTCAGCTACATGCTGATGCAATCCTACGACTTCTTACACCTGTACCAGACGATAAACTGCCTGATGCAGACCGGCGGTTCTGACCAGTGGGGCAACATCACCGCCGGCGTTGAATTGATCCGGCGGGTGACCGGCCAATCAGTGCAGGCCATGGTCTATCCCTTGATCACCAAGGCGGACGGCAGCAAATTCGGCAAGACAGAGGCTGGCTCGGTCTGGCTGGACCCCGAGCAAACATCCCCCTATCGTTTCTACCAGTATTTCCTGAACACAGATGACCGCGACGTGATCCACTACTTCAAAGTGTTCACTTTCTTGACGCAAGCCGAAATACAGGAAATGGAAGCAGCGCTGGTCGAGCGTCCCGAGCTGCGCGAGGCGCACCGCCGTCTGGCGCAGGAGCTGACTCTGACCGTGCACGGTCCAAGCGCGCTGGCGCGGGTCGAGCAGGCTGCCCAGGTGCTGTTCGGCGGCGAGCTCAACGGGCTTACCGCGGCAGAGATCGAGGACATCTTTGCCGAAGTGCCGAGCAGCAAGCTGCCCAAGCACAGCCTGGAAGGCGGGTTGGCGCTGGTCGAGTTGCTGGCTGCCAGCGGCTTCACGAAATCCAAGGGTGAAGCGCGCCGGGCAATAACTGAGGGCGGAGTTTACCTCAACAACCACCGTGTCGAGGAGGTCGGCCAAACCGTTTCGCCTGGCGACCTGTTGGCGGGGCGCTTCCTGGTGCTGCGCCGGGGAAAGAAGACCTACCATCTGGTGAAGGTGGCGGGCTAGGCAGAAACTGATTTTAACGGGCGGTTCAAGAAACCGCCCAATTTATTTCCATATTCATGACAGGCAGGAATACGCATCACCGATAGAGAGTACCCTCAAGTTATCCGCATGAGATTTATCCTGGGATGTAGAAATACCCCCTGTTATTCCATCCCCTGCTGCCAATTGTGATATAAGTAAGGCGCTTCAGCCTAAGTCCTGAAAACAGCCTTACCTTTCTAAAATTTTTCCCGACCGTCCTATGCAGCCGGGTGTTTTTTTGGAGCCAGGAGCAGTGACATGGATTTTTCGTTTATCGCGATTATCATACAACTCATCTTCCTCGAGGGCATCCTCTCGATCGACAACGCAGCAGTTCTTGGCGCAATGGTCACCACCCTGCCGGAAAATGAACCTATTCCCTGGCCAAAAGGCTTGATGAAATTTGGTCACGCTCTGGATAAATTGCTAGGGAACCAGCGCATGGCCGCGCTGCGCGTTGGTTTGCTGGGGGCATACGCTGGACGCGGATTGATGCTGCTGGCAGCCAACTACATCATCCAGAATCCGTGGTTGAAGCTGGTGGGCGCCGCTTACTTGATCCGCCTGGCGCTGGATGACCTGAGCGCGTATGGATATGACAGCGGTGATGAAGGCATGAAGAAGGTGCAAATCCGCACCTTCTGGATGACCGTGGTGATGGTCGAAATAATGGATCTGGCCTTCAGCCTGGATAACGTGGTCGCAGCAGTTTCGCTCTCAAATCGACTGTGGGTGGTCATGCTTGGAGTTGCCATCGGCATTCTGTTCATGCGTTACGCAGCCGGCATCTTCAGCCATGTGATCGAACGCGAACCGATTCTAAAAACAGCCGCTTACATTTTAGTGCTCAATATCGGCATCGAACTGCTGCTCGAAGAGTTCGCGCATATCAAAATCAGCGATTGGGCTCGCTTCGGGGTCTCCATAGCCACCATCGTGTTGACTCTGGCATACGCGCATATCCCCTTCCTGCGCATCTTCCGCCCGGCGTTGATCTGGTTAAGCCAGGGTTTCGGTCTGGTCAATGCCTTCGTATCCTGGGCGCTGGCGCCATTGCGCGGTATCTTAGGGTTGTTCATGCAGGCATTTCGCCGCCTGCCAGCCCCTGGCGATTAATCCAGGCAATCGTTTGAAGGCAGAGATGGCTTCCCTGCTCGCTATCCGCGCGAGGTTTTAGCGCTCTAGGATGAGCGCACCGCACGATAAAATTAAAGGCTTATAACGACTTTTCCATCCAGATCACTTGAGTGGTGCCGAAATAATGGGATGGCAGGCCTGTTATTTTGTACCCGGCTTTTGCAAAATATTCCGTCGTGTTCAGCCGTGACAGGCAGCAAATGGTTTTATAACCTTGAGCGCGCGCTAAATTTTCGACATGCGCCATCAATAGCTTGCCAATCCCTTTCTTCTGATGCTGGCTGGCAACGGCCAGATGTGAAACCCAGACCACGCCTGGTTCCTTTTCGGCCATCTTCACCACTCCCAGGATTTCGCCAGTGGCGTCCTCTACGGCCATGTAATGCTGCGAGATCGGCTCGTAATCGTCCTTTTCAGTGCCGCGCGGTTGTCCCCAGGGCTCGCGCAAGATCTTGTAGCGAAGATCGTAGTAATGCTTGAAATCGTCACGTGTTACCGGGGACTTGATTTGGATCATGTCTGCTCCTAAGGGAATCGCCTTTTATTGATAGTCATCCCCTATTATAGATACAGCGGGCAAAAAACGCAAAATGGGTGGATTCCCCTGGCCGTCCGCTGCATCGCCACCGCCGCACGCGCCGCCTCGCGATGACAACCAGACAACTGCCGGGCTGTGGTTGCAAATCAACGTCCTTATCTGGTACACTCAATTCAAGCATAGGAATGGAGGTGATCCATGGTCGGCTTGCTGTTGTTAATCGCTTACCTGCTTGGTTCCATCCCGACTGCGCTGATCGTTACAAAATACTTCGCCAAAGTAGATATCCGCACTGTCGGCGATGGGAACATGGGCGCCCACAATGTCCACCGCGTTTTAGGTTGGGGACCAAGCATTTTGGTCGCGGTGGTCGATTTTAGCAAAGGCGCGCTGGCAGTTCTACTGATGAAAGCGCTCGGCTTTGGCCTTGGCTGGCAACTGTTAGCCCTGGCTTGCGCGGTGCTTGGTCATGATTTTCCGATTTTTGCCCATTTCCGCGGCGGGCAGGGACTTGCTGCCACGCTCGGCGGATTGACTGCGCTGGCAGCCGTGGAGATGGCTATTGGCCTGGTCCTGTATGGGACGATTTATCTGGTGACGCGCAACGCCGATCTTGGCGCGGGCGTCGGCACAGGCCTGGGTGTTCTCCTGATGGTCTGGCGTGGACAGCCGCTGCTGCTAATAGCTGGGGCGGTCCTCATCATCCTGGTTATCCCGGCAAAAATGTTGCTCGACAGCCCGCGGCGGATGGAAATCCATCAAAGACACACATAGCAATCTGTCTCTCTTCTTGAATCCCCGATCTCTTCCCGGAGGCCTCTCATGAATCCTTCCTGGTTTGGCGATATGTTCACGCTGAGTATACCGGTGATAGAAAAGATTCTCCGACCGGTGATCGTTTATGCCATCCTGGTGATTGGGCTGCGTCTGGCCGGCAAGCGCGAATTAGCCCAGCTCAATCCATTTGACCTGGTCGTCCTGTTGACGCTCTCCAATA
This sequence comes from Bellilinea sp., assembly GCA_034678305.1. Taxonomy (GTDB): domain Bacteria; phylum Chloroflexota; class Anaerolineae; order Anaerolineales; family Anaerolineaceae; genus Bellilinea. Next base: position 25,178 of record JAXDCA010000039.1, read on the forward strand.
CCGTTCAGAATGCCATCATTGGCAATGACAACTCGGTCACTGGCGGTTTCATCGGCGCGGCGACCTTGCTGCTGGTCAACTATCTGGTGGTCCGTTTTCTTTACGCTCACCGCAAGCTGGATGAAGTGGTCGAGGGCCGCCCGGATTATCTGATCGAGCACGGCGTTATCCATCCGGAAATATTAAAACGCGAATTGATCACCGAGGAAGAGTTGGAAGCGGCAGCGCGCAAACAGGGATATGGGTCAGTAAGCGAGGTGGAAAGCGCCACCCTTGAGCCAGGCGGGGCGATCGCCTTTGTCGCCCGCGAGCCCGATCCAGATGAAGTGCGCCATCAGGAGTTGTTAGGACGCATCGAAAAGCTGACGGATGAAGTGTTGACGCTGCGGCAGGAGCTTGGCCGCTCGCCGGCGGCATAGGCCCTGGAACAGCGACGGCGCGGGCGGAGGTGGAGGGCGTCGCGCGAAGTTCACAACCTCAACAACTTGCGGATATGCTCGACGTGGTCCAGCTCGTGCCAGACTGCTCGGCGCAGCATCTTGCGGGGGCTCCACCATTCGCCCCATTTTCCGCGCGCAAGCTCTACCCCTTCCAACTGCGGCAGCACTTCCACGAACCTGCGGCGGACAACATCCAGGCGCTCAAAGGCTTCATCCGGAACGTCATCGCTTGCTATGCCAGCCAGGTCGAGCCGGTCCAGATACCACCATTCCGCGCCGCCGACGTGCCCAACGACACCTCGTATACTCCAGCGTTCGCCAGGGTACTTTCGGTCGAGCACCTCATCTGGCAGATCCCGGCTCACCGCGAGCAAGTCTTGCCGGCTGAATTCCAGCAGTTTCAAACCAAGCTCGATCTCCTGACGGGTGAGCAGCCACCAGTCCGTGCTGAACCAGGCGTTGACGTCATATCCGCCTTCCGCGACCCGGCGGTATTCCTTGTCGATCGTGTATACATCCCACACCTCGCTCAGCTGCGCATCGATGTCTTTGACCTCTGCCAGCCATGAATCCGGAGTGTGCGCGGCGATCCATGCCTGGTAGCGACTGAAAGCTGCAGGCACATCCGCTAACGCTTCTGGACCGTCAATGCCGTAAACAAAGCAACCCGGATGATCGAGCGCCCAGGCAAGCGAACGCCCCTCAACATTGTTTTCGAGTCCGACGAGCAATTGCATAGAAATCCCTCCCTATGGTTCTTACAATTATTGTACATGATTCCGTAATGCTCAGGTATCACATCGAAGGGGTATTTTGAACTTCTTATTCTTGTCGTTTCATAGTGTGGGGGCGGAGCGTTCGCAAGTTGTAAGCGCCTTGGGTAACCGGCAACCTTACGAATGCTTCGTCGCACTGGGAGGCAGACGACTGCGAATCGCGCAAAAGCCGGGAGTAGAGGTGAATACACACGCTGAATTTACCTCTCCTGAAATCAGGTGAACTCCTTCCCCTCGGGGTTAGCTGTCAGTTTAATAGTTGACTGTTTTGACTTAGGATTGTATGATCAGCATTGTGCCTCTATGCTTGCTTGGAACTTTATCAAAGCCATAAACGTCCTATGCTCTGGCACAGGCATCCTTGTATGATGCAATATATCATATTGACTGACCGTCACTGATTATAAGGAGAACAATGGCTGAACTTGAACTCGAACAACTTGAAGCAGCCCGTCCACGGAAAATTCGCCTGGATTGGCTGGTACCGCTTTTCTTCCGTCCTCGGAGAACGTTGAAGAAGGTTGCCGAGCAGGATCACGCGGTGTGGATTGCGCCAATCCTGGTTCTCAGCATTCTGGCAATGCTGGTCGTCATCGCAGGCGGACAGCCTCGCACCACCCAGGCGCAGAGCAATGTCGAGATTCCTCAGGATTTTCAATACTGGCCGCCCGAGATGCAGGAAGAATACATGAATAACCAGGCTAAGAAGGCAGGCGCACTTTATACCTACGTTTTTCCTACCCTTGGCGCGCTGGCGGGCGTGTGGATCTCCTGGTTCCTGCTTGGCAGCCTCCTGCATCTGGCGCTGACCTTGAGCGGCAGCCGCGGCAGCAACACTTCCGCGTTGAACCTGGTTGGCTGGGCAAGCTTGCCTTTCGCGATCCGCTACATCGTCCAAACGGCGGTGATTCTAAGCAGCAAGCAATTAATTTCCTCGCCGGGTCTCTCAGGATTCATCGCTGCTGACGGGGGCGGATTCATGATCTTCCTGCGGGGGGTGCTCGCCCAGATCGACCTGTACTTGATCTGGCAGGTCATCCTGCTGTTGGTTGGCGCCTTGCCGTTGACCGGGTTGACCCGCTCGAAAGCCTGGGCGGCGGTGCTGATCTCGGTGGTGATCATCCTGGCGCTCAAGGCGCTGCCAATGCTCATTGGCAGCCAGTTAGGCGGACTTACGACTTCGCCATACTAGTCGGGCATCGGCAAGGGAAATCATCCGCATGAAAGGTTTATCATCCGCAGACGGGACACCCCAAGCCAGTGGATCGAACATGGATTTTGCGACCTTTATCCAGATACGTAATTTACGCAAGACTTATATCATGGGCGCATCCAAAGTACACGCCCTGGACGGCCTCGACCTGGACATCCAGGAAGGCTCGCTGACGGTGGTGATGGGCCCCTCTGGCTCGGGCAAGAGCACACTGCTTTACCTGCTCGGCGGTCTCGACCGCCCCACCGCCGGAAATATCCTGTTGAACGGCCTGAATGTCGAAAAGATGGACGAAAACCAGCTGGCAGTCTATCGGCGCAAGATGATCGGCTTTATCTTTCAATCTTTTAACCTGGTTTCCAGCATGACCGCATTGGAAAACGTAGCTTTTCCAATGCGCTTCGCGGGCATCCCGGCAAAGGAACGGCGCAAGCGCTCCTTTGCGCTGCTTAAGCAGGTCGGCCTGGAAAAGCGTGCTTTGCACCTACCCACCGAGCTTTCCGGCGGCGAGCAGCAGCGCGTCGCAGTCGCCCGCTCGCTGATCAACCAGCCGAAAGTAATCCTTGCCGATGAGCCGACCGGCAACCTGGACACCGCCACCGGCTACGGCATCATGCAGCTGCTTTCCGAGCTGCACAAGGCGGGTCACACGGTCATCGTCGTTTCTCACGACCCGCGCATGAAGCAGTTTTCCACCAGCACAGTGTACCTGTTGGACGGAAAGACAGTACCCGAGGCGGAATATCAGGCTGCCTCGCAATTCGATTATGAAACCATCTCCAAAGGGACGGAATAATCCAAAGGGACGGAATAATATGAAGTTTAAAACGATCGCACTCGCACTTTTCTCAATTCTGATGCTGGCAGCGATGCTGGTACAGCCGGGTAATGCCCAGGATAGCACGCCGACGCCGGTTTACTCAATCAGCGTCTCGCCGACCAGCGCGGCAAAAACCGGTCAGCCAGGTTCAACAGTGTTATACAGCATAGATATTAAAAACACTGGAAATCAAGTTTTAAATTTATCAGTGGAATCTTCAGGGATTTCCGGTTGGGTGGTAGAAATACCAACGGGAGACGAATTTTCCCTCCCTGTAAATGATGATACTACTACTGTGAAAGTTAAAATCACAATCCCAACAAGCGTTCCGGCTGGCTCGACAGAAGTAACAACTGTCCGTTTTTTAAATAACGGTGTTGAACTTGGCAAAATTAGTTTGATTACATCCGCAGGTTCGAACCGCCCTATTATTGCCCTTGACTCGTATAATGTTGGCGCTAACGGTGCCGTTTCGCCCGGTCAAAAGTTCGATCTGCACATGCGTGTGGCCAACCACGGACAGGGATTTGGTCGTAATATTATATTCACCTTTAGCAGCACTGATTTCTTGCCGGTTGATACTGGTGGGGTGATTACGTTGAATGAGATGGATCCGGGCGAGGCTATAGACATTGTTCAACCCATGATAGCAAGCAGCGCCTTGTTTGGGCAAAAAGTTGCTACCACCGCAGTCACGGTAAATTACACTGATTTCAACCAACAGGCCTATACCGAGAACTTCACCATCACCATCAACCTCAGCCAGCCGTCATATTCCGGGGTGAGCAAGCCTACCGCGACCCCCACGCCGGTCAGCCGCCCGCAGCTGGTGGTAAGCGCGTATTCATCCGATGTGGATCCCCTCCAGCCCGGCTCGGTTTTCACCCTCAACCTGGATATCCGCAATCTCGGCACCAGCGACGCGCGCTCGACCACCATGGTACTCGGCGGCGGAGTCACTTCCGGCGACGCCTCAGGGACGCCATCCCCTGGCATCTCGGGCAGCGGCGCCGACACGTCCATCTTCGCTCCACTAGGCTCATCCAACCTGGTCTATCTCGGTGATGTGCTCCTCGGCGCAACCGTGCAGACCAGCCAGAAGCTGATCGTCAACACTTCAGCCAATCCGGGCGCCTACGCCTTCAAAATATCGTTTGTGTATGACGACGCCAAGGGCGTCCGCCAGATCAATGACCAGGTCATCACCCTACTGATCTACCAGCTGCCTCAGCTGGAGATCAACTATTACCGCGACCCGGGCGTCTTCATGCTCGGGCAGCCAAACATGCTGCCGCTGCAGGTAACCAACCTCGGGCGCAAGCAGGCCGTGCTCGGCAACATGAAGGTCACCTCGCCCAACGCTGAAGTGAGCAACAACGTCATTCTGGTCGGCATGCTCGACCCCGGCGGCTACTACACCCTGGACGCCAGCGTGACGCCCTTACAGCCTGGGCCGCTGGAACTGACCGTGGAAGTGAACTATACCGATGATTTCAATCAACCGCGCACCGTCAGCCAGACCCTGGTGATCGAGGTGATGGATATGCCCACCCCTGAGCCTTTCCCGCCCGGCGGCTACCCGCCGGAAGGCGAGCTCATTCCGCCAGTGGAGGAAACGACCTGGCAAAAGATCTTGCGCTTCATTAAAGGCCTGCTCGGTTTGAGCAGCGGAGCGCCCACTACGACGCCAGATCAGATTTTCCCGGGCGCATCTACCCCCCAAATTGAACCGGGGCCAGTCATCGTGGGACCGAAAGGCTGATCATTTTCCGGCAAATGAACATGTTTCTTTAGATCTAAGCAATTTACCACTGCAGTATGGATATCCCTCAGGTGATTTATGCGATTTTTTGATCTGGTAAAACTGGTATTCGATAACCTCAGCCGCCGCAAGGGGCGCGTGGCGCTGACCGCTATCGGCGTGGTGATCGGCACCGCTTCAGTCGTGCTGCTCATCTCGCTTGCCAGCGGGCTGCAGCGCAGCGCCACCGAGAATTTGTGGGGCATCAGCGACCTGAAACGCATCGATGTTTACCCGGGATGGATCGAGAGCGGCGGCAGTGGGAACGCGAAGATGGATGTAGTGACTGTCGGCGGCGGGAGCAGCGGTCAACCGGGCATGGTTTTGTTAACTCCAAAGACGGTCGAGGAAATCCGCGCCATCCCTGGCGTCGAGTTGGTCACGCCCAGCCAGGGGTTGAGTGGAATGACCGTGCTGCGCTACGGCAAGCTGGAGAACTATCCCTGGCTGCAGGGCGTGGACGTGGAGGATGTCGGCGTGTTCGAATATCCTCTGGAAGCCGGCACCAGTAAACTGGAGCGCGGCACCGCGGTGATCGGCGGCTGGGTAGCCAAGCAGTGGTTCGATCCAAAGCAGCGCCCGGGACAGGATCCGCCGGAGCAGCCGGACGTACTTGGTCAGCAGATCAAGCTCATCCTGACGAAGTGGACCCAGGACGGAACGCCGAGCAACAAGACAGTCAATTTAAAGATTGTTGGCTTGTTCGCCGAGGCGCGCGGGCAGCAGGACAATGTTATGTATGTCAACTGGGACGACCTGATCGCCTGGGAGGAATGGATGCGCGGCACGCGGGTTAATTTCAACCGCGACGGATACAACCAATTGATCGTCCGCGCCGAGAGCCCGGATGTTGTGGTCGATATCGCCGACCAGATCAACGAAATGGGCTATCAGGCCAGCACACCGCAGTCGTATGTCGAGGGCATCAACAGTTTCTTCGTCACCCTGCAGATCGTTTTTGGCGCGATCGGCGCGTTATCGCTGCTGGTGGCGGCTATTGGCATCGCCAACACCATGGCCATGGCCATCCTCGAACGCACGCGCGAGATCGGCCTGATGAAAGCCATCGGCGCGACCAATAAGGATGTGCTCAGCATCTTCCTCGGCGAAGCGGCCGGCATCGGGTTGATCGGCGGCGTTGGCGGAGTGATCCTCGGTTGGGGTGGCAGCCTGATCATCAACGATGTGGCCTCGACCTTCCTCAACCAATCCAGTCCCTATGGCATGGGCAGCGTGGCGGCTTACACCCCGCCCTGGCTGCCGCTGTTTGCGCTGGCCTTTGCCACGCTGATTGGGCTACTCTCGGGGCTGTACCCCTCGCTGCGCGCGGCCACGCTGGTGCCGGTCAATGCGTTGAAATACGAATAGCCCGCCTGACAGGTAATTGATTAACCATCGCAACCACGGGAAATTTCCAACCCCCTCCTGTACCTCCCCCAAAATCTTGTGGATTTTGGGGGAGGCCGGGTGGGGGTCGGATTAATTGCGACTATCCGGGCGGTTTTCGTGACCGCCCTACAAATTCGAAGTCGTTCGGTAGAGGTAGGTTTCACCCCGCCCGCCGGTTTTGCTGCTTCAATCGGCGCCCAGGGATGGGCGCCCAATAGAAAACAACAGCCGTAGGACGAACAATAAAGATTTCACCGCAGCGCCGCTGAGGGCTCAGAGAATTTTAATTCTCTCTGCTCTGCGTACTCCGCGCCTCTGCGGTGGATTTAATCCCTGCGGACTACTTCAACAATTCTTCTAAAATCTGCCTTGCCAGCGTCGGGTCGGCCTTTCCGCGCATCTTGCGCATCACCTGACCGACGAACCAGCCGATCAGCGTAGCCTTGCCGGCCTTATAGACGCCCACCTCGTTGGGATTTTCATCCAGCACCTGCTGGCACACCGCGCGGATGGCGGCATCGTCGCTGACCTTGGCCAAACTCTCCTCCTCGACGATGGCTTTGGGCGGTTTGCCCGTTTCTTCTACTCTCTGCAGCAGGCTCTTGCCGGTCGAGGTGTTGATTGCCCCCGAATCCACCAGCTTGATGATCTCAGCCAGGTAAACCGGCGTCAGGCGCAACTCGCCGGCGGTCTTGCCGGCCTCATTGAGCATGCGCAGCACGTCATTCATCAGGTAATTGGACACGCGCTTGGGGTCGCCGCCGTAGGCTTTGACCGCCGCCTCGAAGTACTCCGACAGGCTGCGCTCGACGGTCAGAATATCAGCGTCGTATTCGGGCAGCCCGTACTCCCGCATGAAGCGCTGGCGGCGCTCGAGCGGCAGCTCTGGCATATGCGCCAGGATGGCGTTCTTCCAGGCCGCGTCGATGCGGATGGGCAGCAGGTCGGGCTCGCGGAAGTAGCGGTAATCCGCCTCGGTTTCCTTGGAGCGCATCTTGCGCAGCACGCCGGCATCCTCGTCGAATTCCAGCGTCCAGGCCTGGATGCGCCGCCCGGCCTTCACCTCGCGGATCTGGCGCTCAATCTCTTTTTCGATGGCGCTGCGCAGTTTTTCGATGGAATTGACATTCTTGATCTCGGTTTTAGGATTGAGATACTCCGCGCCGACCGGGCGGATGGAGACATTGCCGTCGCAGCGCAGCTGGCCCTTCTCCATGTCGCCGTCGGAGACGCCCAGCCAGCGCAACAACTGGCGCAGACGGATCAGATACTGGGCTGCCTCGTCCGCTGAGCGAAGATCGGGCTCGGTGACCATTTCCACCAGCGGCACGCCGCAGCGGTTGAAGTCAATAAAGCGCTGCTTACCGGCGTTCTTGGTCTTGCCGGCGTCCTCTTCCAGGTGCAGCTTGTGAATGTTAACTCGGCGCACGTAGCCAGGGCGCTCGGGCGTGGCGGGCATGGGCAGATCCAGGTAACCGCCGAAGGCCAGCGCCTGGTCGTACTGCGAGATCTGGTAGCCCTTGGGCAGGTCGGGGTAAAAGTAGTTCTTGCGGTCGAAGAACGACAGCGGGCGCACCTCGGCGTGCATCGCGTGCGCCAGCAGCACTCCCTTCTCCACCACCGCTTTGTTGAGCACGGGCAGCACGCCGGGCATCCCGGAACATACCGGGCAGATGTTGCTGTTGGGCGGGTCGTTCCACGAGTCTGCCTTGCAGGCGCAGAAGATCTTGGTGGTGGTGTTGAGCTGGATGTGGGTTTCGTGTCCGATGATGGGTTCGTATTCGGTCATGAGTTATTCATCGCTTTAATCTCAAAATTACCTTGTCCGACTGCAGCTCGCGCAGGGCGTCGGAGGCGATCCAGCGGGCGGATTTTGTGTCCAGCGCCTTGATCTTTTGGGCAGTCTCGACGGCGCGGGCGTTCAGGGAACGGCTGCGCTTGCCCAGGTTGCGCAGCGCCCAGTTGACGGCTTTGCGCACGAAGTTACGGTCGTCGTTGGCTTCACGGACGATGAGATCAAAAAACGGCTCTAGTTTTTCGTCGGGGGCACTTTTGTCGTGGACTGCCAGGGCTGCCATCAGGACAAACCCAGCGCGCTTGACGAACTCCTCCTGCCTGCCCGCCCACTCGTCCGCTTTGTCGTAAGCGTAAGGTGTCTGGTCGAACAGGCTG